>JBBSGS010000105.1:0-8977 GCA_038253875.1 Chthoniobacterales bacterium
TCAGCAACTGGAGTTGAATCTGCGCGATCGCAGAGGTCGAGTCAGGAGCTGAACTGTTCAATCCCCCTGCGCTACAGCTTCGGCGAACACGACTTTGCCTTCGCGCAGATTCAGTTCGGCTTCCTCCGCAGTGCCGAAAACGCGCGCACGCTTCTCGTCAAATTCGCCCTCCCAGCGGCCGACCACGACCGTCGCGAGACAATTGCCGATCAGGTTCACGCAGGTCCGGCCCATGTCCATCAACTCATCGACGCCGAAAATCACCGCGACCCCGATCGGCCCCAGCCCGGCTGGGAGAAAGGTATTTAAGGTCGCGAGCAAAATCACCAGCGAGGCCCGCGGGACTGCAGCGACGCCTTTCGAGGAAATCATGAGCGTGAGCATCATAACAATCTGCTGACCGATGCCGAGATGATGCCCGGTCGTCCCTTCGGCCGCCTGGGCGACGAAGACCGAAGCGAGCGCAAGGTAAAGGGTCGACCCATCGAGGTTGAAGGAATAACCGGTCGGCATAACGAACCCGACGATGCGTTTGGGAACACCGAACCGCTCCATCGCTTCCATCGCCTTAGGCAAAGCCGATTCGCTGCTCGTGGTGGCGAAGGCGATCGCCGCCGGTTCGCGAATTGCCCTAACGAATTGTCGCAAGGGCACCCGTGCGATGAGAATGACTGCGCCGAAAACAAGCACGACAAAAAGGATAAGCCCGAGATAGAGCGAGAGGATGAGATTCCCGAGATGGGTGAGGACGCCGAGCCCCTGCGTGCCGACGGTGTGGGCCATCGCCGCGCCCACCCCGATGGGCGCGAACATCATCACGTAGTTGGTAAATTTGAACATCACCTGCGAGAGACTTTCCATCGCGCGCAGGATCGGTTTGCCTCGCTCGCCGACAGCCGAGACCGCCATCGCGAAGAGCACCGCGAAGGCGACGATCTGAAGCACATCGCCGTGCACCATCGCTTCGACCACGCTCGCGGGAAACGCGTGCACGATTGTCTCGACCAACGTCTTTGGGTGCGTCTGCCCGATTTTCTGGATGATGTCGGTGTTGGGCGCCACCAGGATCACGCCGATACCTGGCTTCGTGAGATTGACGACCGCGAGACCGATGAAGAGCGCGGCCGTGGTCACGACCTCGAAATAAATCAGCGCCTTCACCCCCATGCGGCCGACCTTGCGTAGATCGCCGCCGCCCGCGATGCCTACGACCAGCGTCGAGAAGACGAGCGGCGCGATGATCGATTTGATTAGGTTCAGGAAAATATCGCGGAGGAAATAAACCGCGTTCCCCCAATCCGGTCGGAGCCAGCCGACAAAACCGCCGCCGACCAGACCGATCATGATCTGGGTCGTGAGCGACGGGCGATACCAGGGGCGACGCGTCGCAACGATGGGCTGTTCTTGACTCACGGGATCGATCCGCAGATTACGCAGATTCGCGGAGATGAAAGCAGGCTCTTTTGTTCATCTCTCGATTTATGATTTGCGCCAGCTCGTTAGGCGCAACTCGGGCGGGTGAATTTTCAAACTGGTTCGCTTTTGTGAAACGGCGGAAATCTGAAAGCCCGGCCTCGCCTTCGGCTGCGTTACGGGCGAAATCTGGGCATGATCTCTTGATTGTCCAATGTCCCTAACGAATCTCCGCTGCACCGCTTGCGATCTCCTCTACGATTGGAAAGAGCTGCAGAATCTCTGCACCGTCTGTCACAAACCTCTGTTTGCGGAATACGATCTGGCCGTGGCCGGCCGCACGCTCACCCGCGCAGCGTTGCCCGCCCGGGGGAAATCGCTTTGGCGTTACCGCGAAGTTCTGCCTCTCCCGGCGAACATCGAACCGGTCTCTTTCGGCGAAGGCGGCACGCCTCTGCTGCCGGTGACGAAATGGGGAAGCGAGCTCGGGTTCTCGAATCTCTGGGTCAAAGACGAAGCGCAGAATCCGACGCAAAGTTTCAAAGCCCGCGGTATGACCACGGCTGTTTCGATGGCGAAATATCTCGGCGCGAAAAAGCTCGCGGTGCCAAGCGCGGGGAATGCCGGGGGCGCGCTCGCCGCCTATGCTGCGCGCGCCGGTCTGGAGGCGCATGTCTTCATGCCTAACGATACCCCACGCGCGAACGTCATCGAATGCCGGGAGGTTGGCGCGCAGGTCACGTTGATTGACGGCTTGATCACTGACTGCGGCGCGGAGATCGCCCGCCGAAAGGAAGCGGAAGGCTGGTTCGACGTCTCCACGTTGAAGGAGCCATACCGCGTCGAGGGCAAGAAAACGCTCGGCTACGAGTTGGCCGAGCAATCGGATTGGCAACTGCCGGACGTCATCCTTTACCCAACCGGTGGCGGGACCGGGCTGATCGGCATGTGGAAGGCGTTCGACGAGATGGAAACACTCGGCTGGATCGGGAAAAAGCGGCCGCGGATGTTTTCAGTACAGGCCGCCGGCTGCGCGCCGATCGTTCGTGCTTTCGCGGCGGGAGAAACAACCGCGGTGGAATTTCCCAATGCGCAGACCAAGGCCTCGGGCCTGCGCGTTCCGAAAGCCGTCGGGGATTTCCTCATGCTTCGCATCCTGCGCGAATCGGGGGGCGGCGCGCTCGCAGTAGGGGACGACGAGATGATCCGAGAAACGCGCGCGGTCGGTGCGGCTGAAGGCCTCTTTGTCGCTCCGGAAGGCGCGGCCTGCTTCACCGCCCTGCGAAAGCTGGTCTCGTTAGGCGAAGTTCAATCTCAGGAACGGGTCGTCATCTTCAACACCGGCTCCGGGATTAAATACCTCGAGTGTTACGAGGCGTAGCGCTTCGCCTCCTGGAAGCTAATTATCAGCTGGTCGGAATCCACGACCATGACGGCGCAGATCCTGGACGCGCTTCCGCATGTCCAGGCTCGAAGTTCCAAGGCCCAGTCTCTCGACCGATCATCCGAAAGGAGCGCGAACGGCGCAAAAAGAAAAATCTATAAAAAGCTTGCCTGTGAGCTAGTGTTGTAGTCAACTACAACACCAGATGAGATTCGGTGGAACACAGAATGGATAGTGAATGGCACAACCGTCAGCCAATTTACCGGCAACTGCGCGACCGCGCCGTCCATATGATCCTCGACGGCGTCCTTCAGGAAGGCGATCCGCTGCCCTCGGTGCGCAATGTCGCGGCGGAATTTCGGGTCAATCCGCTGACCGTTCTCAAGGCCTACCAACAACTGGTCGACGAGCAACTGGTCGAGACCCGGCGCGGCCTCGGCATGTTCGTCAAAGCCGGCGCGCGCGATCTCCTGCTCAAGGGCGAGCGCCAAAAGTTTCTGGCCGAAGAATGGCCGAGGGTCGCCGCCACCATCCAACGCCTTGGGTTGAAGCCGAAAGAACTGATGGAGGCTGCCGGCAAGCGCCGGTCGCCGTCGAAAAGTGCAAAGGAGGCACGCTAAAGCCATGGCCTGCATAGAAGCTCGCGGACTGCGCAAGACCTACGGCACAACCGTCGCGCTCGACGGCATTGATTTGCGCGTGGAAGAGGGCCGCATCCTCGGACTCATTGGCCCCAACGGCGCCGGCAAGACGACCGCGCTTGATGCGATTCTTGGTCTCACTCCGTACGTGGGAGAACTGAAGGTGCTCGGACGCGACCCTTGGAACGAGCGCGATCTGCTTATGCGCGATGTCTGCTTCATTGCTGACGTCGCCGTACTGCCGCGCTGGCTGCGCGTTTCGCAGGCGCTCGATTACGTCGCGGGCGTGCATCCGCGCTTCGACCGCGCGAAGGCGGAAGGTTTTCTGGCGAAGACGGAAATCAAGCGCACGAGCAAGGTGAGGCAATTGTCGAAAGGCATGGTCGCACAGCTTCACCTGGCGCTGGTCATGGCGATCGATGCGAAGTTGCTGGTGCTCGACGAGCCGACCCTTGGTCTCGACATCCTCTTTCGCAAGCAGTTCTACGACTCACTGCTGAACGACTACTTCGATCACACCCGCACCATCATCGTGACGACGCATCAGGTGGAAGAGGTCCAGGACGTTCTGACCGATCTCAAGTTCATCCACCACGGTCGCATCGTGCTCGAATGCAGCATGGAAGAATTCGAAGCGCGCTATGCGGAAGTGATGGTGCAGCCTGACTATGTCGACGCCGCGCGGTCGCTCGAGCCGCTGCACGAGCGCCAGGTGTTCGGCCGCAGCGTGATGCTTTTCGAAAATGTCGATCGTGGCCAACTCGCCGCATTCGGCGACGTCCGCACGCCAAGCATCGCCGACTTGTTTGTTGCGGTGATGGGCAACAAGGCCGTCGAGGCAGAAGGAGGGGTTAGATGAATACGCAATCGGAGGCAGTCAGCTCCGGGGTCACCGACCCCGGCTACAATACCGTTGCGACCCGGCCATTCTATTGGTCTGTGCGACGCGAGTTGTGGGAAAACCGTTCGATCTATGTCGCGCCGCTGATTGTCGCCGTGGTGCAAGTCTTTGCTCTTGCCATCAGCACGATCGGCCTGGCGGAACGCAGACGCGCGGTCTTGTTGCTCGACGACGCGGTGAAACAGCGAGCGGCGATCGAGGCGCCCTACGACATGGCCGCGATGATGATGATCTTCACTGTTTTCATCGTCGGCTTCTTCTACTGCCTGGACGCTCTGCATGGTGAACGTCGCGATCGCAGCATTCTCTTCTGGAAATCGCTGCCGGTTTCGGACCTAACGACTATGCTCTCGAAGGCGATGATTCCCTTAGCGATTCTGCCAGCGATCGCTTTCGCTCTCGTAGTTTGCGTGCAGCTGATCATGCTCCTGATGAGCAGCGCCAACCTACTGGTGCACGGAGTGAGTCCGGCGACGTCATGGGCCCACTTCCCGGTGTTTCAAAACTGGGTGGTCATGCTCTACGGTTTGATCGCGATCGCGCTTTGGCATGCACCCATCTACGGATGGCTGCTGCTGGTCTCCGGCTGGGCGCGGCGCGCGACATTTCTCTGGGCGGTGTTGCCGCTGATCGTGATCCAAATTTTTGAGAAGATCACCTTCGACACACACTATTTCAGCAAGCTGCTCGAACACCGCTTGATGGGATTCGCGCCGCACGCTTTCGGTTTCCATGGAGACGGCCATCTCACGATCGACTCGCTCTCACAGCTTACTCCGGGGACGTACCTGAGCAGCGCCGGTCTATGGATCGGCCTCGTCTTAGCCGCCGCCTTCCTGATCGCCGCTATCCGTCTCCGCCGTTTTCGCGGACCGCTTTGATTCATTTGCCTGCGGAACTCATCCCCACTTAACCCAACAGAACCCAGCACAGGATGAACATAACTCATCGCCTGACCATCATCCCAGTCCTGGGTCTCAGATCCGTAGCGCTGGCCCAACCGAGTCAGGCCGACCTGAAGCAGCGCGTCCTGACCCAGCCCCAAAGCGTCGGCCCGGATGAATACGCCTTTACCCAGACGATCAAGAGCGAGCAGACATCCAAAGGCCAAACCAAACAACACGTTAACAGCGACAAATTCGACCCGACGAAATCTGGTGATGCCCAATGCTCGTCTGAGTGGATGGCGCGAACGATCAAACGCACGCAACGGCCTAACGAATGAACAACGTGCTCTTACCGATCCACATTGCCGCAGGCGGGCTCGCCCTTGTTCTCGGCGCCCTGACGTTCCTGATGCTCTTTTTCATCGCCACCGTCATGATTCTGGCGGCCGCCGGCGACGTGCGCATCATGCGGTTCGGCATGCCTCGCGGCGGGCCACGCCTGGCGCGCCATCTGTGGCGAATGTGCTTCGCGCTCTTCATCGCAGCCGGATCGTTCTTCTCGATCCGTGAGCGCGTGGCGAAAATCCTTCCAGAGCCATTCACGACTGTGCCCATGCGCATGCTGCCGATCCTCCTGATCTTTGGCGCGATGTTCTATTGGCTGTGGAGGGGTCCGCGGCCGTCGCATGTTGCCAGTGGTCGTCCGACACGATTCGATGCTACTCATCACTCTTGCGGAGTGAATGCGAATGAACAGGGAAATCAATCCACAGGTCGGCAGCAAGCGATAGCTAGCGCGACCTATGAAATGGAAACGGATCCTGAAACGCAGCGCCCTCGCGCTTCTGCTCGTCCTCTTTGCTTGGTTCCAGATCGCCTACTGGAGTTCGACTAACGACTGCAATATTTCACTACGAGGTGAAGTCATGAAAGCAATCAAGGTTTGCGAATACGGCGTCGATGCGTTGCAAGTCGCCGACGTGACTAAGCCTGTTCCATCGGACAACCAGGTCCTGATTAAAGTTCGGGGCGGCTTCACTCAACGCGCTTGATGTCTTCATGATTCGCGACACATGGTTTGGTCGCTTGTTCTTCGGGTTGCGCAAACCGAGGGACACGCGGCTTGGCCGCGATGTCGCCGGTCAGGTGGAAGCGGTTGGTAAGAATCCCGCGGCCGCGGGACAATTCAAACCGGGCGACGAAGTCTTCGGCATCTGTCAGGGCGCGCTGGCCGAGTATGCCTGCGCTTCAGAGCGAGCGTTGGTGATGAAGCCAGCGAACGTCACCTTTGAGCAAGCGGCTTCAATCCCGCTCGCCGGACTCACTGCGCTGCAGGGCCTGCGCGAGGGAAAGATTCAGCCCGGGCAGAAGGTCTTAGTCAATGGTGCGACCGGAGGTGTAGGAACTTTCGGCGTGCAAATCGCCAAGTCTCTTGGCGCAGAAGTCACGGCGGTTCGCAGCACACGGAATATCGATCTGGTCCGATCAATTGGCGCCGACCATGTCATCGATTACACGAAAGAGGATTTCACCAAGGGCGACCAGCGTTACGACGTGATCTTTGATAACGTCTGCAACCACTCCTTCTCCGAACGCCGTCGCGTCTTAACTGCCAAAGGCATCTGCGTTTTAGTCGGCATGGGCGGCGCCGGAGTAAAAGAAGGTCAGGCCCTCGGACGCATCGCGAGTAATCTTTTCATAGCGCGTGGATTATCATCATTCACCAATCAAAAGTTCGCTCAGTACATGACCAAGATGAGCAAAGACGATCTCATCATGCTCGGCGACCTCATACAGGCGGGAAAGGTTAGACCGGTCATCGAACGGACTTACAAACTAAACGACGCGCCTGAAGCTATCCGCCAGCTCGATGCAGGGCACGCGCGCGGCAAGCTCGTCATCACGGTCGGAGAGGAGTCGCGTTAATCACATGAAGCTACAGAGAATCCTTAATTGGAGCGCCCGCGTGATCTTGGTCGCGTTAGTTTTAGGGTTCCTGGTCGGATTCGTCGCTTACTGGAGATCGACTAACGATTGCGATCGCAAGACTGCTTTGGTCAATCCGATGAAAGCCATTCGTTTTTGCGAGTATGGTTCACCTGACGTTCTCAAGCTTGAAGACGTTGAAAAGCCTGTTCCGAACGACGATCAAGTCTTGATCAAAGTTCGCGCGGCTTCCCTCAATTTTATTGATCCGGGCGTGATGCGAGGGCCGTGGCCGCTTCGCCTGATGTCCGGGCTGCGCAAACCAGAGAAGACACGGCTAGGCACCGATGTGGCCGGACAAGTTGAAGCGGTTGGCAAAAACGTGACGCTGTTCAAAGCGGGCGACGAAGTCTTTGGCGTGGCGCGTCCTTCTCTTGCGGAGTATGCGTGTGCTCGCGAGCGAGCATTGGTTATTAAGCCAGCTCATATGACGTTTGAACAAGCGGGCTCTGTAGCTTGGGCGGGATTCACCGCCTTGCAGGGTCTTCGCCAAGGTAACATCCAGCCGGGGCAAAAGGTCCTGATCAACGGCGCAACGGGAGGCGTGGGCACTTTCGCTGTTCAGATAGCGAAGTCATTCGGCGCAGAAGTAACGGGCGTATGCAGTACGGGGAAAGTGGATCTTGTCCGATCACTCGGCGCAGATCATGTCATTGACTACACCAAAGAGGATTTCACCAAAGGTGACCAACGTTACGACGTGATTTTTGATAACGTTAGCAACCATTCCTTCTCCGATCGCCGGCGTGTCTTAGCTCCGAATGGCGTCTGCGTCCTTGCCGGAATCGGAGGAGCAGGACTGCACCCGGAAACGTGGGGGCGTATAGTTGGGAATTTCAAAGCGGATTTGTTGTCGCGGTTCGTCCGTCAGAAGTTCGTCACGTATGTTACGAAACTGGACAAAGAGGACCTGAAGTTGTTGAGCGACCTCATGCAAACGGGGAAGGTGACACCCGTCATCGACCGGACTTACAAGTTGAGCGAGACCGCGGAGGCGATGCGGTATTTCGAAGAAGGCCACGCGCGCGGCAAAGTAGTAATCACAGTCGAATGAGCGCACTTCGCACGTCAACAATGTCGCCGCTCTTCAAAGCCCGAATGGGCGGCTTCTGCTGGTTCATGTGTTTCCTCACCAGCATCTATCCGGTGATGATCAGCGGCAGGCTGATTGTTGCGGGCGATCCCGCCGCCACAGCTGCCAACCTCCTGGCAAACGAAACACTCTTTCGACTTGGGACCGCATCGCTCCTCGTCTCGACTTCCTTTTACATAGGCGCGACGCTGTTCGTTTATGAAGTGCTAAGGCCCGTAAACCGGAGCCTGTCGCTGTTAGCCGCCTTTTTCAGTTTGGTAGCTTGCGCTGTCGGAGCGCTCAGCTGTGTCTTTGATCTGGTGCCCTTTATCCTTTTGAAAAGCGCTCCCTACCTGCCGGCGGTCTTCACGGTCGATCAGCTCCAGGCGTTAGCGTTGATGTTCCTCAAAGTGCGCGTTCAGGCCAACGACATTGCCCTCGTCCTCTTCGGACTGCATTGCATCGGGGGTCGGTTACCTTATTTTCCGATCAACCTTCATGCCGCGAATCATCGGCGTGCTCATGCTCATAGGCGGCATCTGTTGGCTGACCTTTCTTGTCCCGCCAATCGCAAAAGGTCTCGCTCCCTTCAACATGATGCCCGGCGCCCTGGGTGAAGTCTCGCTGGCCCTGTGGCTCATGGTGAAGGGCGTGAACGTTGAACGATGGAAGGAGCAGGTCTCGTTAGGCCGA
>JBBSGS010000106.1:0-8971 GCA_038253875.1 Chthoniobacterales bacterium
AGATGACGAAGCCAGCGGTAGTCCGGCAAAGAGCAGAGCCGCGAGTGCGAGAACAGGAAGTTTTGTTTTCATTTTCAGTTTAAGCATGGTTTAAACGACAGACGCGAGCATGCCGTAAAGTATTCGAACGAAATCCGTTCCTGACCTTCAGCCACGCGCGTCGCCATAATCTGTAATCGGCGCAAGGTCGAAAACGCGCGTATTTAGCTCATCCGAAAGCCTTCGATAAGACAGGAGGCTCACACCTGAACAAAAAGACGGCGAAGGGCTGAAGCGGCGAACTCCCAGTGATGTCGCGGTTCCCGAATCCGCCGCGGCAGGCTGCCGCGACCAACGGGCCAGCGGCCGGTGATCGCCGGAAGCGGGCCGCCTAACGAACATCGAACGCGCGTCCATTTGCGGCCACGGGGCGTGGGAAAACTTTTTTTGGCGCGCGCACGCTAGCTGGCTAAAATCGCAGGATGCTAAAAACTGCCGGGCGCAAAGCCAACCCTGCCTCGACCAGGATCGCGCCGCCCGACCGCTACCTCGAAGCATTTCGCTGGATGCTCCTTGCCCGCGTCTTCGAGGAGAAGCTCACCAGCCTCTACCGCGGCGGGATGATTTCAGGCGGCGTTTATGTCGGACGGGGACAGGAAGCGGTCAGCGTGGCCGGGGCGCTTTTTTTGCAGAAGGGCGACATCTTTGCGCCGCTCATCCGCGATCAGGCGGGGCGCTTTGCTTTCGGCGAATCGATTCTTGATGTCGCGCGCACTTACCTTGGCTCGCGACAGGGCCCAATGCGCGGGCGGGATGGCAACATCCATCGCGGTCGTCCGGCCGAAGGTTATTACGCCATGATCAGTCACCTCGGGGCGATGACTTCGGTGACGGCCGGAGCCCTCCTTGCCAAACGCTTCAAGGGCGAAGAGAATTTTGTCGGCCTAACGACGATCGGCGAAGGCGGCATGTCGGCCGGCGCCTTCCATGAGGGCATGAACATCGCCGCCGTAGAGCAGGTGCCGCTGGTGGTCGTGGCGACGAACAATCACTACGCCTACTCCACGCCTAACGACCGTGAATTCGCCTGCGACGATCTCGCGGAACGCGCGAAAGGCTACGGCTTTGAAGGTTGCACCGTGGACGGCACCGACCTTGCCGCCTGCCTCGACACCATCGGCGGCGCGGTCAAGCGCGCCCGCGCCGGCCGCCCTCCACAATTCGTCGTAGCTTCCGTTCTGCGCCTGAGCGGACACGGCGAACATGATGACGCCAGCTACATCACGGCCGAGATCAAACGCGAGCCGTTCGCGCGGGATTGCTTCAAACTGGCCGAGGAGACTGTGCTCGAATGCGATCTCGCCGATCGCGAAACCATCTCAGAATGGCGCAAGAAAATCTCCGCCGACATCGATGAAGCGATCACGACGGCGCAGAAAGAAGCGGCCCCGCTAGGCGACGAGGAAGATTGGCACGCCATCTCCGACCGCGCGTTGATCGATCAAATCGCATGAGCATCACTTACCTCGAAGCCATCCGCGAAGCCCAGGCCCGCGCGCTCAAGGAAGACGAGCGCGTGTTTATTTACGGCCAGGACGTCGGCGCGTTTGGCGGCGCCTTCAAGGCGACCAAAGGCCTTGCGAAAGAATATCCCGGGCGCGTGCTCGACACACCGATCAGCGAGGACGCCATGGTTGGCGCCGCGATCGGCGCGGCGATCGAAGGGATGCGGCCGATCGTCGAAATGCAGTTCGCCGACTTTTCGAGCATCGCCTTGAACCAGATCCTGAACAACGCCGGCACCCACTACTGGCGGACCAATATTCCCTGCCCTATTACGGTTCGCCTGCCCTCGGGCGGCACTAAAGGGAGCGGTCCATTTCACAGCCAAAGCATGGAAGCTCTCTACGCGCATTACCCGGGGCTAGTCGTGGTCACGCCGGCGACTGTCGAGGACGCTTACACGATGTTGCTCGACGCGGTCGCGGTGGATGATCCGGTTATCTATTGCGAGCATAAATACCTTTATTACCATCTTAAAGCTGACGAGTTACCCGTCGATCGTTTGCCAATTGGACAGGCCCGCGTCGCTCGTGCCGGCCGCGACCTCAGCATCGTCACCTACAGCGCGATGGTGCACGAGTCCCTCACCGTAGCCGAGGAGATGGCGGCCGACGGTTTCGAGGTCGAGGTGATCGATCTCCGGTCGGTCAAGCCGCTCGATACCGATACCGTGCTGGCTTCCGTCGCGCGCACCGGCAGGCTCCTTTGCGTCGGTGAATCTTTCCCCTGGGGCGGCGTGACTGCCGAAGTGATCGCGCGCGTCGCGACCGAGGGCTTTCACTTGCTCGACGCTGCGCCGCGTCGCTTGAACGCGAAGGACACGCCGATTCCTTACCATCCAAATCTTTGGTCTGCGCATCGGCCGAATGCGAAAAGCATCGGCGCCGCCGCCCGCGAACTGCTCCGCGAATAATCTCATGCCTCAAATTCCCATCATCATGCCGCAGCTCGGCGAATCGATCGCCGAGGCCATTGTCGTCGCGCTCAAAGTCAAAGCCGGAGAAACCGTCGTCGCCGACCAGGAAGTGATTGAGGTCGAAACGAACAAGGCGGTCATGAGCGTCACGACGCCGTGCGCCGGAGAGATCGCCTCGATCAGTGTCGAGCCGAAAGAGACTTACGCCGTGGGGGCGGTGCTCGGTTATGTCGAAGCGAGCGAAGCTGACGCCGCGAAATTCACCAAGACAATTCCCGAGCCGCCGCTTGAAAAAGTAGCCGCTGAAGTTCCTGGCCGAGAGGAAGAGAAAGCCGTCGCGAAACGCCAAAGCAACGGCGCCGCGACGAAGACCATGCCGGGCGGGTTGCCCGTGCCCGCGAAAACCAAAGGCGCCGGCTTCCTCTCGCCGCGTGTCCGCGCGCGCATGGAGGAGCTGCACCTAACGAATGCCGATCTAGCGGGTGTCCTCGGCACCGGCGCCGCGAATCGGGTTACGGTCAAAGACCTCGAGAATTTCCTCCAGAGCCTGGAGCGTCATTCGTTAGGCGAAGCCTCCGCTCTGCGCAACGGCGTCGCCGACGCGATGCGACGGAGCTGGACCCGACCTCTCGCGACAATCGGCTCGTCGGTCGATCTCGATCCCGTTCTGACCGATCGCAAGCAACGCGATCCGAAACCGGGCCCGGCACTTTATGTGCTGCGTGCTCTCGCGCTCGCGCTTGTGGAGCAACCCGCCGCCGCCGGCAAACTCGTCGGGAATCGCGTGGCCCAATCCAAATCGATTGACATCGGCGTGGCGGTGGAAGCGGAGGACGGAATCGTGGTCCCGATCATCCGCGCTGCGGATAAGGCGTCGTTAGGCGAGCTCGCGACGCGCTACGCGGAGCTGGTCGGCCTCGCCCGCCAACGCCGCGTATTGCCCGACATGCAGGCGGGCGGAATCGCCGCGGTTTCAAACTTCGGCAGTTTCGGCATCGAATGGGGAACGCCGATTCCGTTGCCGGATCAGACGCTCCTGGTCGGCCTCGGAGTGGGAAAGAAGACTCCGTTCTGGGACGAAACGAAAAACGCATTCGTTCCCCGCACGGAAGCGCAAATCACGCTCAGCTTCGATCACCGCAGCCTTGATGGCGGCGGTGCGGGGCGGTTGTTGCAGCGGGTCATCGAATTGCTCGGCGCGCCCGAGAAGCTCTAACGTTTTGCGCGCAACTCCGGGTTGCGCATGCGTCCCGCGTGCTGGTTGCGGCGTTTCACCGCAACAAACTTCCCTGAAGGATCGAACGCCTCGCGGCCCACGTGACGGTCAAGAAAACTTCGCGACGGCGGAATGCCATCGCCAGCACGCGAGACGCATGCGCTACCCGGCGTTGCGGCCTCGCGTCTTGCGAAAAAAACGGGCCGCCCTTAGGTTCATGGCGCGCATGACAACCACCGCAGAAATCAACCCACAGATTCCCATGAGCGATCTCTTGGAGCGCTTCCCCGGCGCGCAACGAGCGCTTTTCCGCCGATATCACATTGGCGGCTGCAGCAGTTGCGGCTTTCGCCCCGATGAAACGCTCTCTGGCGTTTGCGCGCGCAATGAAAACCTCGATGTCGAAGAAGTGATCGAGCACATTCTCACGAGCGACGCCGCTGATCGGGCAATGCAAATCGGGCCGCGCGAGCTGGCCGATCGTCTCGCTGCCGATGAAACGGTGCACCTTCTCGACGTTCGGACTCGCGAGGAATTCGACGCGGTGAAACTGCCCGGCGCACATCTCTTCACCCAGGAATTCATGCAGGAGATTCTGGGCCAATGGCCCCGTGAGCAACTCGTCGTTGTTTACGATCACCAAGGCGCGCGGAGCATGGATGCGGCCGCTTATTTTCAAGGACATGGGTTTGCCAACATCAAAAGTCTGCGCGGCGGGATCGATGCCTGGAGCGCGGAAGTCGATTCCACACTGCAGCGTTATCATCTGGAATAATACCTAACGAATGAAAGACAGTTTCGAACAGCGGATCGAGGCTGCGGTGAAGAATCCGCAGAATCTCGGCGAGATGGAAAACGCCGACGCCATCGGTACGGTCGGGAGCGCCGATTGCGGCGACATGCTGCGAATGTGGGTGAAATTTAAAGAAGAAGATGGCCGCAAGGTGATCGATCGCGCCACCTTCCAGACCTTTGGCTGCCAGACCGCGATCGCGGTCGCGAGCGTGGCCACGGCAATGCTCGCCGGCAAGACCGTCGCCGAGGCCATGTCGATGTCGGGAGAGGAGCTGGCGGCCCCGCTGGGCGCGCTGCCGCCGGTGAAAATCCATTGCGCACAGCTCGTGGAAGGCGCACTTCGCTCCGCCCTCAGCGGCGCTCCCGCGCCCGTCGCTGTTACCGGCCTCTCCCCTGCTCAGTCGCCCAGCTTGATCGAATCTTTCGCGGCGCGGCCACCAGCCAAACTAAAAATCGTTCTCGATTCCTAACCTAACGAATCTACCTCATGCACGAAAACACCGAATTTACGCTCAGCCGCGACGTCGAAGCGATCCAAATCCCGAGCGGCGTCAAGACGACCATCCCCGCCGGGACTCCCGGCGTTGTCACCCAAACACTCGGCGGCAGCTACACGATCGCGACTTACCAGGGGCTCGCCCGCATCCCCGAAAGGGATCTCGACGCCCTTGGCCTTGAAAAGCCCGAGTCCGCGCCTAACGCCCGCCCTTCATCTAACGGCGAAGCGCCCGCGCCTGTCGATGACAAGGCGGTCTGGGATCAGTTGCGGCAATGTTTCGATCCCGAGATTCCGGTCAACATTGTTGACCTTGGGCTGGTTTATGACTGCCAGCTCATCCAGAAACCCGAAGGCGGCTCCAAAGTCGAAGTGAAGATGACTCTCACTGCGCCGGGCTGCGGCATGGGTCCAGCTATCGCGAGCGACGCGCAGAGCAAAATTCTCAGCATCGAAGGCGTGGACGAAGCCGATGTGCAGCTAGTCTGGGACCCGCCGTGGAATCAAAACATGATCAGCGAAGCCGGCCGGATGAAGCTGGGCATGATCTAATCCCACGATAGATTGCCAGATCGTGGCTACGCAGCAAGCACTGCGACCATGGGCATTGAAAAGTCAGAAAGCTTGCCGCAAGGGTTGAAGAGCTGTCGCTCTGACGTGCTCTAGATTGGAGCCCGCCTAAGCGGCCTTCTTTCTGCTTGTGGCCGCAACGGGAAACGGAACAACTTCCGCTTCCAGCTTTCCTTCGTCGACTACCGGCTCCGAGGTCAGCTTTCGGCCGATAATCTCAGTCAAAGCAATGTCGGCGATTCCCATCCCCGGCGGCGCTTCCACCAAGGGGCGATGGCCTAACGACAGTTGCCTCACGCGGCGGGAAACCATGTTCACCAGCAGTTCGGTCAAGGGGATCACTTTTGAAGCGGCGGCAATGAGATCAGCATTCATAAGATAACTTGGGCCTCGCTATTGACGAAGGTTCTCACCCACTCGCGCTTGCTAACGAGTGGCGGTGATTCGCAGCGAAGAAACTTGCGGACGTTAGTCCAATGCGCGCAAAAGACAAGCGCCTTCTGCGCGCGTTTCTCTCGTTATCGGTGCTTCGTTAGTGGTTCTCGGACCTACCCACAGGCTTTTCAATGTTTCCGTTTTTCTTTTTCGCCTGCCTTGCTCTCATTCACGGCGATGATTTGCAGATCGCCGTCGTCCGTCTTCAGGAGCGTGAGTGTTTTCATTACTTCCCCGGAAGCGTGCCGGGAGCGGCTGCGCAGGTCGTAGCGTAGCGGAAGGGTTACCCTCAGTTCACCGCTTGATTCCGTTTCGACCTCGGGATTACCAGCCAGCCAGAAACGACGCTTCGGCCACTTCCGATCGTAGCGCAATAAATCGCGTTGAATCGTCTGCCGGCCAACATTTCGTTCGCCAAAGTAATCGACCCGGTCAGCAAAGAACTCCAGCTCAGCCCCGATTTTCGGGTCCAGCCCTGCGAGCACAAAGGCCGCGACATAGTCGCGAAGACGCTCGGTGCCGTAGTCGTTTTTATGTGGGGGCGGCACGCCCTCCACTCGTGTATCTGGCGGCGGCGGCCGATCTGTGGTTCGGCCTTCTGCCGGGGGTGGCGGCAAGGCGTGTGACTCCAGTCCGGACGGTCGCTTCCGAGGTGCCGGAGCGGACTCGGGAGACGACGCGACCGGGGCGCGAGGCGGCGGAATCGACCCGGCGTTAAGCTGCTCCAAAAACTGCATGTCGCCATTGCGCAAGCGACGCCAGGTGCCGGAGGTCTGCACCGGCTGCGCCTCATCGGCTCTTGCTGACACACCGAGCGCCTGTGCGGTTGCCCCATCCAGTTTTCCCGAGATCGCCAACCCGTGCCGGATCTGGTAGCGCGTCACGGCTGCCGCCGTCCCGTCGTCATAAACTCCGCTGATATTACCGGTATAGAAACCGCCCTGTTTCAAGCGCCTCTGCGCATCCTGAACGTTTTCATCCGCCCGCATGGAGCTGAGACTGCAGAGAGCGAAAGCGGAAAGAAAAAAGAAAAAACGCTTCATTACCAGGCAATCGAATTTGAACCGGCGACCGCACGCACCGAGATGCGTCCCGGCCTCTCGGCGTCGGATGTCCACGAACTTTCTTCTCGTAAAATTCTCGACCACACTTTCCAGTTGGCCCTTCCGGCTTTCAGTTAAAAAAAAACGCCCCGTGTCGTGCGACACGGGGCGTTCAATTTTTCCTTTGGAGCTGGCGAGACTTAAGCCGTCCGCGCTTCTTCTTTCGGGGTCGACGACATCGACGAGGTGGTGATGTCTTCGGCGCCGGCGCTCTTGAAGATTTCCTTGGCCCGATCTTCCTGATCTCCGTCGTGCGTATGCACCGCGATCAGGTAGTTTCCGTTCTTGAGCTTTTCCTCATAACGTTTCGCCTCGATCTCGGGGATACCCAGGCCAATGAGCCCGCCGACTACGCCGCCAGCCGTCCCGCCGATCGCCGCGCCACTCAATGCCGCGATGATCGGGCCTGCCGCGATGAACGGGCCGACGCCCGGAATCGCCAGCGCGCCGATACCTGCGAGCAAGCCGAGCACGCCGCCTGTTACTCCGCCCGCCGCCGCCCCAGTAGTCGCACCCTCAGGCGCCTTGGTCGCCTTCACATGACCGATGTCATGCTTACCTTCGGTGTCCGGCAACAGGATGGAGATTTCGCCTGTTGGGAAACCGGATGATTGCAGGCGCTCGACGATTTGTTCCGCCTGCGAATGACTCTTCGCGATACAGAAAACTTGGTTTTTTGACATAATATTTGGTGTTCTTTCTATTGTTTAACTGACTATTCCTTTGCTTCGACTTCGATTTGGTTATCGATCTTCGCGCCACTGGCGGCCGCCATGGCATGCTTCGCGATCGCTGCTTTTTCCGCCGCGGTTTTTACCGGGCCACGCAGCGTCACCACGCCATCGGCGGTGATGATCTTCACGTTCTTCGCCGTCATGCTGAGGGAATCGTCGTGCATCACCGCCCGACGAATCGCCGCCGTCATTTTAATGTCGGGCGAGCTGTTTGATTGATCGCCGGAGGTTTTGGTATCGCCGGAGCGATCACGCTCGTTCCGGCCGGAGTTGTTTGCCGCCGGCGTCGAGTTGTCCTCGGCAAAGGCGGAGAACGCCAGGGTGAAGAGACAGAGTAAGAATAATGGGATTCGTTTCATAGTTTGTTGGTGTCGCCGATTGGCGGCACAGTTAAAACGCGGTTGCGGACCGCCACGGCTGCCTTTTTTTCGCAAATGGCTTATTCTCAGTTGCGCCCAAGAACTGGCCAACGGCCCTAATAAGCTTCCTGCCCTATTGTTCCTCGCTTTCTGATTTCGCACTTCTATTTTTTGCCATGAGCCGTCTCTTTCTCGATTGGGTCACTGCCGCCGATCTTGGCTGCTGGTGCGTCTGCTTTTGGTGGATGCACCGGATTTCAAGCCGGCAGGATGCAATGTTAAATCAGCTCCAGGAACAGGGTCGGCGGATCGAGCGCGTAGCGGAAGCGGAACACGAGATCCTGGCCGACTTGCACCCGAGCGTGCAAAAGATCGAAAAAGACCTCGGTGAAGTCTCAGACAAAGTCGACGCGGAAAACACCTAAAGGCGGCCTTTACCTTTAGCTGGCCGAGGCTTAAGAATTTCATCGCGGCGATTTGCCCGCTTCGAGTGCAGAGCATGCCCATCATAGCCAGCAGCTTCGGGAACGACATCACGGTCAATGTGATCGCCTCCACCATTGCTTCGGCCGTCTTGCTCGGCACTGGTTTCCTCTGGGGAAAATACAAGGAACGGAAACGGTTTGGGAAAAAACTCGAGGAATACGATTTCTATCCCTTCACCATCAACCGCGACAATTTTCCCGAGTTCAACCTCAAGGACTTCCGGCTCGGGATGCATTACTTCCTGCGTAATTACGACCCGATGGCGGCGCGCCAGCTCATCTTTATCGGCGAGCAAAACAACGTGCGTGCCCAGCTCGAG
>JBBSGS010000107.1:0-8958 GCA_038253875.1 Chthoniobacterales bacterium
GAGGAGATCAAACAGCTCAAGGAATTTCTCAAACCTCAGGAAGTCCTGCTCGTGGCCGACGCCGCGACCGGCCAGCAAGCGGTGAGTGTGGCGACGCATTTTCACGAAGCGCTTGGAATCACTGGCATCGTCCTCACGAAACTGGATGGCGATGCGCGGGGCGGCGCGGCTCTCTCGATGCGCGAGATAACGCAGCGGCCGATCAAGTTCGGTGGCGTGGGCGAAAAGCTCGATCAATTCGAGCCGTTCGTGCCCGATCGGCTCGCGGGGCGGATTCTCGGGATGGGCGACATCGTCGGCCTCGTCGAAAAAGCGGCGGAAGCGATCGACGAGGAGGAAGCCGCGCGAATGGAGCAGAAGTTGCGAACTGCCTCCTTCGATTTCAACGATTTTCTCGCGCAATTCAAAATGATGAGAAAACTCGGGCCGCTCGAAAACATCCTCGGTATGCTGCCCGGCGTGAGCCAGATGAAAGGACTCAACGTCGACGAAAAGCAACTCAAGCGCACGGAAGCGATCGTCCTCTCCATGACCGATCAGGAACGGCGGCGGCCCGATATTCTGAATGCGCGCCGCCGGCAACGCATCGCTGCCGGCAGTGGCAGCACGGTAACGGAGGTGAACGATCTCCTCCAGCGTTTCAATCAGATGCGCAAAATGATGAAGAACGCCGGCAAAATGAAAAAGATGATGGCGCAGATGCAGCGAATGAAGAGCTCACTTGCGATTTTCCCGATTTAAGCGATTCGTTCCCTCCCCCGGCTCTCAGTCTCAACTCTTAACTCTTAACTCTCATCCTTTAGCAATGTCCGTCTCCATCAGATTACGCCGCGAAGGCGCCAGGAATCGCCCCTACTACAAAGTCGTTGTGGCCGACAGCCGCAGTCCGCGCGACGGCAAGTTCATCGAGATCATCGGCACCTACGATCCGAAGATGCAGGGCGAAAATGGCGCGATCCAGTTGGATCGGGCCGAGCATTGGATTTCTCGCGGGGCGCAGGCTTCGGACACGGTGCGCAGTTTGTTGAAAAAAAATAAGGCGCGGGCCGCAGCGAGTCCCGACGAAGCCGGCCAGTCGGCGCCGGCAAAAACCCCCTCGGCGAAATCCGCGCCTGCAAAATCCGCTCCAGTTGAAAAGGCTCCCGCCGCAGCGTCAGCTCCCGTGAAAGCGGCGAGCGCCGCACCGGCGGCCGAGTCACCAGCACCGGCCGAAGCCGCTCCGTCTGAGCCTGCTGCGGAGTAGCTTCTCTCCTCGGTTATTGGACAAGGAATGAGCCGGCCGCTAAGGTCGGAAGCGTGAGACAATTCCTCGAGTTCATCATCCGGCATCTGGTGGAGTTTCCCGATGAAGTGATGCTCTCGGAAGTCCCGCACGATCGCCTCACCGTCTTTCGTCTCCAGATGCGACAGACGGATGTCGGGCGAATAATCGGACGAAACGGCCAGACGATTCGGGCCATTCGCGCCTTGCTCTCCAGCGCCGCGGCGCGTCACGGGCAAAAGGTAACGCTCGATATCATCGAGTAGCTGCTTCTCTTCCCTTTAATCCTGCACTTTCACTTACACCTACACGGGCTGCTCAAGGAGGTCTCAGTAAAAGTGTAAGTGCGAGGTCAAAGTGAGCGTTTCGCGCCTAACGATAGATCTCGACGCTGATTTTGCCGGCGGCGTCCACCGTTCCACGATACATGCCCGATGAGTTGAACGGCATCGCCAAGTTGCCCTCCTTATCGATCGCGATCAGCCCGCCCTTGCCGCCAAGCTTCCCCACTTTGTCGATCACGATTTGCGCGGCTTCCTGCACCGGGATGCCCTTGTAATCCATCAACGCCGAGACGTCGTAAGCGACCACCTCACGGATGAAATATTCCCCGTCGCCCGTGCACGAGACGGCGCACGTCCGGTTGTTTGCGTAAGTGCCCGCGCCAATAATCGGCGAATCGCCGATGCGCCCAAACTCCTTGTTCGTCATGCCGCCGGTGGAGGTGCCGGCCGCAAGATTTCCTGCCTGGTCGAGAGCGACCGCGCCGACCGTCCCGTGCTTGTCATTGTCGCTCACCGCCCCGGTTGAGCCTTTTTTCTTCTGCAACTCTTGCCAGCGCTCCTCGGTGTAAAAATATTTCTGCTCGACCAAAGGCATCCCCATTTTTTTCGCGAAGGCTTCCGCCCCCGCGCCATCGAGCATGACGTGCGGTGATTTTTCCATGACCAGGCGGGCAAGGCTGATGGGATTGCGAATGTGCTGAAGACCGGCGACGGCGCCAGCCTTGAGCGTGCGGCCATCCATGATGGAGGAGTCGAGTTCGTTAGTCCCCTCATGGGTGAAGACGGCACCCTTGCCGGCGTTGAAAAGCGGATTGTCCTCGAGCAAGTGGATGGCCGCTTCGACTGCATCGAGGCTGGAGCCGCCTTTTTTTAAAACGTCGCAACCGGTCCGAAGCGCCTGCTCGAGCCCGGCGCGATGGGCTTCTTCGTTCGCCGCGGTCATGTCGCGGCGCTCAATCGTGCCGGCACCGCCATGCATCACCATGCCAAATTTCATCGGTCGATCTTTCTCCGCGGCCGCGAGCGATCCGGCAAGCAGAAGAATGGAAAAAGCGGCGGCAAAATGACATCGAAACATAACTGGGAATCGCGTTTGCCGACCGCTCCGATCGCGTCCCTTGCCGCCCCAACGAACTAAGGCAACTTCCTCGTGACCATGCCGAAGAGAGATCAGATCCATCCCGTGCCTAACGACAGCCTGGTCAATGCGCCCGCTGACGTGGTCGCCGGGGTCGGCGCGAAGAGTCGGGACGTGCTCCTGGAAGTGGGGAGCATGTTCTGGTTCACGATCAATACGGTGAGCGAGACGCTCGATCGGATCCGCCGGGGCCGGGTGCCCTTTCGGGCGGCAAGCTTCTTTGGTTATACCGCGCGCGCGGGAGTCGGCTCGGTCCCGCTCGTCGCGATGGTTTCGTTTTTTCTTGGCCTAACGATGGCGCTTCTGACCGGTTATCAACTGGAGCGCTTCGGCACCGAACGGCTGGTGCCCGGGCTGGTCGCGATCGCGTTCACGCGGGAACTTGGGCCGCTCCTCACCGGCATCATGCTCGCGGCGCGGATCGGCGCTTCGTTCACCGCCGAACTCGGCACGATGCAGGTCTCGGAAGAAGTCGAGGCGATCGAAGCGATGGGCATCGGGCCGCTCCGCTTTCTCGTCGCGCCGCGCATGCTCGCGCTTTTCGCCCTGATGCCGTGCCTGAGCGTGATCTCAAGCGTGGCGGCAATTTTCGCGACCTCCCTTATCTCGCGCGCTTATTTCAATATCGCGTTCGTCTATTTCCAGGATCTCGTCCTCCACAGCCTGCTCGCCCGCGACATCATCACCGGGGTCTTGAAAAGCTTTATGTTCGGATTGCTTATCGGCGCGATCGCCTGTTATCGCGGGCTGACGGTGCAAGGCGGCGCCGCCGGCGTCGGCACTTCGACCACCTCGAGCGTCGTCACCGCGATCACGGTCGTGATCGGTTTCGACACCCTTTTCAACATCGTTTACATCATCTTTTTCCCGTGACCGAACCGTCGAATCACGTCGTCGAGCTGCGCGATGTGCGGCTCGCCTTCCCGCAAAAAGCCGTGCTCGACGGCGTTTCGTTAAAAGTCGAGCCGCTCGACCGGCTCGTCATCATGGGGCAGAGCGGGAGCGGCAAGAGCACCATCCTGCGTTTGATTCTCGGCATCCTGCAACCGACCGGCGGCGAAATTTTTTTCAAACAATTCGAGATCACGCGCCTGAAGCGCCGCAAGCTCCAGCAAGTGCGCACGCACATCGGGATGGTCTATCAGTACTCGGCCCTGCTCAGCTCGCGCAACGTGCGCGACAACATCGCTCTGCCACTCGAGGAGTTGACGAAAAAAACCAACGCCGAGATCGACAAGATGGTCGACGAAAAGCTGGAGCTGGTCGGCATGATCGACTCGAAAAATCAGATGCCCTCGGAGTTGAGCGGCGGCATGCGCAAACGCGTCAGCTTCGCCCGCGCGCTCGTCATGGATCCCGAGTTGATCCTTTTCGACGAACCCTCCGCCGGCCTCGACCCGGTGATCAGCTCAGTGATCGACGAACTCATCATCAGCCTGACTGAGCATTCGGAAGTCACCTCGATTATCGTGACCCACGAGATGGAGAGTGCGTTCCGCATCGGCACGAGAATGGCTATGCTTTATCAGGGCAAAGTGATCGCCGACGCCGCCCCGGAGCAGTTTAAAAAATCGGATCATCCGGTCGTGCAACAGTTCCTCAGCGGCAGCACCGAAGGTCCCATCCTGGAAGGAAGCAAAGATGCAGTTGCGACGAAATGAAATCATGACGGGCGTGCTCGTGCTCGGCACGGTCGCGCTCCTCACGTTCATCCTCATCCTCCTCGGCGCGCCCGGGCTTTTCCGGCCGCTGGTGGTTTATCGGCTTTATTTCGACAATGCCGCCGGGATCAAACTCGGCGCACCCGTCCTCCTCGCCGGACGCAAAGTCGGGCAGGTAAAATTACTCAACTCACCGGTCTCGCGCGAAGAAGCCGGACACGCAGTGGAAGCGGCCGGCAACCTCGGCTCCGTCACCCAGAACGGCGCGCCGGGGGTCGCGCCCCTGCCCCGCTTCGAGGTGCGGATCGACATCGAGGTCGATCGCGCCGCGCTCGTTTACAAAAACTCCACCGTGCGGCTGATGACCTTGGGATTGTTAGGCGAAACCGCCATCGACATTTCCGGTGGCAACGATCATGCGACCAAGGCTGAGCCGGGCCAGGTCTTTGTCGGCAACCGCGTGCCCGATTTTTCCGAGGCGATCGCGAAGCTGCTCGGCATCGTCGGACCGGTTGCGACGGAGGCGACCACGACTTTGAAACAGCTGCAAAATACGGCCGCGAATCTGAGCAAGATCACCGACGAAAATTCGCAGCTCACGCTCGCGCTCGGACAATTCAAGACCTTCGGCGAACATCTCAACGAGATCACCGCCACCGACAGTTCGCTGCAGAAATCGCTCAACAACATTCGCGAGATCAGCGAACAACTGAACCGCAACGACAACATCGAGGTGACGCTGACTAATTTCCGCGCTTCATCCGAAAAGCTGAAGTCCGCTCTCACCGCCATCGGTCCCGATCTCGAGGCGACACTTAGCAACACCAAGGATTTCACCGCCACCCTGCGCAGCCAGCCGTGGCGCATCATTTGGCCTTCCACGAAAAAATACCCTAACGAAGAGGTGACGCCTGCGCCGGTGCGACAAACGAGCAAGACAAAACGGCGAAAAATTCCGTAGCCGCCGAGGCCGACTGTAGACGCCCTCCCCTCTGGGAGGCGCGAGGTGTCGCGTCGTTAGGCCAGGCAAGCCGAGACTCGCGCTTCGCAGAGCGAAGCGTCTACAGCCCCTCTTCAAGCGTCTCGTCCTCCGGCGGTTCCTCGCCGATCTCCTCTTCGATCACCCGGCGGCGCGTCGGCGACAGGAAGGGCCGCAGAAATCCGTAGAGCAGGTAGGCGAGGAAAAGGACCGCCGCCATCCATTGGTAGAACTTCACCGTCAAGGCGAGGAGCGCGATAAGGAAAAAGAAGCGGGGAATGGATTGCGTCGTGCGCCAGTTCACCGCCTTGAAACTAGGGTAGCGGAACTTGCTGAACATCATGAAGGAGAGAAAAAGCATGAGCGCGGGCAAAGCGTATTTCCAGCGGCCAATCGTGCGTTCGCCCTCGTCGAGCCAGAGCATGAAAAGCGTGAGGGAAGCTATCACCCCGGCCGCCGCCGGGATGGGAAAGCCGGTAAAATTCTTGTCCGGACTGCAAGCGGTCCCGGCCGCAGCGACGCAATTAAACCGGGCCAGACGGAGCGCGCCGCAGGCAAGATAAACGAACGCAATCATCCAGCCGAGGTTTTTAAATTCGCCGAGCACAATCTGGTAAACGAGCAACGCCGGCGCCATCCCGAACGAGACGATATCGGCTAACGAATCAAACTCCCGGCCAAATGCGCTCTCATGTCCGCCGAGCCGTGCCAGTCGGCCATCGAGCAGGTCGAAAATACAGGCGGCAAGGATGAACCAGATGGCATCGTGAAAATCAGCCGCAGCGGCAAGAAAATCGATCTCACGCGCGCCATCGTAAATGCGCAGGACGGCGGCGAACCCGCAAAAGAGGTTGCCCGCCGTCATCAGATTTGGCAGCAAATAAATTTTCGGGCTCTTGTTGTTAGGCATGGTCAGGAAAGTCGCGCGATCGCGCTCGAGCCGCCGGCGACGCGATCGCCCGCTTGGACGAGAACGGTCGCGCTCAGCGGCAGGTAAACCTCCGTGCGCGAGCCGAAGCGAATCATCCCGAATCGCTCGCCTTTGGCCAGTTGGTCGCCCACTTGGGACCAGCCGACGATGCGCCGCGCGATTGCGCCGGTGATTTGCCTAACGACAAGGGTGGCACGGGGATTTTCGAATGCCCAGGTCATCGATTCATTTTTCTCCGAGCAGGCCGGGTTGCGTGCGTCGAGGCAAAGCCCGCTGCGATGCTCCCGATAACTGACCCGGCCATCGATCGGGGCGCGGTTGGTGTGGACGTCGAAAACGGACAGAAAAATCGCCACCCGCCGCATCTTTGCCCTAACGACTTCGTTTTCGTCGAGTTCGGCAATTTCCACGACCACGCCATCGGCCGCTGCGACCACGACAGCGGGGTCGGAGGGCGCGACCCGTTCCGGATCGCGGAAAAAAACGAAAGTGTAGGCGATGAGCAGGACAAAGAAGAGCGCGAGCCAGGGCGTGAGCAAAAGGCTAAGAAGCGCGAGGAGAATGAGGACCGCGAAAATCCAACGAGCCTCGAAAAGCGTTTGCGAGCGCATTAGAGAGCAGGAGCTTCGAGTTCGTGGCTAGGCGGGTCAAGTCACCTGCTTGCTAACGAATATCCTCGAACCCCGCTCCTCTTTCTTCGCGCTCTCTTGTTCCCACATGAGAGGATTTGCCAAAACGGTGGGGTTGGGGTTGCGCCTGATGCAAAAAGATTAAATAAGACAGAGGGTCTCCCTCAGCAAAGAACGCGTTATCATTATGAAAATGGATTCTCTCTGGCAACGATTTCAGAACTTCTATCTCAATTACGACGACCTCGGCTTCGCGCTCGACATCAGCCGGATGCGTTTTCCCGACGGCTTCCTCGAAAAGATGCAACCGAAGGTTGAGAAAGCATTCGCCGCGATGCGCGAGCTGGAGGCCGGCGGCATCGCCAACCCGGATGAAAAGCGCATGGTCGGCCACTATTGGCTGCGCGCTCCGCAACTCGCGCCTAACGACGAACTGCGGGCCGACATCACCGAAACGAATGCGCGGATCAAAGCGTTCGCCGCCGACGTGCACAGCGGAAAAGTCGCGAACGCAAAGGGAGAAAAATTCGCACACATCCTCTTGATAGGGATCGGCGGTTCCGCGCTCGGTCCGCAATTCATTGCCGAGGCGCTCGGTTCCGCGCGCGACCCAATGGACATTTTCTTTTTCGATAACACCGATCCCGACGGCTTCGATCGTGTGCTCGACAAGATCGGCGACGGCTTCGTCCGGACGATCGTCGTGGTCATCTCGAAATCCGGCGGGACCAAAGAAACGCGCAATGGAATGCTGGAAGCGGCGGCCGCTTTTGAAAAAGCGGGGCTGGAATTTCCGAAGCACGCGGTGGCGGTCACAGGCGTCGGGAGCGAGCTGGACAAAGTCGCGGAGAACGACGGGTGGCTGGCGCGTTTTCCGATGCATGATTGGGTCGGCGGCCGCACTTCGGTGATGAGCGCGGTTGGGCTCGTGCCGGCGGCGCTGGAAGGCTTCGATCTCGACAACTTCCTCGCCGGGGCGGCGGCAATGGACAGGCAGACGCGTCAGCCTAACGAAAAGCAAAACGCCGCCATCCTTCTCGCGCTCATGTGGTTCTTTGCTGGCGGTGGCCGGGGCAAAAAAGACATGGTCATTCTGCCCTACAAGGATCGGCTGGCGCTCTTCAGCAAATACCTGCAGCAGCTTGTCATGGAGTCGTTAGGCAAAAAAGAGGATCTCGACGGTAAAGTGGTGCATCAGGGCATCGCGGTTTACGGCAACAAAGGCTCAACCGATCAGCACGCTTACGTGCAGCAGTTGCGCGATGGCGTGCCGAACTTTTTCGCGACCTTCATCGAGGTGCGAAAGGATCGCGCGGCGGAGAAATTCGAAGTCGAGCCGGGAGTGACGAGCGGCGATTATCTCCAGGGTTTTCTGCGCGGCACGCGCGCGGCGCTCTACGAAGGCGAGCGCGACTCGATCACCGTGAGTATCTCGCAAGTCGATGCCTTTCATGTTGGCGCACTGATCGCGCTCTACGAACGCGCGGTCGGATTCTACGGCTCGCTTGTGAACGTAAATGCCTATCATCAACCTGGTGTGGAAGCGGGGAAAAAAGCCGCCACCCGGATTCTGCAATTGCAGCCGAAGGTGCTGGGCCAACTTTCCGGTTCCGGTCAAAGCGCTGATGGGATCGCGCACGCGATCGGCGCCGATGCCGAGGATGTGTATCACGTGCTGCGGCATCTCGCGGCGAACGATCCGGTCCTGCAGACGAGCGGCACCGAACCCGGAATGGAAAAATTCTCGCGGCGATAGTAGCGCACTCGAGGGTTTTGCCTACATTCGGTGGGCTGCGGCCGCGCGGGGCGGCCGGGCGTCTCCCATGCAGCAATCCGAACCGTCGATCCTTTGGCCGCAGGTGGTAAAATTCATCGGCCAGCTGAATCACGACATTCGCAATCACCTGAACGCGATTGAGCTGCAATCGGCTTTCCTCGGTGAAATTGTGGAGGCGGGAGAAGCGAAAGAGGAAGTCCGCCGCCTGCGTGAGATGACGGCGGAGATGGGCGGACAATTGCAGCGGCTCTCCGGCCAACTCTCCAAAATTCACTTGAAGACGATGGCGTATCCGGCC
>JBBSGS010000108.1:0-8949 GCA_038253875.1 Chthoniobacterales bacterium
AGACTGCCGCGCTGCCAGCAAAGTGAACCGCAAGGGACTGCCTGAGACGTGCGCGACCTTGCTGAGAAAGACCTTGTTGCGATGTTCGTTTCGCGCGGTCAGATAGCGAATCGCTTGAATCGACGCACGCCTGAAGAATCGGATCAGCACAATCGACAGAACGCCCCCGATTACGGCGAGGATCAGGCCGGAAACCCAGCATGCAGGTGACGCGAGATAGTCTCTTAAAGTCGGCATTTGGGGCGATCGCCAGGCCTAACGAGAATTAGATCAGCGACGCCTACCGAGGGCGAGCGTTGACCGGAGGTGGAATGGTTTAGTCATGGAAAATGTGGGGCGAACGACGGGTAGGCCTTCGCTGCATCGCATGGTTAGATTTCTTCTTTGTTTTCAGCGTGTGCGTTACCCGTCGCTGCGACGACGGCTTCTGAGGTAACCGAACAACAGCATCAAACCCATAATGAGGAACAGCGATGCGATAACGCGAGCCGGTAGAGCGCTGACGCGAAACTCTGCGATCGTCGCGCTCTGCAATCGACCGGTCCACAATGTGAGCATACCGCCGACTGCGAAGATGATGCCGAGGGTAAGATTTAGACGGCTCGGTTCTGATCTGGGCATTGGAATCTAACGAGTATTCGACCCAAAAAATCTACAATATAAGGCAGATAAAATCTGTGTAATCGGGTTGCTTCCTTGGCAGGGGGCAGATAAAAACCCTTTCATGCCTGAGGTTTTAACCGCCGCGGACGGGGCGGGCAAGGCGAAAGAAATGCCAGCGGTTCGAGCAATACGGGTCGCCATCGGCATCCGGACAATGCCGAGGCCAATTGCAGCTGCGATCAAGGGTCGTGTCGCGACGGCGAAGGCCGGAAAAGCGCAATCAGAGAGAAGATCGTTGCGACGGGGACCAGGTAAACCCAACAAGGGCTTCGGCGCTCCGACGGAGATTATACAAACGCAAACAAGAGCCGCGGCAGAACGACAGGGATCGAAAACAGATACTCAAGGGCTCCGTCGTAATGACGGAGGCCAGGAACGGGCGCAAACCAGGCGCCTGTCGTTACGGCGAAGTCGCGGGACAGCGACTCTCATCATGCAGGACGGCAAGCCACATCTGCGCATCTTCCTGAATCAGGAAGAGGAGGACCTGATCAAGGGGCACGATTTCATGGCCCCGCAGTTTATCCTTACCTCGGGGTTATCGAAATTCCGCTACTTTTACGTGCCGCCAAACTCCTCCGGGCATAGTGGAATCGGCTCCGCGACGATCGAGGTAGATGGGACTGGGCATGTCACCAGCTCCAAAGTGGTCTACGATTATCCGCCTGGAATGGGTTTCGGGCCGGAAGTGGCGGGCCGCATCACGGAGGCCGTTTTTGCCCCAGGTTTCCGCGACGGCAAGCTCGCGCCTTCCCGCGTCACCTGGTCGCTCATCTTTAACCGTTATGGGCCTACCATGCCGACGAGCTAGGTCGGCAGACAAATACCAAAGGATGCAGGGCTTCGCCGGAGCGGAGGTAGACGGGCGCGCGCGGAGGCGAGGGTCGCACAAACGCGCCTGCCGAGCGTACCGCGACGTGTTAGCAGCGTGATTACGCTCGACTTGGATTATGGCCGCGGCTATTCCGCCGCCACGTTGATGCGTTCGGCGAGCTGGGTCAGTTTCTTATCGGTGGCGCCTTCTTCGTCGAGGGTCTTTTGCAACAGCCGCGCACCGGCACTATCACCCAAAAGGTTGGCATAAGTGCGGGCCGTGCCATAGCCGGCCATCTCATAATGCTCGACACGCTGCGCGGCGGAAATAAGTCCCGCGTCTCGAACATCGTCCCCGGCGTCTGCCTCGATCATCTCGGCGCCTTCTTTGATTACGCCTTCCATACCTTTGCACTTCGGGCCGCGCGTACTTTCGTCGTGGCTCACAAGAATTTTCTCGAGCCGCGCCGCGTGCTCCTTTGTTTCTTCGAGATGCTTCTTAAAGCCATCGGCGAGTTTCGGGCTGGTGGCCGCCTTCGTCATTTTCGGGAGCGCTTTTATGATCTGGTTCTCCGCGCTGTAGAGGTCTTTTAGTTCGTGAATGTAGAGGTCTTTTAGGGTTTCGAGTTCCATACCCACCTAATCGAAATTCCAGAATCGGGTGGCCGCACCTTTCTCGCACCGTCCGCAGTTTCGCCGCGGCTCACGCAATTCTCGCGCGGGGCGAAGAGCGGCCCAGGCTGAGACCTGATTGCTGACACGGGGAATATTTAGATGAACCCTCCGACTCTCGCGCTGGAAGCGTTTTATTTGCAGAAATTTAGTTGGAGGAGAATGAAATGAGAGCACTGGTGAGCATGGCCGGGGAGACACTGTGCAATTCAGGCGCCTGGATGTTTCGAGCGGGCAGGGTGATCGCGATCGCATCCGCTCTCATCCTAACCTTCTCCCTCAAGGAGAAGGGACTCCCTCTCCCTTTCTCTCCTTGTGGGAGAGAAGGACGCGCAGCGCCAAGTTAGGGGTAGAGGCGTGGGTATGGGAGAGGGTTGGGGGTGAGGGAATTTTCGACTTTTGCAGCCACTTCTAGAACGTGTCATCCACTTTAGGAAACAGTTGGGCGGCTGGAGTTATGTGATAACAGCGCCAGAGGCGCGACACGTCTATAGAAAAACGGTTTAGGCGTACCCAAGCTCCGTTAGGAGCGGCATGTCGTTCGAACGCTTCGATATGCCGCTCCTAAAAGAGTTTTAGAAATTTTTCCGTTGGCGGTGCTAAAGACATGTCGCGCCTCTCTATATCTGCTTAAGGTGTCGGCTCTTCTTTCTTTGGAATGGCCGTTGCCTGCCAGGCGACGGCCTTCCACTGACCCGCTCGTCTTAGAAAGGTGCCGGTGTTTAGGTAAGTGCTAACAGATTTCTTGCCGTTCTCATCCGTAGTGGCGACGAGGCGGAAAGCTACCACGGCGGTGTCGCCGTAGTGCTGGACGCGAATCTCTTTTGCGGTGTAAACCGTCTCTTTGTCTCCGGGCTTGGGCGGCCCTTCCTCTCGCACCTCGCGCAGGATATCGGCTTTGCCGATGCGGCGACCGGCTGATGCGGTATAGATCAAGTCCTCGGCCCAGAAGCGCTCGTGCATTGCGGCGTCGTTCTTACCGGCGCCGGCCAGGAAATCCTGCAAGAGCTTCGTCAATTCGGAGGCATCGGGCGCACTGGTTTCCGCGCAGAGCCCGCCAGCGAGAGATATTAGGATAAAAGTGGAGAGTAGGATTCGTTTCATTTTCAGTGGTGATCAGTGACGAGCGAAAAGTGGCGCGAATGCAAGTGACGGGAAAAGAAAGGATTCTCCAGGTCGATGGAACGGGTAAGCCCTGAAGGATTGGGATGGATACGCTCTTCTGTGTTCCTGATTCATCCCATAATCAGCGGCTCAACTCGAGCATGCGAAGGATGGGCGCTTCCGCGCGTTGGCGGAGTGGCTCAGGAAGGATGATCTCGGGCTGGAGATTGAGCAGCGCGGCGTGCGCCTTCTCAAGGGTGTTCATTTTCATGAAACGACACTCAGCGCAGGCGCAGCGGTCGGTCGGGCCTGGAATGAAGAGCTTGCCCGGTATTTCTTTTTTCAGCCGATGCAACATGCCCGCTTCGGTGACGACGATGATTTCTTTGGCGAGTGATTCCTTGCAATAGGTCACCATCTTTTCCGTCGAGCACACTTCATCGGCGAGAAGGCGCACCGCATAAGGGCACTCAGGGTGGGCGACGACCGGCGCGCCCGGATGCTCGGCGTGAATCGCCCCGATGCTGCGCGCGGTGAACTCAATGTGGACGTAACAGTTGCCCTGCCACAAATCCATCGGGCGACCAGTGCGCTCGATCACCCATGCGCCGAGGTTTTGATCGGGCACGAAGAGGATGTTTCGATCGGCGGGCGCGGCGAGAACGATTTTCTCCGCGTTGCCACTCGTGCAGATGACGTCGGAGAGGGCTTTGACGCCGGCGCTGCAATTGATGTAGGCGATGACGAAGTAGTTTTTGTCGGCATGCTGCCGGAGAAATGCTTCCAGCTTTTCCGGGGGACAGGATTCGGAAAGTGAACAGCCGGCGTCGAGATCGGGAAGGATAACTTTCTTCGCTGGGTTGAGAATTTTCGCGGTCTCGGCCATGAAATGGACGCCGCAAAAAAGGATGACATCCGCTTCTGTTTTCGCCGCCTGAAAACTCAAGCCTAACGAGTCGCCGACGAAGTCTGCGATGTCCTGGAGCTCCGGCACCTGGTAGTTGTGCGCGAGGATGACGGCGTTCCGTTCCTGCCTCAGGGCTTTGATTTCTGCGACCAGATCGAGACCGAAATTTACACCTGCGCTTACCATCTGTTAATATCCGCTCATCCCATGAGTTTACAAACCAACGACGCGCGGTATCGGCTCGGTTTCATCGGTGGCGGCAAGCTCGCCGGCTCGGTCATGCGCGGGCTGGTGCGGGCGAAATTTTGTGCGCCGGAGGAAATTCTGGTGAGCGAGCCTAACGAAGCGACGCGGGCGTCGTTAGGCGAAGAATTGGGTGTTTCTATTTCTGGAGAGAACGCCAAGGTCGCGGAGGGGTCGGAAGTGATTTTGATCGGAGTAAAGCCGGGGGTGGTGCTCAGGGTGGTGGAAGGAATTGCTGCGTCGACGCAGAACCGGCTGGTCATTTCCCTCGCGGCCGGCGTGGGGGTGGAGAGTATGGAAGGGAAGGGGCAAGCGCGCTTCATGCGCGCGATGACGAACACACCCGCAGCCGTTTGCCAGGCCGCCACCGCGATCGCCCGCGGGTCGCGCACGACGAAACTGGACCTGGAGATGGCGCGGGAAATTTTCCTGGCCATCGGGACGGTGGTGGAAGTCGAGGAGAACCAGATCGACGCCGTGACCGCGCTGGCGGGGAGCGGGCCCGCGTTCGTTTATACGATGATCGAAGCGCTCGCGGCGGGCGGGGCGAGCTGCGGCCTTCCGGCGGAGGTCTCGTTAGGCCTGGCCACGCAGACCGTCCGGGGCGCCGCGCAGCTCGCGCTCGAGAGCGGGCTTTCGCCCGAAGAATTGCGGCGGATGGTCATCACGCCGGGTGGGACGACGGCGGCGGGTTTGGCGGTAATGGAAAAGCGTGGCAGCGCGCAAGGAGTCAGCGCGGCGGTGGAAGCGGCCGCTGCGCGCGCGCAGGAACTCGCGCCCGGGACGTAGTTCCCAGAGGGACATGCTTTCGCATATCCAAGCTCTGACTTGCACTTACACTCACAAACGCGGGTGTAAGTGTATGTGAATGTGTAGGTGCAAGTAGAAACTCGACGTGCGGAAGCACGTCCCTCCGCAAAGCAGCTTCGCGGAGCGAGCCGCTACAGCGCTGGCACGTCGCTCATATCATAAATCTCGACCAGACCGATGCCGGTCGCGCCGTTTACGCCGCTGACGATGGCCGTGTAATTCCCGGGATTGAGCGTGGCTTGGAGCGCGGCTTCCTTCCCTCTCGTCGGCGCGAAGCCTTCGTTGGCGATCGCCTGGGCGTCGCGTCCTGCCGCCCAGTTATCATTCGACTGGAGCAGAGTCCCATTGGCGTCGTGCAATTCGAGCGACGGATCGGAGAGGGCGTTCGCGACGCCCAAATCGCCTAACGACGGTCCGAGTGCGCGCACCACCACCGGTTTCGACACCGACCCGCCAATGATGAATCCGCCGATGAGAACACTTTCCCGGTCGAGTACCTGGCCGCGGGTCGAGATATTTCCCGCGCGCCCAGTGGTGGTATGCAGATCGTAGAGTTCAAATAAACCTATCCCAGTAGTCGCCGGCTGGCTGGCGTCGGAGTAACCCTCGATGATCGCGGTGTAATTGCCCGGCTGCAGAGTCAGCAGCACGGCCGACTCCAGGCTATTCGGCGGATCGAGATGATAGCTCGCGATCGTCTCGGCGTTTGCAGACGAGATCCAATCGTCGCTCTCCGCGATCTGCCGTTGGTTTGAATCGTAAACTTTAATGGTCGGATCGGGGAGCGCGCCGCCGATGCCTTGTGCGCTGAGCGAAAACCCAATCGCGCGCAAGATCACCGTGGCCGGCCCCGAGCCTTGTACAATGAATCCGCCGATGAGCACGTTGTCGCCCGTCCCTGCCATTGCGCGTGTGGAAATATTCACCAGCACCGGAGCGTCGACCGCCGATTGTTCTGCCGGACCGTTTCCATAAAGCGATTCCACCCCGGCAATGTCGTCGGTTTGTAACCGGTAGGTATCGCTCACCTGCGAATTCATGATCGCGGCAACGGTTTGCCCAGCCTCATCGGGATGATCGAGCCCGAGAGTGTGCCCAAATTCATGCAGCGCGATGCGATGGAAATCCTGCACTCCAGGGCGCAGCGGGCCGTTGTAGGAATTCCATTGGAAGGCGCTGTTAAAAGCGGTGTCGGTTTCTGAAGTGGTCCCGGCGCGATCGGAGATCAGCGTCACCGCGAGCGTATCCTGGCCAAACGTGTCACCGAAGATTGTGTTCGCGAAGAAGGCCGACATTTCGTAATCGTTCGAAGCGGGGACGACCGGCGAACCGATTACCGGCCGGAGTGTGAGGTGCGCGAGGTGTGTGTTCCAGATCGCGATGACATCGGCAGCGGATCTATTGAAGGAAGTAAAACCATCGATCAACGTCCGCGGCCGGCCGAGCGACAGCTGCATATCCACGGTCCGATCGAGCGTCCAGGATTGTCCCTCAAGTGCAAAACCGAAAAGCGGCTCAGCTCCGAGGAAAGTGAGGGCCGAAAGAAGGAGGACCTTAAACATTGAGAAAGAAACGCCGGACAATGCACGAACAACTCGGGAAAATCCAGTCCGCGACGCGGGACGCTCTGAATTAAACGACGTGCCCGCTAGAAGCTCCCTAGCGCAAGGCCGATTCCACCGCGGATGGATCGTCGAGCAGGAGCCATTCGATAACGGAGACCGGCAGGCTGCCATTTCTGATCAGGTCATCATGGAATTGCCCGAGCCGGAAATCTGTTCCCATCTTGTCGCGGTAACGGCCTAACAATTGCATGATCTGCCATTTGCCGACGATGTAGCTGATCTTTTGCGTCGGACTCGAAGCCGCCCCCGCCGCTTCCCCTTCCGCCGCTTCGCGATCGAGGCCGCCGGCTTCCATGAAATATTTTACCGCCTGCTCGAAAGTCCATTTGCCGGTATGCAAATTCACGTCCACACCGATGCGAGCGCAACGATAGCGCGCGAGCCTGAGCACCTGACCCTGAGACGGCGAGTCCGGCGCATAGAGTCCGGCCCGCATGAGCATTTCTTCGCCATAGAGCGCCCAACCTTCGATGAAAACGTTGTTGCCGTGCTGACGGCGAATTTCGTCCGGTAAATGGTTCGCGATCGAGAGCTGGAGGAAATGGCCCGGTATGCCTTCGTGTCCGAGAATCGGTCGCGGATCTTCAATCGCCGCGCGGATATAGAAGTTCTTCGATTCCGGGTTGTAGGTCGGGATGAAATAGAAGCCGGTCGGGTCTTTATCGTAAAGGCCCGGAGGATTCATGAACCCGCCCGGGCTCGTCGGTTTGAAAGCTTCCGGCAACTGTCGAATCTCGAATTTCCCAAGGTATTCCGGCAACGTGAGGAGGTGACGCTCGGTCAGAAAGTGAATCATCTCTTCCTCCCGACTTTCATAGGCTTTGAGGAACGATGCCTGATCGGGCGGAACGTTCTTACTCCGGGCTGGGTCGGGATCGGCGAATGAAGGATCTGGCAACCAAGCCTCGTAGGCGCGGTATTGCGCCAGTTCCACGCGGCCGATTGTTTCTACCTCCGCAGCGCTGAGCGGCAGAAGGAGAATGTGGTGGAGGTAGAAGTTGTAGTTTGCCTCGCCCATGGGGGCGAACGCGACCATGGACGGGAGCTTTCGTTCGAGGTGATCAGCGAAGGCGTGGATCGCCTGGAGCGCGGTGTCGCGCGCCTCCACCAGATCCTTATGTTCGTTAGGCGAGAGATCTTTCGCGAGCGTCATCAGGCTGTCGTTGAAGAGCGGGTCGATCGCCCGTGCGGAAACGATCGCGAGCTGCGCGAAAAGTTTTACCGGTTTCTGCAAATTCTTTTCGCCCTGCGCGAGCATCCCCGGCATCGCGCGCAGCCGCGCCGTCGCGGAGCGGACGCGATTTTGCGGCGTATCGTATTCCTTTTTCAGGAGTGAGAAAATGCCGTTGCTGCACTCGCCCACATAGGTCTGTGGATCGCGGCTGGTGGAATGCCAGACGCGATCGTCGAAAGCCGCGCTCTCCAGTTGCGCCCGAAAAAGAATCCAATCGATGCGCTCCTCTTTCGGCCAGTTCGCCGTCTGCATGGCGTTGACCTTTCCTAGGAGCGCGCGGACGTGCTGTGCCCGCTCCGTGTTTTTGGTCGGGGAGTAATCCGTTAGGCGATCATCCCAGGTATGCAATCCGGCGTCGCTGCTCGCCACCGGATATTCTGCGTTGCGCCAGTCGTAGTAATTCTGCGCCAGCTTGCGGAGCGCGGAGGCTTCGCCGGCGCCGAGCAAGCCTGGGGAAGGAGAGACGAGGAGGGCTTTGTTGGAAACGTCGGGCCGGGTGTGACCCGGCGTCTGCGCGTCGGTTGCGATGCTGGCCACGAAGAGTGCGCCCACGAAAATAATCTTCTTCACGGCGCGGAAGGTAGGCCCATCTCGCGTTGCCGAAAAGCACAAACCGGCTCGCGCCACCACGGGATCCGTCGTTAGGGGTTCTCGCGCACCAATTGCTCGGCAGTTGTGAATTTCGGCTCGATGTCCACCGGCACGGCGCTCAGCTTGTCCAGCGCGCGCTGCACTTGCGGCCGGATGACGCCGAGCTTGCTGCTGAGGTCCTTCGCCTTTTTATAATTGCCTTCCGCCTGAATCGTCATGATCTCCCGGGTAAGACCTGCAACGCCTGCTTTCACTTTCGCCGAATCAACCGCAAAGGTGCCATCCGC
>JBBSGS010000109.1:0-8935 GCA_038253875.1 Chthoniobacterales bacterium
AGCGGAGTCATTCTACTGGCTCACCATTCTTTGCTCGAACACTCTCGGTACCGCCATTGGGGATTGCCTCGCGGATACGTCCGGCTTTGGCTACGGAGGCGGCGCGCTTGTTTTTAGCGGTGCACTCGCCCTGGTCGCGGCAGCCTATTTCTTCACAGCATTTCGCACGTTTTCCTCTTTTGGACGGCTTTCATCCTGACCCGGCCGCTCGGCGCGACCCTGGGCGATCTCCTCACGAAACCGCTTAATCACGGCGGGCTCAATCTCGGCCGATTCAGTTCCACGGCCGTGCTCGCAGTCTTCATGATCATCCTAATCCTCGCGACGTCGCGAAAATCGGAAGACGATTCCGGCGCGACCGAAGGACCTGCCTAACGAGCATAGCTATGCTCGCGCGCAGGCCCGCGTTCCCCGAAGAGCGAAAGGAGCGTCGGCAGGACGATGAGCGTGAGCGGCATGCCAAAGACAAGGCCGGAGATGATGGCGATGGCGAGCGGCTGTTGCATGGCCGAGCCCTGACCGATGCCAAGCGCCAGCGGCATGAGGGCGAGAATCGCGGCGAAAGTTGTCATCGCGATCGGGCGCAGGCGATTGATCCCGGCGACGATCAAGCGGTCTTCGCTTGGCTCCAGTTCGCGGTATTCCGAGTAATAAAAAATCGCAATCTCGGTGACGATGCCGACGATCATGGTCATGCCCATGCGTGAGGTGATGTTGAATTCCGTCCCGGTGATCCAAAGCCCGATGAAGACCCCCGCGACCGCGAGCAATGGGATCGCGAGCATGGCGATGGCGACGCGAAAGCTTTCGTAGAGAAACAGGAGGAGGGTGAAAACAAGGACGATCGCGGCGATCAGAATGATCGTTAGGCCTTTGAAGGCGATCTGCTGCTGCTCGTAAAGCCCGCCTAACGTGTAAGGGACCGAAGCGGGCAGAAATCCTTTCTGGTCGAGGATTTTGGTTTTGATTTCGTGCACGGTAGAGCCGAGATCGCGGCCGCTGATTCGGCCGGTCACTGCGACCATGCGTTTGAGATCATCACGCTCGATCTCCGGCTGGCCCGTGACCGGCACGAGCTTCGCCACCCGCTTGAGCGGGAAGAGATGACCGTCCGGTGCGTGGAGCAACAGGTCGCCCACATCGGTCAACGCTTGTCGCGTGCTTTGCGGCAGCCAAACACGCACCCCGATGAGCTTCGGCCCGCGCTGGATGTGGGTGGTGACGCTGCCGCTCAAATAACTCTCGAGCGCGGTCGTGATCGAATCGGGATCCATCCCTTCGAGCGCGGCTTTCACCCGATCGACCTCAATGTTCAAGGCGTCGCCTGCGACGACCACACCATTCTTCACTTCGACGACGCCGTTCACTTTCTCGATCGCGTGTTGCACTTTGGTCGCGGCCTCTTCGACCGCCTTTTCGTCGTCGGAATAAAGTTTGATCTCGATCGGTTGTGGCACCGAGGTGAGATCGCCGATCAGGTCTTCCATCAATTGCGCGGTTTCGATTTCGATGCCGGGGATGTGCCGTTCGATCTGGGTGCGGACGCCGTCCATCACTTCCTCGATCTCGCGGCGCGGCAGCGGTTTCAGCCTCACGAAAAAATCACCGATGTTGGCTTCGGTGATCGCTCCACCCAGCTGCAATCCGGCGCGCCGCGAGTAGGTCTGCACCTCCGGGGTTGCCTGGAGGATTTTTTCAAGCTGGCGCAGGAGGCGGTCGGTTTCGGCGAGCGAAGTTCCGGCCTCGGTTTTGTAATCCAGAATAAAACCGCCCTCGTCCATCGTCGGCATAAAACCAGAGGCGACATTCTTGAAGGCGATGTAACCGAGGAGAAGCAGCGGCACGGCGATGAGGGCGAGAAAGAGCCAGCCGCGCGCAAGCATCGCGCCCATCATGCGGCGGTAGGCGCGGTTGACTTTTTGCATCAGCGGTGGCGGTTCGTTAGGCTCGGCGTCACCCTTGCCAAGCACGCGCGCGCAAAGGATCGGGAGCGCGATCCAGGCGATGAGGAAGGAAACGAAGAGCGCGCAAGCCATCGTTAGGCTGAGAGCTTTGAAGAAGGCGCCGGTCACGCCGCTCAAGAACGCGAGCGGCAGAAAGATGACGATCGTGGCCGCGGAAGAACCAACGAGCGGCCCGGTAAATTCATTCGCCGCCGTCCGGACGCGCTCCGCTTCCGGACCGCTGCCGTGGCCGAGGCGGCGCATGATGTGTTCGACCATGACGATGGCGTCGTCGATGATCAGCCCGACCGCCGCGGCCATGCCGCCGAGGGTCATGATATTGAGGCTCATCTGCGCGACGTAGAGCAGGAGCATGGTGGCGGCGAGTGCCGCGGGTACGGCCAGGATCGCGATCAACGTCACCTTCCAGTTGCGCAGAAAAACGAGAAGAACGATGGCGGCGAGGACAATGCCGATGAGGACGGCGTCGCGCGTGCTGTGCTCGGAAGAAACGATCAATTCGCTCTGGTCGTACCAATTCCGAATCTCGAGATCGTTAGGCAAGCGCTTCCTTTCTTCCTGCAGCTGTTGCTTGATCCCATCTGCGATCTGCACGGTGTTGCCGCCCGGCTGTTGATAAACCTGAAAGAGCACGGCATCGCGGCCGTCGGCGGTCACGCGGATCCATTGCGGCTCGGTCGAGGGCTCGACCGTCGCGACGTCTTCGAGCAGAACGACGCCGTTGTTGCCGAAACGAAGGACGGTGTTTTCGATCTCGGCCACATTCCGCACGCGCGTGTCCGAGACGATAAGGTAAAGCTTGTTGTGATCCTCGATCCGGCCGACGGCGACGAGGACGTTGGAAGCCGAGAGCGATTTCGCCACGTCGCTCAAGCTCATCTTGAACGACTGCAGCTTTCCTGGATCAACCACGACACGGTACTCCTCGATCGCGCCGCCTTGCACGCGCACTTGCGCGACGCCGGTCACGGTCGAGAGGGCCGGGCGCAACTGATACATCGCGATGTCGTGTAACTGCGCGAGCGAATGCTTTCGTGAAGTGATGCTGTAGGCGATCACGGGAAAGACCGTCGGATCCATGCGCTCCACTTCGAAAGTGGCGCCGGCCGGTAGCTCCGGGAGGATTTTGTTCACCTCCGATTCCACCTGCAAGAGCGCCGCGACCATGTCTTCGCCCCAATCGAAATTGACCGATATCTGCGCGCTCCCGCGGCTCGTGGTGGAACGAACGCCGCGCACGCCGGGGATGGCGCGAACCGCCTCCTCGACTTTGTAGGTGACCTCGATCGCCATGCGTTCCGCCGGGCGATCGCCCGCATCGAGCGTCACGCGGACGCGCGGAAAACTGACCTGCGGAAAGAGCGCGACCGGGAGGGAGAAGCCGCCGAAAATTCCCGCGACGATCAGGACCGCGAGGAGGAAAACGAGCGACCGCGCATGGCTGTGCAGCCAGCCGGTGAGTTTCATGATTTCTTTTCGGGCGCGACCGCCATGCCGTCGCTCAATTCGTAATTTCCTTGCACGACCACGGGTTCGCCGGCTTGCAAATCTTTGCCGAAGACCTCGGTCTCACTGGCGGTTTGAATTCCGAGCTGCACCCGGTGCTGGACAGCGTGCTGTTTCTCCACCGTGAAGAGCACGTAGCCGTCACCTTCCGGCAGCACCGCCGAGCGGGGCACGACGAACGTCTCGTGTGTCTGTGTTTTCAGCTCGGCGCGAAAATAGGAGTCGAGCAACAACCCTTTGTCGTTAGGCAAGGAAACGTAAACATCCACCATCCGCGTATCCGGATCGACCCGTTGGGTGAGCAAGCGCACTTTGCCTTCGACCGGCTGCGCGCCCGCGAGATGCACTTGATAGAGCGTGACCGGCTGGCCCAGTTTCACGCGCACCACGTCCTCCGGCTCGACGCCCAGTTTCACTTCGATCTCGTTTTGCTGGACCAACTCCACCAGCGGATTTCCCGCCTGCACAATCTGGCCATCCTGGACGTCGACTTTGCCGACGAGGCCGGCCAGATCTGACTTCACTTGTTGCGCCGAGGCAGCGCCCTGCTTCTCCAAAGTCTGCAACTGCAACTGCGCAGTCTCGGCCGATTTCTTCGCCGCCCCGAGGTCCTGATTCGTCGCCAGCTTGAGGTTGAATTTCTGGTGCGTCTGCTCGAGTTCCTGCTGCGCCGCTTTCGCCGCATTTCGCGCCTCGGCGAGCTGCAATTGCGTTTGCGAGCTCGGATCGATCTCGACCAGCGGCTGGCCGGTTGTGACCGATTCACCGGGCGCGACGAGGACATGCTTGATCCGGGTTTCGTAGGGCACGGAGACAGCGTGCGTCTTGCCCGGTTGCGTGATCACGCTGCCGTAAGCGGTGACCGTGTCGGCAATCGACTTGCGCTGGATCGGCGCGAGCACGACCTGCGCGACCGGATCTTTTGCTTCGTTCTCGCTCGTCTCGGCGGAGCCGCCGCCGGAGCGATGGCCCCGCCAATAACCAACCGTGAGCGCGAGAAGCACGATCACCGTCCGCCAAATCCAGGGCTTCGCCTTCATTCGTTAGGCCGACCCGGCAGATAACGACCCGCTGCCAGTTCGAGCGCGATCCGGGTTTCGATCAGCTGTTGTTTCAATTTGATAATCTGAATCGCTTTCTGGTTCAGATTGTTCTCCGCCACATAATAATCGAACGCGCTGATGTTGCCTTGCGTGGAAGCGACGCGGAAATCATCAACCAACCGCTGCAAAACCGGAAGAGCCGTGGTCAGAGCGGTGATCTGCCTCTCCAGCGCGTGGATATCGGAAAGGGCCGTCGCCACATCGGAGCGCGCCTCGAAGATGCGGTTGAAATATTCGTCGCGCAGTTGCTGCCGGGTCGCGCGCTCGAAGGCGATGGTCCCCTGGCCGCGATCGAAGATGGGCAGGTCGATCGTTAGGGCAGGCCCGATCGTATGGACATTGGAAGTATCGCTCAGGCGATTAAGTCCCAGACTGATCCTCGGGAATTGCGCCAGAATCGCGGCGCGCAATTTTGCTTCCTCGCTTTCGTAGCCCTTCTGCAATGCAAGCAGATCGAGCCGGCGAACCTCCAGGTTGCTTGTTAATTGCGCATACGAAGGCGTTGAAACATGCGCAGGAAGTGAAATGCTGGCGCGCAAGCGCACCTCCGCGTCGGGCGGAAAGCCGATCGCTTTTTTCATCGCCAACCGTTGATGCGCAAGATCCTGCTCGAGGCCGAGGAGCGTCGCATGCGCGTCCTGGCTGGCCGATTCCACCGCAGCCAGGTTGATCTCCGTCTGCTCATGCGCCGCGGTCGCGCGCCTAACGACGTCGAGATTCTCCTGCAATCGCGCATCGACCTGTTGCGCGCGCGTCAGCTGCTCTTGGTCGGCGATCACGCGGTAAACCGCCAGCTTTGCGCCTTGAGCGATCTGCCATTCCGTCCAAGCGACGTCGAGATCGACCGATTGCAGATTGGCGCGCGCGGCGGCGCGCTTGGCGCCAAGTTGAATCAGCGCCTGCAAATCCCAAGTCGCGCCGACTCCGTACCCAGACACGAGATCGGGCGTGAGCGTCCCCCCGGTGACAAAATCAACGCTCCCGGAGACCTGCGGATTGGGCAGAATTCCAGCTTGAAAAACTTCCGCGGCGGCGACGCCGCGCCGGTCGCGCGTGGCGCGAAGCGAAGGATTGAGCAACACCGCGAGCACCGCCGCCTGGTCCGGCGTTAGCCCCGCGTGCGGGGTAAATTCGACCGGCGCGAGGAGCGGATGCCGGATCGCGCGCGCCTCGACCTGCAGAGCGCCTAACGACGACGGCCGCAGGGCGTGCGCGACCGCGGCGTGATCAAGGGGCGCGCGCCGGTAAATTGCACAACCGCTAAAAAGCATAATCACGAAAAGCCATGACCGCCTTGGGCGCCTGCGGCGCGAAATAATTGACTTCAAGAAATTCGCCAGGAAGAATTTGTGTGGCGTAAGCGGCATTCCTTCTAAAAGCAAGAGCCGTGCAGAAATTCGGCGCGTTTTCGCGCAGTCTTCGCGAGTCACCTTGCCTTCTGTTCTCTCGCGGCAAAGCCGTCGAAACTGCTGTAGCCTCGTGCCATGCGAAAACAGTGCTTGATAGCGATAATCTGCGCCGCGGCCCTAACGACCGCGCACGCGGAGAACTCCTACCAATTGGTGAAGGAAATCCCGCTTGGCGGCGAAGGTGGTTGGGATTTCCTCTCGATTGATGGGGCCGCGCGCCGGTTTTACGTCACCCACGACATGAAAATCATCGTGATGAATCTGCGAAACGATGCCGTCGCTGGCGAAATCGCCGGCACGCCCGGCGTGCACGGTTTCGCGATCGCCCACGATCTCGGTCGAGGGTTCGCGAGCAACGGCCGGGAGTCGAAAGTGAGCGTCGTGGATCTCAAGACCTTGCGCACGCTCGCGAAGGTGCCGACCGGCAGGAATCCCGACGCGATAGTTTACGAACCAGGCAAAGCGGAGGTTTACGCCTTCAACGAGCAGGGCAATTCGGCGACGGTCATCGACGCGAAATCTTTCAAAGTGACGACGACGATCCCCTTGCCGGGCGGGCCCGAGTTCGCAGTTGCTGACCCGAAAGGGGGCCGTGTTTTTGTAAATATGGAGGACAAGAGCGAGACCCTGGCAATCGACACCGCGACCCATAAGATCGCTGCGACCTGGCCGCTGGCGCCGGGCCAGTCGCCCTCCGGCATGGCATTCGATGAAGCGCATCACCGGCTTTTCATCGGCTGCCACAACAAGCTGATGTTAATGGTGGATAGTGAGACGGGCAAAGTCATCGCATCCGTGCCGATCGGCGCGGGCGTGGACGCATGCTCGTTCGACTCCGGAACGCAACTGGCGTTCGCCTCTTGCGTGGACGGCACGATTACAATTGCGAAAGAAGAGTCCCCCGAAAAATTGAGCGTGGTGCAAGTGCTGGTAACCGAAAAACTGGCGCGCACCATGACCGTCGACCCCGCGACCCACCGCATTTATTCGGCGACCGCCGACCCACTACCACCCGCGAATGCGCCGCTGTCACCTGCTCCGCGGCACGACGCGACGATTCCCGGAACGTTTCGGGTGCTGATCTACGGCCCGACGAGTCCAGGGAGGTCGTGAAAGTGATTCGCGCGCTCGGCTCACTCGGTAAGAGGGATAGAGTCGCGCGATTTATTGAAGCGCGAATAAAATCCGAAGGGTGAAGACGAAATGGATCAGCCGGGGCAGCGTCCCCGGCTGAAAACTGCCAAAGTAAGTTCTGACTTACTTCTGCCCGTCTGCCTTATCGGCCGCGTGCTCCTTGGCTTGGTCATTAGGCGTCTCCGTGCTGACCGAGACGACCTTGCCAGTCTTTGCGTTCACGAGGACTTCCGTGACATCTTTGCTGCCAACCGTGACCATGTCGAAGGACCAGACGAGCGCGTGATGCTCGTTCTCGATCTCTTCGCTCTGAATCTTCGCGTGCGGCACTTTCGCCATCGCGATTTTCTCCGCCTGCGCCTTCGTGATCTTCGCCTGCTTCGTCAACTCTCCTTCACTCGGTGCCGCCAGCCCGGCGCTGGCGAGAGCAAGGACGCCGGTCAAGGCGCAGGGAAGAACGAAACGATAATTTCTTTTCATGGAACCTTGGACGCCGCCGCCGCGACTTCTGTTCAGATTACTGGTCCGTTCGCGCTGTTGACTACCGATCCTCGCTTCGTGGTTGACTTTCAGCAGCACCGTCGGAAATGACTTGAGCAGTTTGCTGCGTGGCCGGGGCACATGAATGAAGCGCCATCTTTTGCGGTGGTGGTCCCGTTCTTCAACGAGGAGCGGAACGTTGAGGGTGTGTGCATTGAATTAAGGCATGTCCTGACTAACGAAATTTACAATGAAGAAGTCGTCTTGATTGACGACGGCAGCACGGACGAGACGGGCGCGAAACTGGACAAAATAGCGCGAAGCTGGCCGGAAGCACGGGTCTTTCATCTCGGGGAGAACAAGGGGCAATCGGCAGCGTTACTTTTCGGCTTCAGCAAAACGATCGCACCGATTCTAGCGACGATGGATGGCGACGGTCAGAACGATCCTTACGATATCCCGAAACTGCTGGCCCGATTGATTAACGCCGACATGGTGGTGGGAGCCCGGGTGAAACGGCAGGATTCTTGGATGCGGCGCAAGATTTCCCGAATCGCTAATCACGTGCGATCCGATTGGTTAGGCGACGGTGTTTCCGATTCCGGTTGTGCGTTGAAAGTATTTCGCCGCGAGGTAACCGGAGCGTTCATTCCGATTCAGACTCTTTACTCCTTCATGCCTGCCCTGGCGGTGGCGGCTGGATTCCGCGTCATCGAGGAGCCCGTGAATCACCGTCCGCGTCCGCACGGCAACTCGAAGTACAGCGTGGCCAGCTTTCTCTTTCTGCCGATCGTGGATTTCATCGGCTTGCGCTGGTTCCGCTCGCGCCGCTGCCGCGACCAATTGCACCCTCCCCCTAGCGAGTCTGCAGCGATCGGCATCGGCACGCTCGGCGCCGATCTCTACCGGGACGCTGCCCGCCGATGGACGCGGAGGGTTTCATTTGCCGTAGTGATCGGACTGATCGCTTGCTTGCTCTTGCTCTCGCGGGAAGGCGCGGTGGGACCGGTCGCGCGCAAGATCAGCCTCGCTCGCGCGGAACGGATCGCTCTTCATCTCGTTCCCAACGGGCAGCTGGGAGTGGAAGAACTCCGCACGGAAAACGGGCGGCTGACTTGGACTATTGACGTTCAGCCGCCGGGCGGCGCGAAACAACTGAACGAGGTCGAGATTGATGCCCTCGATGGTAAGGTGATCGCGTCTCGCATCGAGACAGCTGAGGAAGAAGCGCTGGAAGTAGCGGTGGAGAACCATCATTTCGATCCGAACCATCCGTTCCGGCGGTGAGATTGCCGTCGAGCAGATCGTTGCCGTCGGCCTCGGGCATTGAAGCCAATCC
>JBBSGS010000110.1:0-8928 GCA_038253875.1 Chthoniobacterales bacterium
GGCGCGCGGGAAAAGCGCCATCGTGCTCGTTCCGGAAATATCGCTCACGCCCCAAACGGTCGAGCGCTTCAAGAGCCGTTTCGCCGACAACCCGGAGATGGTTGCAGTCCTGCACAGCCATCTCTCCGAAGGCGAACGCCACGACGAATGGCACAAGCTCCACTCCGGCCGCGCCCGCATCGTCATCGGCGCGCGCAGCGCGGTCTTTGCGCCACTCGACCACCTCGGGCTCATCGTCGTCGATGAAGAACACGAGAACTCCTACAAACAAGAGGAGGCGCCCCGCTATCACGCGCGCGATGTCGCCGTCGTCAGGGCAAAGATGGAAAAGTGCGTCGTCCTCCTCGGCACGGCCACGCCCTCACTCGAGAGCTACGCCAACGCCACGCGCGGCAAATACCTTCTTAGCCAACTCACGCAGCGCGTCGACCAATGTCAGATGCCACTCATCCGCGTCGTCGACTTACGGATGGAGCGTCGGAAAGAAAAAACCGCGGCGATCTTGTCCGAGAAATTGCGGACTGCGATTAGCGAACGCCTAGAGAAAAGGGAACAGACGATTCTCTTTCTTAATCGCCGCGGATTCTCCACTTCATTGCTTTGCAGCAATTGCGGCAAGGCGCGCGATTGCCCGAATTGCAGCGTCGCTCTCACCTTTCATCGCAGCAACGCGCGCCTTAGCTGTCACCTTTGTGGACACAGCGCGGCCGTGCCGAAGCGCTGCCCGGAGTGCGGCGAAGACGCGCTCATCTACGCCGGCTTCGGCACCGAAAAAGTGGAGGCGAACGTGACAGCGCTTTATCCGCAAGCGATCGTTAGGCGAATGGACGCCGATTCCATGACGCGGAAGAACGCCTACCGCGAAACCCTCCACGCCTTCCGCGCCGGCAAGATCGACATCCTCGTTGGCACCCAGATGATCGCGAAGGGCCTGCACTTTCCCAACGTTACCCTGGTTGGAATCATCAATGCCGACCTCGCGCTTCACTTGCCTGATTTCCGCGCGGGCGAGCGGACCTTCCAATTGCTCACCCAGGTCGCCGGCCGCGCCGGCCGCGGCGAGGCGCCGGGCGAAGTGTTTGTCCAGACTTACACACCCTTCTCGCCCTCGATCCAATTCGCGCGGCATCATGATTTCGCCGGTTACTTTGAACAAGAGCTGGAGTTTCGGGAGCGCTGCGATTTCCCGCCGTTCAAGCACGCGGTCCTCATCACGATTCGCTCCGAGCACGAAGCGCGCGCCAGCTTTTCCGCGGAAACCCTGGCGCGCAGGCTAAAGGAAGCTTTGCCTAACGAGTATATCCTCGGCGCGCCCGCGCCCGCGCCGCTGGAGAAGCTGCAAGGCCACTATCGCTTCCACATTCTTCTGCGTGGCGAAGCGATCGTGAGGCTAAGCCGCCTCATCCGCGAGACGCTCGACAAACTTCCCTTTCCCGAAGACGTTGCCGTGGCCGTGGACGTTGATCCATATCAGCTCCTCTAAGTGCCGAAGGCACACTTTGATCTTACACTTTGACCTACACGCAAACCGCCGTCTGAGATCAGTCGATGGGCGTTAACTTACAGTGACACCGTTCCAGAAAGCGACGCGGCCTTTGATGTTAGCGGCGGCCTCCTTCGGCTCCGGATAGTACCAGGCGGCGCCTTCGTTGACCGCTCCATCGACTGCGATGTCGTAATAACTCGCGTCACCCTTCCAGGGGCAATGCGTCTGCCGGTCGCTCGCACGAAAGAATTCGCGCCGAATAGAGTCGGCCGGGAAGTAGTGGTTGCCTTCGACGATGACCGTGTCGTCGCTCTCTGCGAGAGTCGTTCCTTGCCAGATTGCTTTCATAGTTTTGGTTCCTTTCTTCTCAAGTTAATCGCCTAATATCAGTGTCTCTCATTCCCGTCGCAGCGTTCCAATAAGCGACCTTAGAGGAGGGAGATTCGTCGCACGCCTTCGACGAGCCGATCGATTTCGTCGCCGGTGGTGTAACAAGCGCAACCGGCCCGGACGATTCCATCAGTGGTATGACCGAGGCGCTCGACTACGGTCGTGGCATAGAAGTCCCCGTGCGAAAGGAAGATTCCTTCCTTCGCCAGGTGGATCGCCACTTCAGCAGAGGGAAGGCCCGCGACGGTGAACGCCACGGTTGGCGTGCGCGGGATTTCCGGTGCCGGGCCATACAACTGGACTCCTTCGATTTCCGACAAACCGTCCCATAACTGCCCAACGAGACTAGCTCCTTGCCGGTGCAACTCGGCGAAGGCCGCCTGCAGCCGGGAGCGCCGCGTTCCGTCGGCGGCGAGCGACGCGAGGAAGTCGACCGCCGCGGCGGCGCCGGCCATTCCTTCGTGGTTCTGCGTGCCGGTCTCGGCGCGTTCCGGCGTGGCGTCGGGGACAGGGATGAGCTTGGGAAAGTCGATCATCTCGAGCAGGTCATGCCGGCCATACAGAATGCCAATGTGCGGACCGTAGAACTTATAGGCTGAGCAACTGAGGAAGTCACAGTCCCAGGCGCGGACGTCGACGAACTGATGGGGCGCGTAATGCACCGCATCGACGAAAATCCGGGCACCGGCTTCGTGCGTTACTTTCGCCGCGCGTTGTATGTCGGTGATAGTGCCGAGGGCATTGGAAGCCGCGCCAATCGCGACGAGCCGGGTCTGTTGATTGAGCTGCTCTTCAAAGTGGGTCCAATCGAGCTGGCCGGTTTCCGGAATCATCCTCGCCAACCGCACCGTGACGCCGCACTCTTTTTCGAGAGCGCGCCAGGGCGCGACGTTGGCGTGGTGGTCCAACTCTGTGATTACGATCTCGTCGTCCGGCCCCCAACCTCGACCAAGCGCGCGGCCAAGGTGAAAGGTAAGTGTGGTCATGTTCGCGCCGAAAACGATTTCGTTAGGCTGGGCGTTGAGAAAATCCGCAAGTGTCTCGCGGGCATCGCTGACGATCGCGTCCGTTTCCTCGCTGCTCGGGTAAGCCCAATGCGTGTTCGCATTGTGCTGGAGAAGATAGTCGCTGATCGCCGTCACCACCGTGCTGGGCACCTGGGTGCCACCGGGGCCGTCGAAGTAAGCGACGGGATGATTGTTGTGGACGCGCTGGAGAGCGGGGAAACACTTCCGGATTTCAGAGACGGCGTTTGCGTTCATGGTTGGAGGAAGTTCATCCACCTGACAGGACTGTTTGGCAAGGAAGGGGCATTGCGGCGGGCATGAGTTAGACCCGGCCAGCGGAATGTCACATCCAGGCAAGGGCGCCGAGAATGCGAAGCCTATTTTCTGATTGTTTCGTTGTCAGGGAGCGTTCGCGCGCGCATTCTTCCCGAAGATGAACCCACAAGTCTTGATCGAGACAACGACGCAGTTGGCGATTTTTCTCGGCAATCGCCCTGGAGCACTCTCGCGGGTCTGCAGCGAGCTCGCCGCCGCGGAAATCAACATTCACGCCCTGGCCACTTCCGATACGATCGACCATGCGGTCGTGCGCATGGTGGTGAGCGATCCGACCAAGGCACTCATGATTCTGGGCGAGCGCGGCGTGCTCGCGCTCGAAAACGATGTGCTTATGATCGAGAGCAACAACCAGCCGGGGACGCTGGCGATGATCGCCGACCGGCTGGCCAAAGCCGGGATTAACATCGAATACGCTTATCTGGCCACGAGCCCCAAATCGCAACAAGGCCTATTGATTTTGCGACCCTCGAATGTGGAAAAGGCAGAGCGCGCGCTCCACGATCTGTAAGGGAGCTGAATTGAGCCGTTAGGGGTTTGGTGCTGAGCTCAGTTAATTCGACCAACCGGAAAATTTCCGCCTAACGAATGTGGTAAATCCGTCGGGGCTTTACTTTCAGCAATTTTCGGTTGGTATCGGTAGAAGCTCGTCTCGAGGATGAAACTGCACACTCTGCGCTCTCTCCCTCTCTTCGAAACGCTCGATAGCAAGGAGGCCGCCGAACTTTTTCTCCTCTTCACCGTGCGGAGCATCCCTCAGGGCATGGCGCTCTTCCACCGTGACGATCCTGGGGATGCCATGTTTTTCATCGAGCGCGGTCGCATCCGCATTAGCGTGAAAGACACGGACGGGCACGACACCGTCCTCGCGGAAATGGGGCGCGGTGATTTTTTCGGCGAGATGGCGATGCTCGATGGCCAGATGCGCTCAGCCGACGCGACCGCGGTCGAAGAGACGAAACTGGCCGTCCTGGCACGAGAAGATTTTCGCTCGTTCGTTCGGAAAAAACCCGAGATCGCGCTCGGTCTTCTCACCGCGATGACCCACCGCTTGCGCCGGACGGACAATCTTTTGCGCCACCGCATTTCGCGGAACCTCAACGAAGAAGAGGCCGCTCACCTCACACTCGCCGACCGCGCGGCGGATCTGATCGCGGAGTTCGGCGGCAGTTGGAAATTCATTGGCGTATCGATTTGCTTCTCGCTCTTTTGGATTGCCTTGAATAGCTGGCTGCTCTACCACGGCGCGTTCGATCCTTTCCCGTATGTCTTGCTCAATCTTGTCCTCGGCATGATCGCCGGTTTGCAGGCGCCCATCATCATGATGTCGCAGAATCGCCAGGGCCAGAAAGACCGGCTCCGCGCCGATCTCGATTACCGGGTCAATTTGAAGAACGAGCTCCTCCTCACGGAAGTGGTGCGTCGCTTGGAAGAAATCGAGACGGGCCGCTCGCGGTTGTCGCCGACGGGCGATGAGGAAAAAGTGACTCGTTAGGCGGATCCTGGACACGCGGAAGCGCGTCCCTCCGGAGGGACATGCTTCCGCAAGTCCAGTTCGAGCGCGTTCGTGTTAGCTTGTGGCCCGCAAAAAATTCTAATGTCCACACGTCCCAAACCGCTCAAAATCGGATCGGTCGCGCTCGGCGGAAAACTCCCGGCCCTGATCCTCGGTCCATGCGTAATCGAGTCGGAAAAATTCGTTAGGCGAATGGCGCGACGAATTGGCGAAATCTGCGCGGTCGAAGAGCTGCCCTTCATTTTCAAATCCTCCTACGACAAGGCGAATCGCACCTCGGTGCGCTCTTATCGCGGCATGGGCGTGCGGGAAGGCTGCGCGCTGCTCGCGGAAATTGGGCAAGAATTGCACATGCCGGTCACCACCGATATCCACTCGCCTAACGAGGCCGCGATCGCCGCGGAATTCATCGACGTCCTGCAGATCCCCGCCTTTCTTTGCCGGCAGACCGATCTCATCCGCGCGGCGGCGGAGACGGGCCGGGTGGTGAATGTAAAAAAAGGCCAGTTTCTCGCCCCGTGGGACTTGCGCAACATCGCGGAAAAACTCGCTGCCTTTGGGGCGAAGAAGTTCTTCTTCACCGAACGCGGGACGACCTTTGGCTATAATAATCTCGTCGCCGACATGCGTTCTCTCGCCTGGGTCCGCGAAGCCGGTTACCACATCGTCTTCGACGCCACCCATTCCGTGCAGCGACCCGGCGGCGCGGGCGACGCCACCTCCGGCGACGCAGCCCTCGCTCCAGTCCTTGCCCGGGCGGCTCTCGCGGCTGGTTGTGACGGCGTTTTCATGGAGGTGCACGAGAATCCTGGGCGCGCGCTTTCAGACGGCCCGAACCAGATTCCGCTAAAGGATTTGCCGAAGCATCTGCGCATGTTTAAAGCTATTCATGCTGCGGTCTCGTAGCGCACGTCCGGTTTCCCGGAGCGCGCGTTTTAGTCTTCTCTTCATTCTGGTCTGCAGCAGTTTCGTTACTGCTTCGCTCCATGCGAAGCGCCAAAAAAATGCCCCGCCACCGTCCAAGGAAGAGCTCGGCTTGAAAAATATTCCACTCACTGTCGGGCACGAAGCCAAAGGCCTGGTCCTGCCGAATTACGACTTGAAAGGGCATCTGCTCGGCCGTTTCGAAGCGGCCACGGCCAGTCGTGTCGACGAAGACCACGTCCGTTTCACGAGCTTGAAAATGACCACCTTCGACGAGCACGAAAAACCGGATTTTAACGTCGACATGACCGAAGGCGTGCTCAACCTCGAGACCCGCGTGATCACTTCCAAAGCGCGCACCAGGATTAAACGCGCCGACTTCGAAATCGCCGGCGACGCGATGCAGTTCAGCACCCTCACTCACCAGGGAACGCTCAGCGGCAACGTCCACATGACGATCTATAAACAGTCGGAGCTGACCGGGAAATCAAAGTGAGGAAACGACTTTTCGCAGGCGTAATTTTTCTGGCATCCGCGGCGCAACCTGCGGCCCAAACGGCCTCCCCTGCACCGACCGCGCAGCCTCTCACCCGCGCCGCCCCCGCCGCGGGCAACCAACCGATCGTCACTCAGATTTATTCGGACGAGGCCTCCTTCGACACCGAGAAACGCATCGGCATTTTTACCGGCCACGTTCGCGTCTTCGATCCACGCTTCAATATCCAGTCCGACAAGTTGACGGTTTACATCCACAAGGAAGAAGATCAGGGCCTCGAAAGGGCGATCGCTGAAGGACACGTCGGTGTGGTTCGCGAGAGGCCCGATCCGAAGGGGGGGCCGCCTTCGAAGTCGGTCGGTCTTTCCGAGAAAGCGGTCTACACCTCTTCCGATGGCAACGTTGAATTGACCGGCAGCCCGCGCGTGCAGCAAGGCCTCGACACCCATGTCTCGACCAGCCCGGAGACCGTGATGATACTTAATCAAGACGGCCATCTCACCACTCATGGCCCGAGCCGCACCGAGATCCGGCAGGAAGCGACGGATCAGAAAAAGGCGGCCGCCACTCCCACTCCATAAGCATGGAAGTCGCCGCTGCTCCCAGCCTTGCCGTCGCCGCGAGCGCGCCGGAGAAAACGAGCACCGTCCTCGAGACGAAAGGCCTGGTGAAGATCTACGACGGCCGCGCGGTCGTGAACGGGATCGATCTTGCCGTCGGGCCGGGTGAAATTGCGGGATTGTTAGGCAAGAACGGAGCCGGCAAAACCACCAGCTTTTATATGATCGTCGGACTCGTTAGGCCAAACTCCGGCCGGGTTGTCTTCTCCGGCACCGACGTCACCAATCATCCGATGTACAAGCGCGCCCGGCTCGGGATGGGTTACCTGCCGCAGGAGGAATCGATCTTTCGCAAAATGACCGTGGAACAAAACATCCTCGCGATTTTGCAGACCATGCCCTTGAGCAAACAGGAGCGCCGCCATCGCTGCGAAGAGCTGCTTCACCAATTCGGCATCGAACGGATCGCGAAAAACACCGCCCTCACCTTGAGCGGCGGCGAAAAGCGCCGCCTCACCATCGCGCGCTCGCTGGTTACTCGGCCGAAGCTGCTCATGCTCGACGAGCCATTCAGCGGCGTCGACCCGATCGCGGTCTATGACGTCCAGCAGCTCGTCGTCAACCTTCGCCAATCCGGGCTCGCCATTCTCATTACCGACCACAACGTGCGCGAGACCCTCTCGATCGTGGACCGCGCTTACCTCATCGACGAAGGCCGCGTCGTCAGCCAGGGCACGAAGGATTTCCTGATCAACGACCCGATCAGCCGCCAGCTTTACCTCGGCGAACGCTTTCATATGTAACCAAGGAGCCGCATGCAAACCGCCAACGCCCACCCGACCGTCAAGGTCACCGGCCGCCATCTCGCGATTACCGACGCGATCAACGAGTATTCCACCCGCAAGATCGAAGGGTTGCACCTCGATTACCCCAAGATCATCGAAGCGCACGTCATCCTTGGGGTGGAGAAATACCGGCACTGGGCTGAGGTCGTGCTCATCTGCTCGAACCACATCACCATCGAAGCCCTCGAAGAAACCAATGATCTCTACGCCGCGATCGACGCGGTCATGGATAAGATTGCGCGGCAGATGCGCAAATATAAAACGCGTCTGCTCCGTCGCCATCGGCCGCGCAAGGATGACATTCGGCATCTCGAAGAACAGGTGCTCCATCCCGAGCCTGTCGAGGAGGACGAACATCCCGAGCATACCGTTGTCCGCACGGAACGTTATCCGGTGAAACCGATGTTCGTCGATGAGGCGGTGCTGCAGTTGGAGATGTCCACGCGGCAGTTCATGGTCTTCATGAACGCGCGCAACTCGCGCGTGAATGTTTTGTATCGGCGCAAGAGCGGCGACTTCGGCTTGATCGAGCCAACGTTAGGCTAACGAATTCGCATTGCAGGTTGCGCTACGCCTTTGGGGTAGCACGGGCTGTCAGCCGTAGTTTGCGAGGGTCTCCCGCAAACAGTTGCGGCGCAGCCGCAGGTGATACGGCCTCTGGCTCAGCAAGCAAGAGTTGCTCCGCAAACTAAAGCTGGGTAACACCCAGCGTCGACGGGGCTACCAGCTCGTGCAACCCAGGCTTTCGTTACTGCACCGTCAAGGTGAGATCGTTACCGGTGCCGCCTTCGTAACTCACCAGATAAGTGTTACTCCCCACAGTTAAGGTCGAGGCATCAGCCAGGTTGCTAAAGGTGCCGGCGATCGGCGTTGTCGCGGTGTTGCTGATAATGGTGAAGACGGTGCCGGACGTTAGGACGGCGGTGCCGAGATCGCCAATGGTAGCCGTGGCGCCGCTGTTGATCGTCACCCTTTGGCGACCGCTTGATCGGCGGTGACCAGAGTGCTGTTCAAATCGACCTTGTAATTGCCGAGCGCGTTAAAGGTGAGTGTTTTGGAGAGCGTCAGTGTGCCCGGTCTCGCCCCACTGCCCGGCGCCAGAATCGCGGCGGTGGTTGCAGTCCCGATTGTGACCGCGCCGGAAATCTTGCCCGTTCCGCCAAGTGTGCCGGCGTTGACCGCCACCGCGCCTGTGCCCGAGCCAGTCCTGTTGGTGACCAGAAGTGGGCCTTTGCTAACAGTTGTGCCGCCGGTATAGGTGCTCGCCTTCTTCAGAGTGAACTTGCCTTTGCCTGTCTTGGCGAGTGAGCCGCCGGGACTACCCTCTTTAATAATGCCCGAGAAGGCCGTGGTCAGGTTGTTGCCGCC
>JBBSGS010000111.1:0-8785 GCA_038253875.1 Chthoniobacterales bacterium
ATATGGAACTGGACGCGAGGAAGCGCGTCCCTCCGGAGGACATGCTTTCGCATGTCCAGGATCACACAGCGCCTCTCGTCTGATACTTGACTTACATGCACTAGGAGCAGTGAAGCGGGATGCTGCTGCCTGAGAGGACGGGCGCTTCCGGACGGAGTGATCTTCCTTTGTAGTTGAAACCCACACCGCGAAGGAGCATCAACTTGGCATGAAGTCTCCCATTCTTTTGCTCCTCACTCTCGGCGCCGCCGTCAGCCTAACGATCGCTCCTCATTCCTCCTCGGCAGAAAACGATCTCTCCGAGATCAAAGCGCAAATCACGAAACAGCACGACCAAGCGGTGCAACGTTTGCGGGATTGGATCAAGCTGCCGTCGATCGCGGCGGAGAATCTGAACTATCCCGCGGGCGCGGAGTTTATGGCGAAGCTGGCGAAGGATGCGGGTTTTCAACAGGCGACGGTGATGCCAACCGATGGGAAGCCGGGCGTGTTTGCGACGCTCGATGCGGGCGCGGCGAAGACGGTCGGGCTTTATTTCATGTACGATGTGAAGCAGTTCGATCCGAAGGAGTGGACTTCGCCGCCGCTCGAGGCGGCGCTGGTGGATAAACCGGGACTGGGGAAGGCGATCGTCGGTCGAGGCGCGGTGAATCAGAAGGGGCCGGAGTCGGCGTTGCTCGCGGCGCTGCATGCGATCAAGGGCGCGGGCAAGAAGATGCCGGTGAACCTGGTGATGGTGGCGGAGGGCGAGGAGGAGATCGGGTCGCCGCACATTCCACAACTCGTTAGGCGGCCGGAAGTGCTCGCGGCGTTTTCGAAATGCGTAGGCGTGTTCATGCCTTCGACGATGCAGGATTTGGATGGCGTGGTGACGATCAACCTCGGATCGAAAGGCGTCGTGGAATTGGAGCTAGTCTCGAGCGGCGAGAAGTGGGGACGCGGCCCGGCCAAGGACATTCATTCCTCGCTTAAGGCAATGGTCGACAGCCCCTCGTGGCACTTGATCAAGGCGCTGAACACGCTCGTCTCCGAGGATGGCAACCAGATAACGATCGATAATTATCCGCAGCCGCTGCCGATCAGCGCGGAACAAAAGGCGATGATCGCGGAGGCGTCGAAGCATCGCAGCGAAGCGCAGGCGAAAAAGCAATTCAGTGTGCAGCATTGGATCGATAACCTGCCCTGGGAGCAGGCGAACGAGCGCCTCGAATCGCAGCCGACCGTGAACATCGAAGGCCTGGTCGGCGGCTACACCGGGCCCGGCGGCAAGACGGTGTTGCCGCACAGAGCGGCCGCGAAGCTCGATCTGCGTTTGGTGCCCGAGATGAAAGCGGCGGACGCCGTGGCGGCATTAAAAGCGCATCTGGCGAAGCGCGGGTTCGGCGACATCGAGGTGAATGTCACCGGCGGGTATGATCCGACCGCGACTTCGGCGGATTCGCCGCTGATTCAAGCGCAGGTCTCGGTCTTGAAGCGCGCCGGGATCGAGCCGCTGATGTGGCCGCGCAATGCCGGGTCCTATCCCGGCTACGTCTTCACGGGCGAACCATTAAAGCTCGCGGCGGGACACTTTGGGCTGGGGCATGGAAGCGGAGCACATGCGCCGGATGAGTATTACGTGATCGATTCGACGAACCCGAAGATTCAAGGCTACGACGGTGCGGTGCTATCCTTCGTCGAGTATCTCTACGAGCTCGCAAAGTAAAGCTGTCACTAAGTAAGGCGGTGGTGAAACACCGCCTACAAAGGTAACAACCGCGTAACCTTTGGCGGCTTGGTGTCCGAGGCATTTCTCGATTAAGTGCGGCTCGTATGAAAAACCAATCGGTCGGACTGACTCGCGGATTTGGCGGAGTAGTGCTTTGCGGCTTAGCGATGCTTAGCTTAGTCGCGGAAGCCGTGGGCCAATCGGCGACCTTTACCACGCAGGCTTATCCATTACTCTGCAACACCCAGGTGGCCGCAGATTTTAATGGCGACGGGAAGCCCGATCTCGCTGGCAGCGGACTGAACGCGGCTTCTGTCATGCTCGGAAATAGCGACGGAACGTTTCGCCCGAAAACGGATTTCCCGGTCGGCGTACAAACCCAGGACGTGGCCGCGGGTGACTTCAACGGTGACGGGAAGACGGACCTGGTGATCACGCTCAACACCCCGCAGCTCAGCCTGGCTCTCCTCCTCGGCACGGGCACAGGCAGTTTCAACGCGACCACCTTTTTTCCCAATACTTCCGGCTTCGATTCACCAGCAGTCCTGGCGATAGACTTAAACAACGACGGCAAACTCGATCTCGTTATCATGCACAGCATCGCCTGTTTTAGTGCGCCGTGCAGACCTGCGCGCAGTGTCACGGTGTTACTTGGGAATGGCGACGCCACCTTCCAGCCGGCCCGGGAAATCGACGTGAATACCTTCCCGCATGCGATGGCCGTGGGCGATTTCCTGGCAGTCGGAGGTGAAAACACTGAGCTTTCGATTTTACTCGGAGCAGGTGACGGAAGCTTCGGTCCCCCGGCAGTGATACTGCTTGTGCCCGGCGTCGACTCCTTCTCTGCCAGCAACGATGTCGATGTGGCTGACTTCAATCGCGATGGAATTCAAGACGGCGTCGTCCCGCTGGGAAATGGGAACGGGAACGCGATTATTCTCGGGAATGGCGACGGCACCTTCCGAGTGAGCACACGTCTCCTGGAAGATGCCGTCTCAGCGCCGCTCAATATCGCCGTAGCCGACTACAACCGCGATGGCTTCCTCGATCTGGCGCGCGCGATGGCCGACGGCACCCGTGGGTTAGTCCAGATAATGAATGGAAACGGAGACGGGACTTTCCGACCGCCCGTCAATTATGCAGTGCCACCTCCAATTTCCAGCGTTGGAGGCGGGATCATTATTTCCGCCGACTTTAATGGCGACAGCAAGCCCGACCTAGCCTTGGAGGTAAGGGGAGCCAGTGCCGCGACCGACGTTCTGCTCAACACGAGTGGCGCGCCGATTCCACCGACTGCGCCGACGGTCTCCGCGCTCACTTTGAATCCGAGCTCGGTCACGGGTGGAAATGCTGCGACTGGCACAGTGACTTTGAGCGCGGGTCCGCAAACAGCGACCGCCGTTCAGTTAACCAGTAACAGCGCGGCCGCTACCGTTCCGGCCAGCGTCACCGTCGCGGCAGGCGCGGCGACGGCGAACTTCCCCATCAGCACGACCCAGGTAACTTCTGTGACCTCGGCGCGACTAACAGCTACTTTGAATGCCACTTCGCGCGGCGCGACTCTTACCATCAACCCTGTAGCGCCGGCGGCCGATACTGTCTCGATTTCTCGCGCTGAATACGATCGAGCAAAAAGCATTCTTCGAGCGGAGGCGACTAGCTCGCGTTCCAACGCGACCATGCAGGTGTTCGTTACTTCCACCAGCCAGCTCATCGGCACTTTAAACAATAACGGCGGCGGGAAATTTAGCGGTCAGTCAACTGGTCGGTAAACCCACAAAACATTACCGTCCGCAGCAGCTTTGGCGGTCAAAACACCAGCGCCGTTACGGCGAAGTGATGGCCACCGCAGGTGACGGCAATCACTCGTAGCGCAACGAGTTCACCGGATCGATCCGGGTTGCGCGCCGGGCAGGCAGATAGCCCGCGAGCAACGCAATCAGGACGAGGCAAATCGGTACTCCGATGAAGGTGAGCGGGTCATGCGCGGTAATGCCGAACAGGATGTGCCCAGGAAGCGAGAGAGAAAAAAGGCACCGAGCAGGCCAGCAGCGATCCCCGCGGCCGCAAGCTTGAAAGTGCGGCCAAGAATGAGCTGGAGAATGTGGGCGCGGGTGGCGCCGAGCGCGAGGCGGATGCCGATCTCTTTGTAACGGTGCGTGACCAGGTATGCGATCACGCCGTAAATGCCGAGGCAGGCGAGGCTGAGGGCGAAGATGGAGAAGATGCTGATAAGCCAGGTGCGGAAACGCGTCTGCGCCACGGAGTCGTGAATGAGCGCTTCCATTGTGTTTACTTTCACGACCATGACGGGATCAAGGTCGCGAATTGCGCCGCGCGCGCCGGTCGCGACCACGGCCGGGCTGGGAGAACGAATGACGAAGTTGAGGTTGCGCGCGACGAACTGCATGAGGTCAGCCGCGACTTGCGGGTAAGGCACGTAGATGGTGCCGGCCGACGACTCATCGAGCGCGCCGTGTTTGATATCACCACAGATTTCCGTGATGGTGAGCCAGTCCCGGAAGTAGAGAATTTTTTTGCCAATTGGACTCTCGTTAGGCCAATAGCGTTTGGCTAATTCCTCGCTGATGATCGCGACACCGGGTGCGTTCTCCTTATCGTGCTCGCTGAAATCGGTGCCGGCTTTGAGCGGAATGCCCAGCGTGGCGAAATAGCCGGGACTGATCGGGCGAATTTGGGCACTGTCGCCATCCGCGCGGGCTGGCCTGCCTTCGACCTCAAAGCCGTTGCCCCAGCTGTTCCCTCCGAAAGGCAGGTGCGTGATCATGGCCGCGCTCTTCGCGCCCGGTAAGGCGCGCATCTGCCCGAGCGAGTTGCGGTAAAAGGCGAGCATCTGCGGTTTTCCGGGATATCGATCCTCCGACATCACCGTGTCCGCGGTGACCACGTTCTCCGGAGAAAAACCGGGATTAACCCGCATCAGCCTGACGAAGCTGTGCAGCATCAGCGCGCAGCCGATGAGCAGGACGGCCGCGAGCGCGACCTCCGCGAAAACCAGCGCGTGTCGCGCGCCGGTCGCGCCGCTGCTCGAGCGCGTGGCGCCGCTGAAGGCGTCGTGGAAATCGGTCCGCGAACCGTTAAAGGCGGGCCCGAGACCGAAGAGCACTCCGCAGAAGGCAGACGCCAGGGTGATGAAGAGAAGGGCGCTGGCGTCGACTTGTGCGTGCAATAGTTCCGGGACGTTGGCGAAGCTTTGCAACAGATCCAAGCCCCAAAACGCGAAGGCGAGACCGAGTGCTCCGCCGATTAACGCAAGCACTCCGGCTTCGGTCAGTAGTTGCGCGATTAATCGCCGCCGGCTGGCGCCGAGCGCGGCGCGCAACGCCATCTCGCTGCGGAGGGCCTGAGCGCGCGCGAGGGTGAGGTTCGCGACATTGGCGCAAGCGATTAGCAGCAGGAATCCCACCGCGCTGAGCAACACGAGTAGCGGGTTGCGCAGATCGCCGGTAATCATTTCCTTCAGACCAACAGCAAAAAAACGGCGCTCGGTTTTGTCGGTCGGATCTGTCACGCGCTTGCCCAGGAATTCGACTTCGGCCTGCAGGCGTTCGCGCGAAATGCCGGGCTTGAGCCGTCCGAGGACGCGCAGGAAGTGCGCATCGGGATGATCCTGAAAGATGGGTCCCTGCAAAGCGGCCGGGACCCAGAGTTTGGTCGCGTGGTCCTGAAAATCGAAGTTCTCCGCCATTACACCGACGACGGTGTAGGCTTTTCCGTTCATCGTGACCTGCTCGCCGAGCACGTCCGTTCGGCCACCGAATTTTTGTCGCCAGAGCGCCTGGCTGAGAATGACGGCGTGATCCTGTCCGACCTTTCCCTCCGATTCAAGGAACGCGCGGCCGAGGACCGGCGCGGTGCGCAGGAGTTGGAAAAATGAAGGCGTGACCATTTGCCCGAGGACAAGCCCAGGTTCGCCGCGCCCGGAGATGGTGAAGCCGGTGCCGGTAAAGGTGGCGAGCTGCTCGAAGACCTCGGTTTGCTTTTTCCAGGCGGAGAATTCTTTGACCGAAAACGAGGTGCGATCTTCCTGCGGAATTTTTTGCCAAAGCATGTAGAGGCGATCGGCCTCCGGGAAGGCGGGGCCGCGAAGTAAAAGTGAGTTCACGAGCGTGAACATGAGCGCGGTGCTGCCGATGCCGAGGGCGAGCACGAGCACGACGGTGAAAGAAAACACCGGCGACTTGCGCAAGGTGCGGAGGGCAAACCGGAGATCCTGCCAGCGCGTTTCCAGGAAATGCCCCAGCCGAATCTCACGGACCTGCTCTTTTACCTGCTCGATGCCGCCGAGCTCCACGGCGGGGGCCCGGCGCGCCGCGCTTTCGTCGAGGCCGGCGCGCATCTTCGCCTCGGTCGCCAATTCCAGGTAGGAGCTGACCTCTTCCGCGAGATCGCGCTCGACTCGCCGCTTCCGGGTAAGGTTGCGGAAGAGCGCCGTTAGCGATGAAAAAAAGCGCATCGTTAGTCGTTAGTCGTTAGTCGTAACGCTCTCAGCGCGCGCGCAAGGCGCTCGCAATTCCCATTGAAATGGTCTGCCAGTCGTTAGTTTCCGTTGCCAACTGGCGACGGCCGGCTTTGGTCAGCGTGTAAAATTTCGCCCGGCGATTGTTTTCCGATTCGCCCCAGGAAGACTTGAGCCAGCCGGCTTCTTCCATCCGGTGGAGTGCAGGGAAAAGAGAACCGGGCTTCACGTGAAAGGTCTGTTGCGTGATCTGGTTGATCCGTTGCGCCACGCCCAATCCATGCCGCGGCTGCGGAGCAAGAGCCTGCAGAATCAAGAGGTGCAGAGTGCCCTGGAGCAGGTCGGATTTCTTCGCTTTCATTGCCTCCTATTGAATGTCTATACGAATAAATGGCGACTCATATAGAATGTCAATAGGAGAATCCCATGAAACGAAACCGTCGGGGCGCGAAAGCCGATACCAGCGCTGCTATTCTGCGCGCAACGTCACATCGAATAGGGGCGCCTTTGGAACCGAACGACAGCGCGCGTGTCGTCCAAGCTTCAGTGACGAAGCCGGCGAGCGAGTCTTCTTTTCAACTAATGACGCTTCGGGAGCGGCCCTGGCGCCTGCCTACTTCTCCGCGTCTTTTTTCTTCGAGGCCGTCTTCTTCGCCTTCTTCACCGGTTTGGAGCCGGCGTCTGCACTGGCTTCAGCGTTCGGCGATTTGCTGCGCTTCTTCGCTTTTTCTTCGGGCTGCGGCTCTTCCTCCACCACTTTGGGCGCGTCCACCCATTCGAGGAACGCGACCAGGGCAGAGTCGCTCTTGCGTTGGCCGAGCTTGATGATGCGGGTGTAGCCGCCGTTGCGGGTCGAGCTGCGTGGCGCGATGTCGTCGAACAATTTCTTCACGGCGTTCTTCTGCCGGAGAACGGCGAGCGCGGTGCGCCGCGCGTGCAGCGAGCCGTTCTTGCCTAACGTCACCATTTTCTCCGCCAGCGGCCGCACCGCTTTCGCTTTCGCAAGGGTGGTCTTGATGCGCTGATGCTCGATCAAGCTGCAAACCTGATTCGCGAGCAACGCCTTCCGGTGTTCCGCGGTGCGTCCTAATTTGACGGTTTTCTTCTGGTGCCTCATAGCTGCTTCTCCAACGCAATTCTTGCCTAACGACTATTCCTCAGTCGCGCCATTGGCGCCATCGGTGCTGAGCGGGATTTCGACCAGACCGGGATCGAATTTCTGCCCGAGGCCAAGACCGAGCTGCTGCAGCTTGTCTTTGATTTCGTTGAGCGATTTCTTGCCGAAGTTGCGATATTTCAGCATCTCCGCTTCGCTCTTCTGGGCGAGCTGGCCCACGGTCGTGATGTTGGCGTTGTTCAGGCAATTTGCCGCACGCACGCTCAGCTCGATTTCGTTCACGCTCATATTGAGGAGCTTCTTCAGCTTGACGTTTTCCTCGCTCACACCGGCGGGCGTTTCGTCGAACTCGATCACGTCTTCATTGAAGTTGACGAAGACATCGAGGTGATGGCGAAGGATCGCGGAAGCCTGAAGCAACGCGTCGTCCGGCGTGAGGCGGCCGTCGGTCCAAACTTCGAGAATGAGTTTATCGTAGTCGGTGCGCTGACCGACGCGGGTGTTTTCGACCGCATACTTCACGCGAGTGACCGGAGAGAAAATCGAGTCGATCGGGATGAGGCCGATGGCTTGATCGGGCCGCTTGTTTTCGTCGCCAGTGGCAAATCCGCGGCCGACGCGGACGTCGAGTTCCGCTTCGAACTTGTGCTTCTTGTCGAGCGTGCAGATGACCTGTTTCGGATTGAGGACTTCGTAGCCCTGCACGAGTGAGATGTCGCCGGCGGTGACTTCGCCTTCTTTGTTCACGCTGAGCGAGAGCTGGCGCATCTCCGGATCGGCCGATTTGAATTTGATTCGTTTCAAGTTGAGCACGATGTCGGTGACATCCTCGACCACACCCGGGAGGGTGCCGAACTCATGCTGTGCGCCGTTGATTTTCACCGCCGTGATGGCGGCGCCTTCGAGTGACGAAAGGAGGACGCGGCGAAGGGAATTTCCGACCGTGTGTCCGTAGCCCGCTTCAAAGGGCTCGGCGACAAACTTGGCGTAGGTTTCCGTGGATGATCCCTCATCTTTGGTGAGGGTCTTGGGCATTTCAAAACGACCGTAACGAACTGACATAGGATTAGTGAGTGATTGAGAGAGTGATGAGTGAGCGATTTGTTTGGAAACAATCACCCGATCATTAAGTCGCTAAATCGCTAAATACTTTATCGCCGGGTTTCCCCTGGCGAGTGTGACTTCACGTCAAGCGACGGAAATCCAGGGACCAACGGCGCAACGTTTAAAAACTCGCAGCGGGAGGGGAATGAACACGATTAGATGCGCTTTGCAAGCGGGTCTATTTCTTTACTTGCACTTACACCTTCACCTCTGAGAAGAGTGCAAGTGCAGGTTAAAGTGCAGGTGCAAGTCATGAATCGAAGAGCGGCTCGTCGGGCAGCTCATTGCGATCGTTGGGCTGGCGGGGGAAGTGCGTCGCCAGCAACTCGCCCGCCCGCTCGATTGCATGCACCACCGCGTCGGTGAAATTTTCCGC
>JBBSGS010000112.1:0-8662 GCA_038253875.1 Chthoniobacterales bacterium
GAAGCGAGCCGCCTGCAGTTGGAAGCAAGCAGGCTCCAGTTAGAGGCGAGCCGCAAACAATTGGAGGCGACGGATGCGGCCAAGGCCAATATGTCCTCGCCTGCTCCGCAACAGACTCAGTCCCCTCACGCTGAGGACGGGCACGAACATGCACCCAAACCTTAAGGGGGATTTGATGAATAAGTCCTTTGTCTCACTCGCGATCCTCGCTGCTCTTATGTTCGGCTGTACGAGCATGCCACCGTCGCTCAATCACTCCGGCGCGGATCCTAGTAACCCGTCGGCTCCGGAGTCATCGGCGCGGCGCCTTCACCCCCAGCTCGTGGCGACGACAAAAGTCTATCTCGACCCATCCGCCGGGCGGGGAGCGGATAAGATGGATATGTCGAAGATGCAAGGCATGGGCGGAATGCAGGGAATGGATCAATCCCACATGCAAGGGATGGACCATTCCAAAATGCCAGGAATGGAAAGCAAACCCGCCGCTAGCGCACCCGACGGAATGCAAGGCATGGATCACTCCAAGATGCCCGGGATGGAAGCGAAGCAGCCCTCCACTGGCGCCCCTTCACAGGAGCCTGTGGGAATGAGCGGAATGGACCACTCGAAAATGCCGGGCATGGGTGCGTCTCCATCGGCCACGGCACCATCGCCTGCGAGCAAGGAAGGCGTGGAGATGGAAATGAAGAAGACTTCCGACGAGATGAAGCAACTCTCCGATAAACTGAAAGCAAAGTCCGACTCCGGCAGGCCGCCGGCCGACAAAGCAAAGGCGGTCCCGGACTCTGCCGCGGTCTTCTACACCTGTCCGATGCATCCGCAGATCCACGAAACCAAGCCAGGTCAGTGCCCAATCTGCGGGATGACCCTGGAAAAAAAGAATGGCCTATAGATAACGTGAGCAAAAACTTACTTCTCCAACTCGCACTCCTGGTCTCGTTAGGCGTGATTGCCGGCTGTGCCTCGCCCCAGGCGTCGCTCGAGAAAGTGCGTGAGACGGTCGCCGGCCGGACCGGCCAGCGCGTGCAGTGGCTCCGCGGCGGACCCGAAGACGCGGAGGCCGAGCGCGCGGTTCAATCTCTCCTGCAGCACGAGCTGACGGCGAACTCCGCGGTCCAGGTCGCTCTCCTCAACAACCGCTCCCTCCAGGCGCGCTTCGAAGAGATCGGCATCTCGCAAGCCGATCTGGTGGACGCGGGCCTCTTAACCAATCCCGAGTTTGCCGCGAGCTGGCGTTTCCCCAATCGATCGCCTTCCGGAACAAACGCGGAGTATTCAATCACGAAGGACCTTCTCGATCTCATCGTGCTCCCGATCCGGAAGCGATTTGCGGCCGCGCAATTGGCGCAAACGGAAACGCGGATCGCCCACGAGGTTCTCACCCTGGCAGCGGACGTAAAGACCGCCTTCTATACCTTGCAAGCGCGCGCGCAGCTCCTCGGTCGACTGAATGCGATCGCCGGGATCAGCGAGACCGCGGCCGATTACACCAAGAGGCTGCACGATGCCGGCAACACCAACGACCTCGATCTGGCCAACCAGCAGGGGAGCTACGAGCAGTCTCGTCTCGACGTTGCCCAGACCACTTTGCAGGTGCGCTCGGATCGCGAGCGATTGAATCGCCTGCTCGGCTTGTGGGGCGCGAACACAAATTGGAAGATCGGCGATCACCTGCCGGACATTCCCGCGCATGAAGTTTCACCCGCGCATCTCGAGTCGCTGGCCATCGCCCAGCGCCTCGATCTGGAAGCGGCGCGAATGAATGTGAACCTGATCGGGCAATCTCTCTCTCTGCGCACACGGACGCGTTTTCTGCCGGCGGGGATCAAGGTTGGCGTGGACACCGAACGCGAAACCGACGGACAAAGCGTCACTGGCCCGACGCTGGATCTCGAGTTGCCCATATTCAATCAAGGCCAGGGCGCGATCGCAAAATTAACCGCGCAGTATCGCCAGGCGGAGCGCGAACTCGAAGCCTCCGCGATCAACGCGCGTTCCGAAGTGCGCGAAGCGCGCGATCGACTGATCGCCGGGCGCGATGTCACCTCCTACATCGGGAAGCGCCTTCTCCCGACGAGGCAGCAGGCGCTCAACCTAACCCTCCAGCAGTATAACTCTATGCTCAAAGGAGTTTACGACCTGCTCCTGGCGAAGCAGAACGAAGTCGCAGCCGAGCGCAGTTACATCGAAGCATGGCGCGATTATTGGATCGCACGCGCGGAGTTGGAGCGGGCAGTCGGTGGAAGCCTGAGCGGCAAAACTTACCTTGACCGCAGCAAACGTTAGGAAACAAACATGATCACACGACGAAAATTCTTCTCAGGAACCGCCGCTTTGGTGGGAGCATCCGCGCTCGCCAATCGCATCGCGGGCGGAAGCAAACTCCTCGCCCAAACAACGGGGATACCTCCGCTAGGCGGAAACATGAATTACCATCCGGCAGTCACGCCTAACGGAGCCACCCTTCCGTGGGTGATGAAGGAGGGCGTGAAGGAATTTCATCTTATCGCCGAACCGATGAAGCGTGAGTTCGCCCCCGGCATGATCGTCAATTGCTGGGGCTACAATGGCCTGACGCCCGGTCCCACGATCGAAGCCGTGGAAGGCGATCGTGTGCGCATCCTGGTCACGAACAAACTCGCTGAGGCAACCACGGTCCACTGGCACGGGGTTATTTTGCCTAACGGAATGGATGGCGTCGGGGGCGTGACCCAGAGGCACATTCCACCAGGCGAGACCTACGCCTACGAGTTCACCCTGAAGCAGCATGGGGTGCAAATGTATCACCCGCATTCCGACGAGATGACTCAGATGGCTATGGGGATGGAAGGGTTCTTCATCATCCACCCGAAGGGCGGGTACCCGGAACCGGTGGACCGTCACTTTCTCATCTTTCTCCAGGAATGGGCGATCCCAGGGGGCACTTACACGCCCAATCCCATGGTCATGACCGACTTTGATTTGTTTACTTTCAATAGCCGCGTTTTTCCGGGGACCGATCCCTTGGTGGTAAAGTTAGGCGACCGGGTCCGAGTTAGCCTGGCGAACCTGAGTATGGACAGTCATCCGATTCATTTTCACGGTCATCGCTGGTGGCTGGTCGAAACCGACGGCGGGCAACTCCCAAAGAGTGCCTGGTGGCCCGAGACGACGATCAACATTCCGCCCGGAACCACCCGAACGGTGGAGTTCATGGCCGATAACCCGGGCGACTGGGCGTTTCATTGCCACAAGAATCATCACGCCATGAATCAAATGGCGCACGACATTCCGAACGTGATTGGGGTTGATCAAAAAGGTGTCGCCGCCAAAATCAGCAAGCTCGTGCCGGGCTACATGGCGATGGGCGAGAGCGGCATGGGCGACATGTCCGAAATGTCGGAGATGATGGCCGGCCCGAAGAATACCCTTCCGATGATGACCGGCGGCGGCCAATTCGGGCCGATCGAAATGGGCGGCATGTTCACCATCCTGAAAGTGCGCGACGGGATTACTACTTATGATGATCCGGGCTGGTATCACAACCCGCCCGGCACCGTCGCCTCGCCAATCGCGGGAAGCGAATCTCCCAATCCTCAGCCTAACGAACACGCACACCAGCATCCATCATGAACCGGCACCATCACCTTGTTTCCATTGCAATCATTTGTCTGAGCCTGTTCACGGCTCGGATAGTCCTGAGCGAATCATCAGCGCCCGATACGGGCGCCGTCGGCGCTGTGGTCGATGAGTTTCACCGAGTGTTGGCATCAGGTGACAGCAACCGGGTAATGTCACTCCTGGCACCGGATGCCATCATCGTTGAAGCCGGTACCGTGCAGACGCGGGCCGAATACGAAAGCGAACACCTTGAGGAAGACATCGCCTTCGCCCGGGCGCTTCCGGGAAAACAGACCAGTCGCAAGGTCCAGGCGGCGGGTGACGCGGCGTGGGTGACGAGCACTTTCCGGGTAACGGGAGAGTTTCACGACCGGATAATCGATAACCAAGCGGCCGAGACCGCCGTCTTGACGCGGACTTCTGATGGCTGGCGGATTCGCGCCCTGCATTGGTCGAGCCACAAGGCAGCCAAAGACTAGGACGCTAATCCTTACCTCGGCAGGAAATGTTTGGATGCGGCGGGACAACAAATAAGTCAGGCCCGATGCCCGAACCTTCGAAAAGATGTGATCCCGCAAAGAGAGTCCCAACGGGAGAGATGCAATCAATCGTTAGGGAATGGGCCTGCGAAACCATAGGGGCAGTTACGGCAACGATTTTCGCAACAGCAGCCCCGGCGCAGGAGGAAATCGCGGCTCAAAGCGCCATCGGCGTCGAAGTCGGACGGTTCCGGAAGCTGCTTTTCGTCGGGCATCGGAAGGAACGGTAGGCGAAATGCGCTCTCCGGCCAATCGCAGGTTGGCGATGATTATTCGTGTTCAACCTGACGCCGACATATGTTCCCTTAATTCAAAGCTCAATGAAATTACTCGCCCTTTTCGCAGGCCTGTTTCTCAGCATTAGCATGCACGCCGCCCAGCTCACCATCCACGCCGCCTCCAGCCTGACCGACGCGATGAAGGAAATCGCGCCTGCCTACGAAAAGCAAAGCGGAGACACGGTGCGCCTGAACTTTGATGCCTCCAGCATCCTCGCCCGGCAGATCGAGGAGGGAGCACCCGCCGATGTCTTTCTGTCCGCGGACGAAGCGAAGATGGACGCTCTCGAGAAGAAGAGCCTGCTCGCGCTCGGGACGCGCAAGACCTTGCTCAGTAACACCCTCGTCATCGTCGTTCCGGCCGACAGCAAATTGCCCATCCGCACCGCGGCCGATCTGGCTAACCATGAAGCGGTCAAAAAAATCGCGCTCGCCCAGCCCTCCACAGTTCCGGTCAGCATCTATGCGAAGGAGTATCTCACCAAAAGCGGACTCTGGGACAAGGTCTCGCCCAAAGTTATCCCGACCCAGAACGTGCGCGCGGCCCTTGCCGCGGTCGAGAGTGGCAATGTCGAGGCTGGTTTCGTTTACAAGACCGATGCTCTTATCTCCAGGCAGGTGAAGATCGCCTGCGAAATTCCGGCGGCGGAAGGCCCGAAGATTAGTTACCCGGTGGCGGCGCTGACTGCTTCGCTGGATCTGGCCGCGGCGAAGAAGTTCCTGGCTTATCTCGAAAGCGATGCCGCGCTCGCCGTCTTCCGCAAATACGGCTTCGGCATCGCCCGGTGATATTTGCCACGCGCAATGCCTTGGCACGTCGGCTTTTACGGCGTTGCGCCCGTTAAAGGGATCTTATAAGCCTGCTCCCGTAGTAAGACTGTTACTTTAAACCGGGTTACGGGTACCCAGCCGTATCGAGATCGCTGTCGGCCGCGGCGATTGACGGCGCGGCCGGCACCGCAATTGCGATTCGCAGAGCTGTCGATCCCATCGACAGCTGCTAATCACCGTCCTTGTCGCCTTTTTCCTTGTGCTCTTTGCTTTCGTTGTGACGGCTCAGGATTTTGCCGTTGGCATCGACTTCTACGCCGATTTCTTTGCCCTTCTTTTTGAAGACCCCCTCATAGTTAGCCCCTTCCTTCTCCCACCGAATCTTCCCACCTTTTGCTTCGGCCTCGACCGCCTTCTGGACTGCCGCGGGGACGTCCGAAGCGTTCAAGGTGGCTTCGTGTTCCTCCTCTTCAGCTGAGACCGCCATGGGGCAAGCCAATCCGAAGAGCGCAACCACCGATACTGCTGTGATTAGTTTTTTCATCGCTTGATGTTCGGACGCGATGGCGCTTATGGATGTAAGCGCAATGCAGTATGCAATAGGTATTTCATAAACGATGCCGTCATCCGACCATTCGCCCTGGCTCCTTTTGCTCTACAGCCTGCCGACGAAGCGCAACACCGAACGCGTCGCGGTCTGGCGGCGCTTGAAGAAAATGGGCGCGGCGCAATTGACCACCTCCACTTATCTGCTTCCCGATCGCCCGGCCCAGCACGAGCATTTCCAGTGGCTGGCTAAACAGATCCGGGACAGCGGGGGCGAGGCGACCCTTGTTCGCGCACAGGAGATTGAGAGTCTCACGCACGACAAAGTCGTGTCGCTCTTCAACGCCGCGCGAGAGCAGGAGTTCGCAAGAGTGAAGAAAGCGCTCCAGTCATTTTTCGCGAAGAGAAAGAAGTCGGGCGCGGAAGTCGCGACGGCAGAGCTGGAGCGATTGACCCGCCAATTTCGCGAGCTGCGCGAGATCGACTTCTTCGATAGCCCCCGCGGCCATGAAGTGGCGATGCTCTTAAGGCGCGTGGAGACCTCTCCCCAGAAAACATTGCCGCGGCTCGAACCCAGGAAGTATCAGGGCAAGACCTGGCTCACACGTCCTCGGCCGGAGATCGACCGGGTTGGCTCCGCCTGGCTCATTCGGCAGTTCATCGACCCGAAAGCGAAGTTCGTCTTCGCGGCCGTCGCGCCGTCACCGGGCGACACCATCCCTTTCGACATGCTTGATGTGGAGTTCTCGCATCACGGAGACCGTTGCACGTTCGAGACCTTCCTCCGGCGCTTCCGCATCGAGGACAAGGCCGCGCAAAAGATGGGCGAGATGATTCACGACGCCGATCTGGAGGACGCGAAATTTCAACGCATCGAGTGCATCGGCATCGACCGCGTGCTCAAAGGATGGGGCAAATGGGGCCTGCGCGATAGCGAGATTTTAACGCGGGGATTCGCCTGTTTCGACGGACTCTACCAGTTCCTCCAACGCCGATGAGTGAGCGTAAAGTTAACAAACCGACGAATGCCTCAACTCACCCGAGCTTTGCCGAAGCTTTCCGCTTTTGGTTGAAACTCGGCTTCATCAGCTTCGGCGGACCAGCGGGGCAGATCGCGATCATGCAAACGGAGCTGGTGGATCGGAAAAAGTGGATCAGCCAATCACGCTTTCTTCACGCGTTGAATTATTGCATGCTATTGCCGGGGCCCGAAGCGCAGCAACTCGCGATCTACATCGGCTGGCTCTTGCACAAGACGTGGGGCGGCATCGTTGCTGGCGCGCTCTTTGTTATCCCCTCCGTCTTCGTCCTCTGGGGCCTCAGTTACGTCTATGCCGCCTATGGAAATCTCCCTTGGATCGCCGCCGTCTTCTATGGATTAAAACCTGCCGTAACGGCCATCGTTCTAACTGCCGTCATCCGCATCGGGCGCCAAGCACTTCGCAATGAAGTCATGTGGAGCATTGCCGCCATTGCCTTCGATCTACTTCTTTAAGGTCCCTTTCCCGATGATCGTGCTCACGGCAGGAATCATGGGTCTCGTCGGGGGGAAGTTCTGGCCAGCGAAGTTTCACGTAGTCGCAGGTCACGCGATCGATCCCGAGACGTCGGTGTTAAGCGACCAACAGCATTCAGTGGAACATACGCGGCCTAACTGGGCTCGAGCATGGAAAATCATCGTAGTCTGTCTGTCGTTGTGGGCCGCGCCGATACTTGTAGCTGGCTTCGTAGGCGGCTGGGACAGCACGCTCCTCAATGAGGGAGTGTTCTTCAGCAAAGCCGCCGTCGTCACCTTCGGTGGTGCTTATGCGGTCCTACCCTACGTCGCGCAGGAGGCGATGTTCCACTATGGATGGTTGCATTCAGGTCAGATGATGGACGGCCTGGGACTCGCGGAGACGACGCCGGGGCCGCTCATCATGGTCGTGCAATTCGTCGGCTTTGTCGGGGCCTGGCAGCATCCGGATGGGCTGTCGCCGATAGTGGCCGCGACGCTCGGCGCGCTTCTTACCACCTGGGTCACGTTCACACCATGCTTCCTCTGGGTATTCCTCGGCGGTCCTTACATCGAGCGGTTACGCGGTAACAAGAAGCTGGCGGCCGCGCTTTCCACCATTACGGCGGCGATCGTCGGAGTTATCCTGAATCTCGCCGTCTGGTTCGCGCTCCATGTCTTTTTCCCAAAGGCGGGCGTGGTGGATTGGTTTGCGCTCGCTCTTTGCGCCGTCGCCTTTGCCGGCATTCTGCGCTGGAGATGGAGTGTGATCCTGGTCGTCGTCGCCTCGGGCGCGATTGGTCTGGCTTATCGCATGCTTATTTGAGATCGAACCACGCGGGAGTTACCTTGTGGACTGAATCGGTAATGCGTGAGTGCAGTTTGAAGCGCGCTGACACATTACATTAGTAAAGAAATTGTCGGATTGTCATGCGTATGTGCTTATCCAATTCACCGGCGATTAGACGCCGTTCCATCTTCCGCTTACCTTCCCGTGTGAATCGCCCCGTGATGTGCCGACTATTGCTTACTTGTTCCATCGCTTTTGCGACGCTGGCCGCCACGGTGTGCTCGCGGGCGCAGGTCGCTGAAGGCCGGCACATCGAGGTTGAAGATGAAGAGTTGCCGAGTGCTTATGGCGCGCCGCCGGATTTATCGCACGGTCGTATCTCCACCTTGACCAAGTCTTACGTCCTATCTCCTTACAGCTTCGAACTCGAAACGGGATACGATGGCGCCATCTTTCGACGCAGCGCGCCGGCTCATCTTTTTCGTCAGGAAATCGAGATGGGACTGCCCGCGCGCTTCACTCTCGGCGTGCAAAATGAACTGGAACATGTCTCAGGAGAGACGCGCGACCGCAGCTTTACCCTTGAAGCGCGCTACGCGCTGGCGGATTGGAACAAACTGCCGCTGAATCCCGCGATCTCCGC
>JBBSGS010000113.1:0-8661 GCA_038253875.1 Chthoniobacterales bacterium
GCTCGACCTGACAGGCTGGAAGCTTGTGTTACGCCAACAGCAACTCCGCGATCTCCAGCGGCGCTCGCGGGCGGCTCAAGCGGCTGATATTTCCCGACCATTCGCGCCAGACCCGCGCATCGTCGGCAAACGCCTCGTGCACCGCGGCGACGATCGCTTCCGGAGTCGTCGCGATAACGCCCGACCCAGTCTCCCGGAGCAGCCGCGCGTTCCCTTCCTCCTGGCCCGGCACGATCTGGTTAATGATCATCGGGCAGCAGGCGGCGATGGCTTCCTGCACGGTGGCGCCGCCGGCTTTGCTGACGAGGAGATGACTCTCGAGCATGAGCCGGGGCAATTGATCGCTCCAGCCGACGACTGCAAATTTCTGGCCGGTCCCGTATCGTATCTCTTCGGTCGCGCGGCGCAGACGTTCGTCCCGCCCGACCGTAACGGTCAGCCGAGTGCCGGGTGTCCGGGCGAGCTGGCGAATAATTTCCGGCGCGAGGACGCGACCGGCGTTGAGCATGTAAAGAATGCGCCGCCCGTCCTCAGCTGAAGGCGGCTGTCGTAAGGGACCGAGCTGCGCCAATTTCGGCGTCACCGGAAATCCGGTCACGCGCACGCGATTGTCAGGCACGCCGGCGGCGGCGAAAACAGCGGCGGTCTCTTCGTTAGGCAGGAAGAAGCAATCGCAGGCGCAGCGATACCAAATGGCGTTCACCGTGATCGAATCGGTGACGCAAACCACCCGGCGAAAAGGCGGCGTAGTGTCGCCTACGATTTGGTCGAGCAGGTGCGCGTAGGCCGGATAAACCGAGACGACCACGTCCGGCTGGAAGCGCGTCAATAAATCCCGCAGCCGACGTTTGAGCTGGAAGAAAACACGCAGTTTCCCGCCGATCCGGTCCTGCCGGTCGATCCACTCATAGATCTCCGACCAGGCGGCCGGCGCGCGGTTGATGAGGGCGAGATAGCCGCGCCGCGCGAGGTCGTTCGCGATCCCATAGGTCTCGGCGAAGAGATCGTGCAGCTCGACCTCGGCCGTCGTGGGCGCAACCGAGGCGAGGCCATCGCGGATGCCGCGCGCCGCCGCGTTGTGCCCCTCGCCAAAGCCGGCGGTAAGAATCAGGATCCGTTTCGGCATTCGTTAGGCGGGCTGGGCGAGAGTTTAATGGCAATCGCCGAGGGGCAAAGTAAACTTCGCGTGACGATGAAAAAGTTGCGTTTGCTCGGTCGCATTGTGCGGCGGCTTGTCTGGGAAACCGCCACGGACGAGACCATGGGACTTTCCGCGCAGATGGCTTACCAGATGCTTTTCACCCTCGCGCCCGGGCTTCTTTTTCTCTGGCACCTCCTCAGCCTTTTCGGCACCGATCCGGCGAAATTGCACAACATGCTTGGCGTCGTCCGCGCATTTCTGCCGCCCGATCCGAAGGTCCAGGAAATCCTCGATACTATCGTCGCCAACGTCATCGTGACGGGCAACAACGGCGCCCTCGCCACGGCCGGCATTATTCTCGGCATCTATCTTGGGACCCTCTTTATCTCGACCATTTCGCACGCGCTTAGCCGTACCCACGGAGTGACCGAGGATCGCAATTGGTGGTCGAAATACATCATCGCGTTCTTTCTCCTTTTTTGGTTTGGCATCACCATTCTGATCGCCTTTAACGTCACTGTCTTCGGCGAAACTTTGGCCGGCCTCGCGGAAGTGAATTTCCAATTGCGCATCCCGCTGCAGGAGTGGGTCGCGGCCCTCAATCTGCCCTTCACCGCGCTCGCCCTCGTCGTCCTCGCGCTCGCCCTCTATCTCCTCACGCCGGAAAATTACCTAACGATTCGGCAGGCGCTTCCCGGAGCGATTTTTTTCTCGGTCGGCTGGATGACAGTGACGAAGCTTTTTCAATTCTACGTCGCACGCTACGATCGCTACAACCCCACCTACCTCGCGCTCGCCTCGATCATTATGCTCCTCACCTGGATGTATCTGACCTGCCTCCTCCTCCTCCTCGGTGGAAAATTAAACGCCATCCTGCGCCGCGAGAGCGAACGGGCGGCGCAGCGCGCTGCTTCTGCGGGCGAGCCGCAACCGGCCTAACGAGGGCCGCCGCATTTTGATTCGTCGATTGCGCTCCCATTCATGCTCGTCGCTGGTGTTGGGGGCGTTGCTCCTCACCGGCATAATCGTTGGGAGGGCTCTGCCCGCCGAGCCGACCGACGAAGAAAAGAGGGAAATTTTCCTGAAGGCGCGCGAGCAAATGCATACCGTGCCCTCGGCCACGCCGGAAAAATCCGCTAGCCCGCGGCACAAGCCCAAGCCCGCCAAACATCCGCCCGCGAAGAAGAAAAAGTCGTCGCCAAAGCCGACCCCCGAACCTGAAGAAACGCCCGAGCGCACCCCCGCAACGCCCTCGCCGGAGCTGGAAGAAACCGCGACCCCGCGCGCTCGGCCTAACGAGTCGGCCACGCCCCGGCGCGCTGTCGAGGTCAAGCCGACTCCCAGCGTTCCGGAAACGCCGGCTGCCAGCGCTGCGCCCGCCCAGGTCGTGGTGGAGAAATCCGGTTATCAAAAACCGCGCGGCTTTTCTCTCCTCCCCTTCCACCTCTTCGCGAAGCATTATAATTACCTCACCCGCTCGGTCCGCAGCCAGATCGATCACGCTCCGGTTCTGCGCGAGCGCTGGCGCTTCATCATCGTCCACAACAGCGGCACCCGGCAGGGCAACGCGCGTATCTTTGATTACTATCACAAGCACGTTCGCAGGATGCAGAACGGGCTTGCTTACCACTTCGTCATCGGCAACGGCACCTCGTCCGGCGACGGCGAAATCGAGGTCGGCGACCGCTGGAGGCGGCAGATCAACGGCGGCCACGTGCACAGCGATTACCTCAATAACATTTCGTTAGGCATCTGCCTCGTCGGCGATTTCAATCGGGACCAGCCGACCCGGGCGCAGCTCGCTTCCTGCGAAGAGCTCATCCGCTACTTGCGCGCTCGTTGCGGCAAGGCGGAAGGGAAAGAAATTCCGGTGCGTCCCCACCGCGAGATGAACCCGCCACGTTGGGCGACCGATTGTCCCGGCGATGCTTTTCCTTACCGCTGGTTTCGGACTTTCAATTAGCGGGACGCGCGAGTTGCTCGTGGCGGGAGCGCGGCCCTCTGTGGGCGCGAGTTTGAAACACGCGATGACAGAGCATCGCGCTCCAGGAGTCCTCTCCGTTATTTGTCTCCCCCCGGCGCTTGTTGCAGCTTCCGCTCCAGAATTTCGCCGGCGAGCGCGGGGTTGGCCCGCCCTTGCGATAATTTCATCACCTGGCCCTTGAGAAAATTGAGCGAGGGCTTGTGGCCCCCGCGAAAATCCGCTGCGGGCTTCGGATGCTCCACGATCACCTGATCGCAAAGCGCTTCGATCGTTGCCGCGTCGCTCAACTGCTCGATTCCCTTTTCCCGCACGATCGCTGTCGCTGTTTTGCCGCTCGCGAACATCTCCGCGAAAACTTCCTTTGCCTGCTTTCCGCTAATCTTTTTGCTCTCGATCAGGTCGATCAATTCGTCCAGCGCCTCCGGCGGGATTGGGCAGCGGGCGATCGTCAGGCCAGCGTTCGTTAGGGCATTTTGCAGGTCGTTGAGAATCCAGTTGGCCGCACCCTTGGCGCGCCGCGGATTCTTCTGCGCCGCACTCTCGAAGTAGCGGGCCAGCGCGAGGTCGCTCGCCAACACGCCCGCGTCATAGCCGCTCACTCCGTATTCCCTTTGAAAACGCGCGCGTTTTGCCTGGGGCAGTTCCGGCACCCGCGCCCGGACGTCGCGCAGCAATCCCTCCGTCTTCACCGGCAGCAAATCGGGATCGGGGAAATAACGGTAATCGTGCGTCATCTCTTTTCGGCGCATGACGAAGGTTTGTCCCGCGTCGTCGTCCCAGCGTCGTGTCTCCTGTGGCAAATCTTCGCCGCGCTCCAGCACTGCCGTTTGCCGCTCCACTTCATAAGCGAGCGCGCGGCGCACACCGCTGATCGAGTTCAAATTCTTGATCTCGATCTTCGCGCCGAGCTCGCTCTGCGTGGCTGGTCGCAGCGAGATATTGCAGTCGCAACGCAGCTGACCCTTCTCCATATCGGCATCACTCACGCCGCCGTAGATCAGGATTTGTTTCAGCGCCGTGAGAAAGGCGAACGCTTCTTCCGGCGATTCGATCTCCGGCTGCGTTACGATCTCCATCAGCGGCGTCCCGGCGCGATTGAAATCGATCCCGGTGCTCGACTCGAAGTGGAAGCTCTTCGCCACATCTTCCTCGAGATGGATGCGCACCAGATTCACCTCCTTCGCGGGAGATGCGATCGCCTTCTGCGCATCCTTCGGATAAGCGGAATCGTGCAGTGGCACGCGGCCATTCGCACAGATCGGGAGATCGTACTGCGAGATCTGATAATTCTTCGACATGTCCGGATAGAAATAATTTTTCCGATCGAATTTACAGATCGGCGCGATCTCGCAGCCGAGCATCAGACCCGTTAGGGCGGTCAACCGCAGCGCTTCGTGATTCATTGCTGGAAGTCCCCCCGGCAATCCGAGGCAGGTCGGACAGGTCAGCGAATTCGCCGGCGCGCCAAACTCCACCGCGCAGCCGCAGAACATCTTCGAGCGCGTCTTCAACTGTACATGCACCTCGAGGCCGATCGTCGTTAGGTAGTTCATGCCTTCCAGAGATCTCGCACAACGGTCACAAAGGTCACCGAGTAGAATTACAGCTCGAACTCTTCGTCGAGCTGGCCATTGATCAGGCGCTTGATCCCATTCTTGAGATGGGCTTCGCCGAAATTGATAAGCAGGCCGAGTTTGAGTCCGCTCAATCGAAGCTGGGTCAGCACTTGCTTCGCATGTGCAGGAGTCAGAGCCATGACGGACTTGAGTTCGACGATCACTTTTCCTTCAATAACCAAATCGGAGCGAAAGGCTTCATCGAAGCGAATCCCACATTGATGATCGGCATCGGTTTCTGCCGCTCGACCGACAAGCCGGACTTCCGCAGCTCATGAGCCAGCACCACTTCGTAAACCGACTCAAGCAGGCCCGGTCCCAGTTTCGAGTGGGCGAGAAATGCACAATCCAGAATGATTTTGGCTAGCTCATTCTCCCCCTTTCCTTTGTGTCCTTTGTGATCGTGGTGCGAGTTCATCGCTTCAGCGCGTAATCCAGCGCCTTTTGAAAATCGAAGCTCCGCACTTCCGCGGCGAGGGTGGGATCGTTCATCGCTTCGATCAGTTTCGGATTTTGCAGGAGATCGAGATAACGTTGCTGCTGGATCAACTCGATGATCACCGGGTCGTCGCGTAGCGCGATGATTCTCGGATTCTGGGTCAAACGTTGCGCGCCGGGATAAGAGAGAAAGCGCGCCGCGCTTTGTGGATCCGAGACCACAGCGCCAAGTTTGCCGAGCGCCTGGTAAGTGGTCGCGGGAACGACGTCCGCGCTCGTCACGACCTCGCCTAACGAGCCTAGCTCGATCGAGTTTTTCAACCGGGCGAGCGAAGCCACGAGTGGCGGCGGCTCTGCAGTTTTTGCGACCGCGTCGCGGTGAGGCGCTAAGAGCTGATCCCGTCGCGCCGGCGTGCTGCTGGAGCTTTCCGCATTGGCGATCGCTCCGACGGCGCGGACTCCGACCACGATCAGCCAAACGCTCACGAGCCCGAAGAGCGCGCCGAGCGCGGCCCCGCTCAACCCGTAGAGAAAGCGAACCATCCCAACGCTCTGTTGTCCCGTTCGCTTGAAAAGGATCGCGCCGAGGGTGGTGATGATCGCGTAAACGAACAAGGCGAGGAGCGCTCCGGAAATCACGGAAAGAACGAGGTCGGGCGCCTGCACGAAATGCCGCAGGGCCGGAAGCATGATCCTGCCTCCGAAAAGGCCGCTGGCATAGGCCGCCACGACTGCGAGCAAACGAATCAGCTGCCTAACGAGTCCAAGTCTCCAGCCGCGCACGATCTCGAAGGCGACGAAAATGAGAGCGAACGAGATAAAGATTGTCTGCCAAAGAGCAGAGCCGCTCGTCATGGAATTGCAGATCTCAAATTGAAGATTTCAGATTGGGGGACGAAGAAATCTCAGTCGGCAATTTGAAATCTGAAATGCTCCTCTGCCGCAATGCGTGATCGCAAAGGACCAGCGCCGCCATCGCTTCCACCATCGGCACGGCACGCGGCAGGACGCAGGGATCGTGCCGGCCGCGGGCGGCTAGGGTGGTCTCCGTTTTCTCTGTCGTCACCGTTTGTTGCGGACGCGCGATCGTCGCAGTCGGTTTGAAGGCGACGCGAAAGAGGATGTTTTCACCGTTGCTGATCCCGCCCTGCACTCCGCCGGAGCGGTTTGTTGTCGTGCGCACTTCGTCGTCCCGCATTTCGAAAGGGTCGTTGTGCTCAGAGCCTTTCAGAGTCGTGGCCGCGAAGCCGGAGCCGATTTCAAAACCCTTCGTCGCCGGCAAACTCAACATCGCCTTGGCAAGATCGGCTTCCAACTTGTCGAAGACCGGATCGCCGAGACCGCGCGGCGCCTGCCGCACGACGCATTCAACAATTCCGCCTAACGAATCGCCTTCGCTACGGGTCTTTTCGATGAGCGCGATGATCTTCTTCGCGACCGCAGTGTCGGGGCAACGGGTCATGTTCGCTTCGACATCCTCCCGCGTGACCCTTGCCGGGTCGACCGTGGCCACGAGCGCGTGCACGCGCACGACATAGGCGAGCAGCTCGAGCTGCGGGTGAAGCTGCGCCAGAACTTTTCTCGCCACGGCGCCGGCGGCGACGCGCCCGATGGTTTCGCGTGCGGAAGCGCGGCCGCCGCCATGCCAGTTCCGAATGCCATACTTGGCTTCGTAAGTGAAGTCAGCGTGGGAAGGGCGAAAGGTGTCTTTCATTTCCCGATACGCTTCGGGGCGCGCGTCTTCGTTGCGCACGAGGATGGCGATGGGAGTGCCCAGGGTTTTGTCTTCAAAGACACCGGAAAGAATTTCGCAACGGTCGCTTTCCTGGCGCTGCGTCACGATCGCGCTTTGGCCGGGGCGCCGGCGATCGAGTTCCTCCTGGATGTCGTTAGGCGAAAGTTCAATTCGGGGCGGGCATCCGTCGATGACTACGCCGACGCCACCACCATGCGATTCGCCGAAGGTGGTAATGCGAAAGAGTTGACCAAAACTGCTCCCCATGGCGGCGCAGCCTAACCGCGCGATAGAAGAACCACAACGAGGGTGCCAGAGCTGTTATCCTGAGCGGAGCGAAGGACCTCGCAAATTAAGTGCGACTGCCATGCCCGGAGATGAGCCGTTCGCGTTCGTCACGTCGTTAGGCAGTTGGACCTGTCCCCTGCACTCGTGAGGTTCCTCGCCGTCTGCGCGGCTCGGGATGACTACGAATGTTGTCGCGTCGCTAATTACTATCTGCGCGGCTCGGGGTGACAGGCAATGTTGCCGCGTCACTAAATCGCCGCGAGCGCGGTCCGCAGGTCGTGGCGCAGGTCTTCCACATCCTCCACCCCGACCGATAGCCTAACGAGCGACTCGGTGATGCCGAGCGCGATCCGTTGCTGCTCGGGGATCGCTCCGTGGGTCATGATCGGAGGGTAATTCACCAGGCTCTCGACGCCCCCCAGGCTCTCGGCGAGCGAAAAGAGATGCGTGTTTTCGAGGAATCGTCGCGTGCCGGCGAGGTCGGTGTCGAGGATGACCGTGACCATTCCGCCGAAGCGTTCGCCCATCTGCCGCTTCGCCAGTTCGTGCTGCGGATGACTCGTTAGGCCGGGATAGCTGACCTTCCGCACCTTCGGTTCCTCCTCCAGCCAGCTGGCGAGGCTCAACGCATTCTCGCAATGCCGCTCCATGCGCAGCGCGAGCGTTTTCAAACCGCGCATGGCGAGAAAGCTGTCGAATGGCCCCGCGATCGCGCCGACCGAATTCTGCAGGAACTGCATGCTGTCGGCGAGCGCACTGTAGTCGCCGACGACTGCGACGCCGCCGACCATGTCGGAATGGCCATTGAGATATTTGGTGGCGGAATGAATCACCATGTCGAAGCCGAGTTCGAGCGGGCGCTGAATCCAGGGACTGGCGAAAGTATTGTCGGAAACGGAAATCGCGTTGTGTTTGCGCGCGATCCTCGCGACCGCTTCCAGGTCGATCAGCTTGAGCAACGGATTGCTCGGCGTTTCCACCCAGACCATGCGCGTGTTCGGCTTCATTGCGGCTTCGAGTTTCGAGGCGTCGGTGAGGTCGAGAAAAGTGAAATCGAGATTGGCGGAACGTCGCCGCACTTTCTCGAAAAGGCGGAACGTCCCCCCGTAAAGATCGTCGCTCACGACGACGTGCGAGCCGCTGTCGATCGTCTCGAGCGCGGTCGACATCGCCGCCAGGCCGGAGGCAAAAGCCCAGCCGCGGGTGCCGCTTTCGAGATCGGCGACGCAACGTTCGTAGGCACTCCGCGTGGGATTAATCGAGCGCGCGTAATCGTAGCCTTTATGCCGGCCAGGGCTCTCCTGCACGTACGTGGACGTCTGATAAATCGGCGTCATGACCGCGCCGGTCGAAGGGTCGGGAGATTGGCCGGCGTGGATCACGCGGGTGGCAAGATGGTGTTTCTTTTTCATTTTTTTAAACCGCGGATTACGCGGATTGCACCGATCGGAAGAAGAGA
>JBBSGS010000114.1:0-8512 GCA_038253875.1 Chthoniobacterales bacterium
GCGCGAGGTGTAGAATCGGCGGAAAGCGGGCAAAGGGAATCGAACCCTCATAGCCAGCTTGGAAGGCTGGAGCTTTACCATTAAGCTATGCCCGCGCGCCGACCAAAGTGGCGTCAGGCGGAAAAATTGCCAAGTTTTTTCATCGGAGGCGAGGAGCTTGTTGCAGACCATGCGCGCTTGCCAAGTGCGCCGGCCCCGGGTACCAACGCCAGATGCAACTACCGCGCTTTCTCCTTCTCTCTTCTCTACTTTGCACCGCCGCCGCGCACGCCGACCTCACCATCGTGCAGAAGGTCGAAGGCAGCGAGGGCACGAACAAAATCACCCTGAAAATAAAAGGCGACAAGGCACGGGTGGAGATCAGTCCCCAGATTACCACGATCATGGATGCGAAGACCGGTGACCTGACAAATCTCCTGAACGACGACAAAAAAGTCATTCGTATTGCCGGCGAAAAAGCAAAAGCGATGGCCGAGATGGCGAAAGCCTTGACCAAGGAAAACGATGCCGCGACGGCCGCGCCCAAGCCGACCGGCAAGAAGGAGACGATCAACGGCTACGAAACGGAAGAATACCTCACCGATACGCCGAAGTACCAGGCGAGTTATTGGGTCGCGAAAAATTTCCCAAATTATCAGGCCGTCCTGCAACAGATGGCCGTGCTGCAGAACGGCGCCTTCGCCGCGATGCGCAAAGGTCTGCCCGATTACGCAAATCTGCCCGGGCTGCCGATCCGAACGCAGATCAAGATTGACGGGAAAAACCAGATGACCAGCACAATTGAATCCGTCAATACCAACCCGCTCGCCGATTCCGAATTCGCCGTTCCCGCCGGCTACTCCGAGATGAAAGTTCCGGACTTTATCGGCGGCAAAAAAACGCCGGATCGACCCGGCCAGGAGTGAACGAGGGCGCCTTGCGCTTAATCCTCGCCTCGGCTTCGCCGCGACGACGGCAATTGTTAGGCGAAGCCGGCTACGCATTCGAAGTTGTCGCCCCGACCGTGGACGAACTTTTATCCGTCGCCCTGACCGCTCGCGAAGTCACCTGCTGGAACGCCCTCCGCAAAGGCCTCCTTGTAGCGCGGGCGCATCCCGACGACGTCGTACTCGCGGCCGACACTCTCGTGGCGCTGGGCCGCGGGATCATCGGAAAACCGGCCGATCTCGCCGACGCGCGCCGCACTCTCACCCGGCTCAGTGGCCGTCAGCATAGCGTTTTCACCGGCGTTTTCCTCGGACATCTCGCGAGCGGACGCGCGGAAACATTTTCCGTCGTCTCGGGCGTCGTCTTCAAAAAATGGAACGCTCAGCAGATCGACGCCTACCTCCGCCAGATTGAGCCGCTCGACAAAGCCGGCGCCTATGCGGCCCAGGGTCGCGGCCGCACCATCGTCGCGCGCATTGCCGGTTCGCGCAGCAACGTCATCGGCCTGCCACTGGAAAAAATCCGGCCCGCCCTCGCGCGTTTTGGCATTCAGCCTAACGCCTAACGAACCGGAGCGGCGGCCTGTTTCGGCACCGCCGGGCGCTCCTGTTTCTCGCGACGGAGCACGCGGTAAAGGAACCAGACGATGAAGCAATTCGCCGCCAGAATGAATCCGGCGACCGCGCTGGGTTTATGCCAAAGGTGGCGGATTTCAAAAGGAATCAGCGCCGCGGTCGCGAAGATCATCAAGAACTCCGCCCAGCGCTGTTGCAGGTAAACGCCTGTCCCTTCGGTGAAGAGCACCACCGCGTAGAAGAGCGAGACCAGTCCGGTGACGCGCAACTGCCCGCCCGCGACCACATCCTGCAGGCGGTTGAGCAGGTAGAGCGCGGGCCGGCTATGCACCAGCGCCAGCTCATCGCCCGCCCAATCACCGATCGCATCCAGCCAGCGCGTCCGGCTATTGAGAAAGAGGAGCGAAATCCCGACGCTGAGCAGGAGCACCCCTTTAAAGAGTTTGAAAATGGCGATGATCTTGAGGAACCGAGCGCGCCGATCCGGTTGGAGCATTTTCGGCGCGGGTTTACTCACGGTCTCAACGTCTCGCAGAACGTTCGCAACCTTCAAGCGCCGGTTGCCGATCCCGTAACTCAGGCATTCTGCCTGATGAGTCGCGCAGGCTTCCAGCCTGTAGCGCCGGGAACGAGCCGGCTGGAAGCCCGCTTTACCTGTCCAGACAGGATGCCTGAGTTACAGCTTCGTCCGGCCGGACAGCGCACGCGAAAGGGTCAGCTCATCCGCCGATTCGAGCCCACCGCCCGCCGGCAAGCCGTGCGCGATCCTCGTTAGGCTGAGAGGATATTTCTTCAACAGATCAACCAGATAATGCGTCGTCGCTTCTCCTTCCACATCAGCCGCGAGCGCAAAAATAATCTCTCGCGGCTTTTCCTCTTCCACCCGCGCGACGAGAGCGTCGATGCGCAAATCCTCCGGCGCGACCCGGTCGAGCGGCGAAATCCTTCCGCCTAACGAATGATACCGGCCGCGGTAGGCGCTCGTTTTTTCCAGGGGCAAAATGTCGGTCGGCTGCTCGACCACGCAGAGCAGCTCGCGCGCACGCGAATCGTCCGCGCAAATCTCGCAAAGCTCGGCCGTCGCGAAAAAACCGCATTGCCGGCAGGGCCGAATGGCCGCGCGCGTCCCGGTGATGGCCGTGGCGATCGCTTCGGGTTGGGCGCCTCCGGACTGCACGATCCAGAGCGCGATGCGTTCCGCGGAGCGCGGACCCACCCCCGGCATCTGGCGCAACTGCACGATCAAATCCCGGATCGCCGCGGGATATTCCGTGCGCTTCAAAGCGGGGCGAGCGGGTCGAGAACGGGAGCCGGTTCCGTCGCCATGTGCAGGACGACCGGCTCGAGGCGGCGCAGATACAACTGCAGCGGTTCGTCGAGGGCAACGTCAGCACGACGCGCGCGATTGAACTCGGCGAAAGCTTCGTTCCAGCGGCGTTCGCGAAAATAAACCAGGCCGGTCCAAAAGCGATCGCGGCAGGCGATCTCCTCCGCGCTCGCATCCGCCGCGAGAGCGAGGAGTTCGTAAACTTCGAGGCGCTCGTGCGCGTCGGCGCTGCGCAGGAAATCAATCGGGCGGGCCACGATTTCCGCGCCCGCTTCGCTGAAAGCGCGCGGGTCGAGCAATATCTGGGACCCATAAGTTTTGTTAGCGAGGGCAAGCCGGCGACCGAGTTCGATCGGTTCGCCGCTGATCACGAGATCGCGCTGCTGCTTCCCTCCCGGCACGCTCGCCACGACCGGGCCGGAACTGATCCCCATGCACAAATCAATTTTGCCTAACGAATCCGGTTGTTTAGCGGCGAGAAGCGCGACCCGATCGCGGAAGACGAGCGCCGCCTTGGAAGCGGCAGCGGCGTGATTGCCGATCGCGAGAGGAAAACCGAAAACCACCCGAACGCCTTCGCCATCAGCTCCATGCAGGCAGCCCCCTTCGGCGAGAAAAAGTTCGCTCGCCAGAGCGATGAATTCACTCGTGAGCTGCGCGCAATCCGCAGGCGACATTTCGTCGATCAACTCCGCTTGATTGGAGATTTCGCAAAAGACAAACGTCACTTCCCGCGCTTGCGGCACAGCTAAATCGGGCATGTTGCTTTCCGTTAGGCAAGCGATGGCATCATCGGCCAGGCGTCCGCGGAAAAGACGCGCGAGGGCGCGACGCCGCCGGCCGGCCAGCGTAATCTCGGTCGCCACCGCGAGCGCCCCCGCGATGAGTGCGGAGAGGATTCCCGGGAGCGGTTGGAAGAAAATGTGGGCGAGCGCGAGGATCCAGGCCGCGCCAACCAATTCCGCGACGAGAACGAGCAGGAGCGCGCCGCGACGGGCAAACTCGTCGATCTGCAACATGGTCCAGGCAACGGCGAAACCGAGACCAACCGCGAAGAGGTAATTTCCAGGACCCAGGTTCTCGTTAGGCGAACCTCCGCCGAAAAACAACCGGGCGAGGGCCGCTTCCGGCCGGAGCAGGAGGCCGCTTCTTTGCAACAATACGACGATCGCCGAGGCGAGCGCTCCGGTACAGAACGGGGCGAGAAGCGAGCGCTTCATGCGGCCGGCGCGCCGGGGCCGTACGATTGCAGCACCAGGTCGCTCAGAAATTTATCCGGCGCGTCCACGGCCGAGGCGTCGAGGAGAAATTGGCTGCGGCCGGTATTCTTCCGGATCAGGCTCAGGCCAAACTGGAAATCCTTGAAAAGATGCGCGCAGAGGTCGCTCATCTTCATCCGTTCTGCTCCGGCCCGTTCCACGAGACGCTGCAAGGCCGACTCGTCAAAGCGGAACTCCACGCCGTGCTCGCCGGAAAACCGGTCCGCGAACATCTGCGCTTCAAGCATAAGCGCCGCTTTTTCCTGTTGATGACCTTCCGCCATGAGGCGTTCCAGCACGCGCGCTGGTTCGCGAACCAATTCTTCCGTCACGCGCAACTGTGTGAGCCCCGAGCCTGCGAGATGATATTTGTAATCGCGAAAGAGTTTTTCCCAAACCGTGAGCAACCCGCGCGCACCGGTTTTTTCCAACGCCGCGGCCCCCGCGATGAGGAGGAGCGCTTCGTCCTCGAAACTGATTTCGATCCCGTAGGCGCGGAAGGCGCGCTCGTATTGACGAAGGATGCTGCCCTCGGAAAACTTCATGATTTTGTAGAGATCATCCGCCGCCAATTCCTCGCAGACGACGCGCACCGGGAGCCGCCCGATGAACTCCGGCTCGAAGCCGTACTCGACGAAATCGCCGGTCGTGACGTGTTTGAAGACGTCGTTGTCGAGCACCTCGATGGTTTCGTTTTGAAAACCGATCTGCCCCTGCGTAATCCGGCGCGAGACCTGCGCTTTGAGGCGCTCGAACGCACCGCTCACGACAAATAAAATATGCCGCGTGCTGATCGTTTCGCGTTTGGCTTTGCCGCGTTTCTGAAATTCGAACGCCGCCTGCAGTTGTCCCTGCAGATCGTTCGCGCTGCGCAGCGGCACTTCGGTTTCCTCCATTAATTTCAGCAGCGTGGTCTGCACCCCGCGGCCGCTCACGTCGCGCCCGATCATGTTGCCGGCGGAGGCGATCTTATCGATCTCGTCGATGTAGATGATGCCGAATTGGGCACGGGCCACGTCGCCATCGGCTTTCTGAACCAGCTCCCTAACGAGGTCCTCGACGTCCCCGCCAACGTAGCCGGTCTCGCTGAATTTGGTCGCGTCCGCTTTGACGAACGGCACTTTGATCAACTCCGCGATGTGCTTGATCAGATAAGTTTTTCCGACGCCGGTCGGGCCCACGAGAATGACATTCTGCTTGGCGTATTCGGTTTGCTCGGCGCGGAGCGCATCCTCGCGCTCGAGCCGGCGCACATAGTTGACGTGGTTGTAGTGATCGCAGACGGCGATCGAGAGAACCTTTTTCGCCTCGTCCTGCTGGATGACGAAGCGGTCGAGATGGGCCTTAATATCACGCGGGAGAAAGTCGAACGCGAAACCGTCGTCGTTAGGCTTCGCCGGCTCCTCCTCGTCGCCGGCCTCGGCGCGTTCGGGCTGCGCAAAACTCGCGAACGAAACCTTGTCGCCGAAGTTCGACTTCATGAACTCGGAGAGCTTCGACTGCAATTCTTCAGGAGATGGAAAGGGCGGGTTTTGATTCATGGAAAGTCAGGCGCGCGGAGAACAGATCGTGAGTCGAGGCAACCTAACCTTCTCGTTCGGCATGTAAAATCTGCTGATGGGCGGAGGGCCTGTGGACGTTTGCAACGGCAGGCTTTTCAAACCTCTACATTCTTGCATTCCGGCCACATCCGTGCTCAGTGGAATCCCGCTCTCGCGAACCCCGCCGCGCGCGTCGTCATCCAATGTTACTTACCTTTCTCGCACAAGCCCAGCCGGCTGCTCCCGCCGGCTCCGGTATCATCGGACTGCTCCCGATCGTCTTCATTTTTATCATCGGCTATTACGTCATGATCCGCCCGCAGATGCGCCGCTCGAAGGATCAGGCGCGCCTCGTCTCCGCGCTCAAGACCGGCGACGACGTCATTACCGCGTCCGGCATTCATGGACGCATTACGAACGTAAAAGAGACCACGGTGATCGTGAAGGTGGCCGATAACGTGAAACTGGAGATGGAGAAGTCGGCGGTTACAACTGTGCTGAAACCGACTCAAGCCTGATATGACGCCCGCGGTTACGTTCTTCATCGGGCTGTTGCTGCTGGTCCTCTTCGGCTGGTATTTCGCGACCGATTTCGGGCCGCGCAAGCGCCTTCTCGCGACCGTGCTCATGCTCCTGCTCGTCGCCTTCAGCCTCTTCACGATCTGGCCACCGAGTAAGAAGATTCAACTCGGCCTCGATATCAAAGGCGGCACTTCGTTCCTTATTCGCCTTGTCCAAGGCGATCGGCCGATCACGAAAAATAATCTCGAACAAGCGGTCGAGGTCATTCGCAAACGCGTCGATTACTTCGGCGGCGGCGAACCGGTCATCAGCCCGGTCGGGACCGACCGCATTCTGGTGCAAATCCCCGGTCTCGATCCGGCGAAAATCATCGAGGCCCGCCAGCAGCTTTCCCGCGTGGCGAAGCTCGAGTTTCGCCTCGTTTATCCGGATAACGGCGAACGCTTGCGCGCGATTGATGCCGGGACGGAAGTGATCCCGCCGGAGTATCGAATCGAGAAATACACGATCGAGCAGAGCGAAGGCAAAAAGCCGGTCGAAGAGCGCCTGCTGGTCAAGAAAAAGGCCGACCTCGGCGGTGATCGCGTGACCGAATCGAATGCCTACTACGGGCCGGACGGCTGGACGGTGCAACTGAAATTCGACAGCGCCGGCGCCAAAACTTTCGGGCAAATCACCGAAGCCAACGTCGGCCATCGGTTCGCCATCGTGCTCGATAACGTGATCCAATCCGCGCCTAGCATTCGGACGGCGATTTACGGCGGCGACGCCATCATTACCGGCCATTTTGGCGAACAGGAGGCGCGCGGCCTGGCCAGCGTGTTGGAGAATCCGTTGCAGACACCGGTGAGCATGGAGGAACAACGCAGCGTTTCGCCGACGCTCGGGCAGGACTCGATTCGGAGCAGCATTATGGCGGGTCTGCTTGGGCTCGCGATCACGCTCGTGCTCGTGCTCGTTTACTACAAATTCGCCGGCCTCATCGCCAACCTTGCGCTCATCGTGAACATCATCCTCCTCATGGGCGCGCTCACGATGTTCAACTTCGTGCTCACGCTGCCGGGCATCGCGGGCATTATCCTCACGATCGGCCTCGCTGTCGACGCGAGCGTGCTCATTTACGAACGTCTGCGCGAAGAGCTGGCTCTTGGCAAGTCCCTGAAAGTCGCGGTGCAGACCGCCTACGAGAAAGCGTTCTCGTCGATTCTCGACGCCAACGTCACGACCTTGATCACGGCGGCGATCCTTTTCTGGAAAGCGAGCGGGCCAGTCAAAGGCTTCGCCATTTCGCTCACGCTCGGCATTCTCGCTTCGCTCTTCACCGCGCTCATCGTAGGGCGGAATTTGTTCAGCTGGTTCGTCGATACCGGCCGGGTGAAACGCGTCTCGATGCTGCACCTCATCTCGTCGCACAATTTTAATTTCCTCGGCAAAGGTTTCATCGCCGTGATGTGTTCGCTCGCGCTCCTCGTCGTGGGGGCGACCTCCTTTGTCTTGCGCGGCGAGCGCAACTTCGGGGTCGATTTCAAGGGCGGCGACCTGCTCTCACTCAGCGCGGCGAAATCGGTGCAGGTCGCGCAGATTCGCCAGGCGCTCAAACCGATTCATTTCGATAACGAGCCGATCCAGCAATCGCTCGAGGGCGCGCGCAATTTCATCACCATCCGCAGCCCGATCAACAGCAGCGATCGGATTCTCCAGGCAATCAAAACGCAGATTCCAAATGGCGAGTTTAAGGTCGAGCGCGAAGAACGCGTCGGCTCGCTCGTCGGAGGCGAGCTGGCCAAGAGCTCGCTCTGGGCGCTTGGCCTTGGTATTTTCGGAATCCTGATCTACGTCACCTTCCGATTTGAGCTCTCCTTCGCGGTCGGTGCGATCGTTGCCTTGCTCCACGACGTGCTCATCACCGTCGGCGTTTTCTCTCTACTCGGACGCGAGCTAACTCTTCCACTCGTCGGCGCCATCCTTACCATTGCTGGCTATTCCATTAACGACACCATCGTCGTCTACGATCGGATCCGCGAAGGTCTCGCCAGCGGCCAGAGGGGCACGATCGAGCAGATCATGAACGCGAGCATTAACCAGACGCTCAGCCGGACCATTCTCACCAGCACGGTGACGTTGATCCCGATTCTCTGTCTGTTCCTTCTTGGCGGCGCGGTTCTGCGCGACTTCTCGCTCGCGATCATTATCGGCGTCGTGGTCGGCACTTATTCGTCGATCTTCATCGCCTCGCCGATCGTCCTCTGGTGGACGCGCGCGCGCGGCGGTAGCGCGAGCAGTTTGCGCCGCGAAGTGACGCAAAAGAGCGCGGTGACCACGCCGACGACCGCGAGCTGATGTAGCGCGCGTCTTCGACCC
>JBBSGS010000115.1:0-8485 GCA_038253875.1 Chthoniobacterales bacterium
CAACGTGGAGACGCGGGAACGCTTCGTCGGACATGCGGAAATCGATCGCACTTTGCGTGCCGACGCCGGCTGCTCCGAAGCGCTTCTCCTCACGACCTGCAACCGCGTCGAGGTCTACGCTGCGGCGGCGGAATCGGTCCCGACCGAGCGGATCGCGAAGTGTCTCCTCACGGCCGGGGCGTCGTTAGGCGAGGAAGTGGAGGCCTTCTATCGCCACGAAGCGCAGCAGTGCGTGCAACATCTTTTCCGAGTGGCCTCAGGGCTCGATTCAATGGTCGTCGGCGAGACGGAAATTCTCGGGCAGACCAAGAAAGCCTACGCGGCGGCGCGCGAAGCGGGAGCGGCGGGACCGTTCCTGCACCGGCTCTTTCAGCGCGCTTTCCGGGTCGCAAAACAAGTGAGGACGCGAACCGAGATTACGCGCGGCGCGGTTTCGGTTGGATCGGTGGCGGTCGATTTGGCGGAGCATATTTTCGGCAACTTCGAAACGCGCAAAGTGCTGCTTTTGGGCGCCGGTGAAGCTAGCGAACGCACCGCGCGGGCGCTGGTGAAACGCGGAGTGCGCGATCTCCGCGTGAGCAATCGTTCGATCGAGCGTGCGGAAGCGCTCGCGGCGCTCGTCGGGGGCCGGCCAGTGGCGATGGAAAGTTGGGAGTCGCACTGCCGCGAGGTCGATATCCTGATTTCCTCGACCGCCTCGGCGGCGCCGATTGTTACTCGGGAAAATCTCGCGCCGCTCCTGCGCGATCGACTCGATCGACCGCTCTTCATCATCGACATCGCGGTGCCGCGCGACGTCGCCCCGGAGGTGAACGAAATGGAAGGCGTCTTCCTTTACGATATCGATTCTTTGCAATCGATCGCCCAGAAATCGGTCGCGCAACGGCGGCGGCAGATCGCGGCGGGCGAAGCAATCATCGCCGGGCACGTGGACGAATTCAGCGGCTGGTTCACCTCGGCGCGGGCGTGCGGAAGGAACTCGGCCTTCGAGCTGCGCGCTTCGGAATCCTGAGTCGGCATGCCGGATCGGATCGTTCTGGGTTCGCGCGGGAGCGAGCTGGCGCGGGCGCAGGCGCGGCTCGTGGAGGCGGCCCTGCGGCAGGCGTGGCCTGAGCTGGAGACCTCGCTCGAAATCATTCGCACGAGCGGGGACGAAAGCGGCAAAGCCGCGCCGGCGCTCGATCGCAAAGCAGGACGGAAGGGGATGTTCACGCGCGAGATCGAGAAGGAACTTCTCGTTAGGCGGATCGATGTCGCGGTGCATAGCGCGAAAGATTTGCCGAGCGAGCGCCACGACGAGTTGGAAGTGCGGGCGACCCTGGTGCGAGCGAACACGGAAGATGTGCTGGTCACGAAATCGGGCTGCCGCCTAACGATGGTGCCGGAAGGCGCTACGATCGGCACCGGCAGCGTGCGGCGGCGATACCAACTGCGTTGGAAACGCCCCGATCTGCGAATCGTCAATCTGCAAGGAAATGTGCCGACGCGTTTGCGTAAGCTGCAGGAGAATGAGGCCTGGTGCGGAATTATTCTCGCCCGTGCCGGGTTGGAGCGGCTCGGGCTGGCAGTGCCGAGGGAAATTCTCTCGCAGGAAGATTTCATGCCGGCGGGAGGCCAGGGAGTAATCGCTCTACAAATCCGGCGCGATGACGCGCGCGCGCAGCAACTGCTCGATGCGGTCAACAACCGGGCGACGCTCCTGGCGCTCCGGGCGGAGCGGGAATTTCTGCGGCTGCTCGATGGGGATTGCGATTCGCCGGTCGGCGTCCAAGCCACAGTAGACGGATCGAGCGTCCACTTGCGAGCGCAAATTTTCGAAACGCCGACAACCGCGCCGAGAATAGGAGAGATGGAGGGTGCGAGCGATGATCCCGAAGCGGTCGCGGGCGCGCTTATGGAGCTAATTTATCGCGGATAAAAGGATGTCGGGCGTTTACTTAGTCGTGGCGGATCCGGGTGATCTAGCTGGTCACTTTTGCGCCGAGCGAGGCGACAGATTGGCGAGGCGCCGATCGCCGCAAAGCGAATTTCCGTCCGCCCGGCGAGAGTCCGCGAACACGGGCGCAGACGTGAGCACGCGGGACGCGCTCGCTACCCATGCAAAACTGCGCCGCGAGCGCTGCTTAACGGCTGAGTGTTAGAATAGTCTTCGGCTCCGGGCCGGCGAGGATTTTCTGGAAGCGCGGATTGCTGCGCAGGACGTCCCACTCCCAGCGCAAACGCAATTCTGCCAGCGTGATGTTCTGCGGAAAATCAAGCCATTCAACCGGACCAGGAGTGGAAAGGAGCCGCTCGATCAGCGTGATCGCCTGGTCCTGTTCGCCGACGAGCGCATGAACCAGCACGAGATTAGCCGCACCAAGCGTCCCGTGAAATGCGTTCTGGCTTTCGGGCTCCAGCTCGACCGCGTGACGAGCTTCCCGGAGGGCGTCCTCCTTCCTCTGCAGGTAAGCGTAGAGTAATCCGAGTTCAGCGTGGTGATCTGGATCGGCGGGATCGTCGCGTACCCACCCTTCGAAAGCGGGCTGCCGCAGCAAAATAACGCTGTGCCGAGTCGACGTCGCCGCGTGCGAGGGCCGTGCGGCCCTGGTAAAACTCCATCGGCCCCTCGGACAATTTTTCCACACCGGAATGGGCCAAAATCTTTTCCACGCTGTCATAATCCCGCTCCAGCATGGCGAGGTCCCACCGCGCGCTAGCCGGCTCTGCATTGGGGTCAATCGCGGGCGGAATGCTTTGCAAAATATTCCTGCCGGCAGCGGGGTTATTGTTTTGCACAACTTCGAGGTAAGCAAGCCCGACCTTGGAAACACCTGATTCTGGGTTGATCTTCAGCGCGCGGTTGTAACCAGCGCGCGCGCCGGGCCAATCACGCACATAGAGGCGACTGTTGGCAGCTTGTAAAAGAACATGGTTATTACGAGGATCGAGGCCTTGAGCGCGCTGAAAGGTGGCGAGCGATTCACGCCAGCGTCCCTGTCGGCGATAGATGCCAGCAACGTAACTGTAGGTCTCGGCATTATTGGGAGAAGTCGCCGCGGCGACCTCGAATTCTTTAAGAGCTGCGTCGTAATTTTTGTCTCCCCAGTACAGGCAAAGACCTAAGGCCATATGGGCTTCGCCCAAGGTTGGCGATAAACGCAGAGCTTCCTCCGCTTGGGCGCGTGCCTCGGCCTTTCGCGCAAGGGGCTGGTCGCCGCCGCCAGCTGCGATCTCGCTGTTGAGAAGGGAAGCCCGCGCGTAGGCTAATGCGAACGTGGGATCAAGCGTCGTGGCCTGGACGCAAAGATCCTCCGCCGCGATCTCATCTTCCTTTCCGAGCGCTGTCAGGTAAAGCACGTAGGCCTCTGAGTTAGCAGTAGGTTTAACACCCAGGCGCGCCTTTTCTTCGGGCGCGAGGGCCGTTTTCAAGGCCACCGCGATCTGGGTGGCGAGCTCACCTTGGAGGCCGATGGAATCGGCGACGGTGCGATCGTAACTCTGCGCCCAAAGGTGGCGGTCGTTGCGCGCGTCGATCAGTTGGACGTTGACAAGCACGCGGTTACCCGCCCGCCGCACGCTTCCTTCGAGAATATTGGCCACGCCCAGTGCCCGGCCGATCGTGCGGATATTGCGCCCGTCGGGTTTCTGATAAGCCATTACGCTCGTCCGGCTGATGACTTTCAAGTCGCGAATTTGCCCGAGGCTTGTCAGTAAGTCGTCCTGGATTCCGGCGGCGAATTCGGAATTATCTTTGTTGTCACTAAGGTTCTGGAACGGTAAGACGGCGATGCTTCTATCTGGAATGGAATCCTTCATCGGGTCTCGGTGCCAGGAGGGCCAGAGCAATGCGAAAGCGCTTACCAAGAGCAAGAGCGCGGCGGCGATAATCGGTAGTCTCCGGCGCCGCCATGGACGCGCCGCCCTGGAGCGTTCCAGCTCAGCTCGGAAGTCCAGGCCGAGCCGGAGACTCTTGAGCGCCGCAAGCAACTCGTGGGCGCTCTCATAATGCTTCTCACGCTCCTTGGTTAACGCCTTACCGATAATTTGCTGAAGCTCGGGCGGAGATTTTATGGCCGCATCTGGGACCGGAGGTTGCGTTTCCAAGATCGAAGTTATTACCTTTTTTGGCGTGTCACTGGTGAAGGGTGTCCATCCAGCTACCATTTCATAAAGCACCACGCCGAGACTCCAGATGTCGGCGTTTATCAACCAATCCACCGCGTGCCTGTTCCGGCGACATGTAACAGACAGTTCCCATGACCGCGCCAAGAGTGGTCTCAACTGGTAACACCGCTCCTTCTTTAACCATCGCGATCGGCGCTTCTTTTTCCGCCAGCTTCGCGATCCCAAAGTCGAGGACCTTCACGTAGCCATCCGGCCGTAGCATGATATTCTCCGGTTTGATGTCGCGATGGACAATGCCGGCCTGGTGAGCGGCGGCGAGCGCTGCTGCCACTTGGATTGCCAGATCGATCGCCTGGTCCAGTTTCATCAGCCCGCGGGCGAGATGTTGACGCAACGTCTCGCCTTCGATCAGCTCGGTCGCGATGTAGTAGGATGACCCATATTCGCCGATCTCGTAAACGGTCAGGATGTTTGGATGATTGAGTGCTACGACGGCGCGCGCTTCCTGTTCAAAGCGCCTTAGCCGCTCCGGCTCGCTGGTGAAGCGCATGGGCAGGATTTTGAGCGCGGCTTTGCGCCCCGCAGTCACATCCGAAGCAAGATAAACTTCGCCCATTCCGCCAACCCCGACCCGTTCCAGTATTCTGTAGTGACCGACGGTCTGATCGACGAGCAGATCGCCTTCTCCGTTCTGCATAACTCTCGCGACGAGATCGATCGGGGACGTTTCCAGAAAGCTGGCCGATCCTTCGTGGAGCTTGGTCACGTTTCGGGGGGAGGCCGAGGGCATATCGATAAGATTCTTCTGCGTATCCTATCACCTTCATACGTTTTCTACACGCAAAGCTTCTGCGGCAAGATTTTCAACAATCCGATGATCACTTTCGCCAGCCTTTCTTGTTTCTCTCAATGAAAGGCAAATACAAAAACCAAAGAGAAGGAAATCAAACTATGAAAAGACTAATCAAGACAATAATGGGCGCTCTCGTCTCGGTAGCCATGCCGTTCGGCATATCCGGCACCGCGTTGGCTGAGGGCGATTCGCAAGGCAGCGCCACACAAGTTTGCAGCGATCAGACGCTTCACGACTCGTACGTATTTTCCGCGCAAGGGTTCAGCTTCGTCAATGGTGCGGCCCAACCGAAAGCCATCCTTGAAGGCATCGATTTCAAGGGAGACGGTACGTTCTCCGTTCCATTCGTCACGGTCAGCATCAACGGCTCCATTATTCACCCTCCTCCCGGCGGAACGGGAGTCTATACGGTTCAAGCAAACTGTCAGGGCACCGTCTATTTTAATAATGGCCCGAGCTTTAACATATTCGTCCGGCCCAGCGGCAAGACCTTTTGGATGATCCAGACCGATTCAAACACGGTGTTGCAGGGGACCGTCCTAAAGGTGCCGGGGGCGCCGTAACAAAAGGGCGAAGCAAAACAATCGCTGGCTGGCCGTTCGCGATAAACGGCCAGCCTTATCGCCGGACGGACAAATCGACCGTCGGATCCGCCGGCATGCGGAATTCCCCAAGTGGGAGTCCCTTTCCGGTCGGTAAGATTCCCGGCTGGGTAATGCGCCCGGCCTGCGTTCTCTATCCACGCAAATCTGCGCCGAACGCTGCCTGTCGGCTGGCCGCTAGAATAGTTTTAGGCCGGATGCAGCGAGGATTTTCTTAAGGCTCCAGTTGCTGCGGAGCGAGTGCCCATTCCCCGCGCTGACGTGTTCCCCTGTGGGCGCAAACTTTGAAACGCCAGCAACTGCGCCGAGAGTAGGAAAGATTGAGGGCGCGAGCGACGATCCCGAAGCGGTCGCAGCTGCGCTCATTCACTCATTTATGGCGGACAAGACGAAGACTGGTCGATGTTATCTCGTCGGGGCGGGTCCGGGCGATCTCGGGCTGGTCACGTTGCGCGCGAAACAGCTAATCGAGCGGGCCGACGTGGTGATTTACGATTACCTCTGCAACCCCGAGATGCTGGCCTGGGCGCCGCAGAAGGCGGAAATCATTTACGCCGGGAAAAAAGCGGGTGCGCACACACTGACACAGGACGAAATCAACGCCCTCCTCGTCGAGAAAACACGCGGGAATTTGGAGGTCGTTAGGCTGAAAGGAGGCGATCCTTTTTTGTTCGGGCGCGGCGGTGAGGAAGCGCTCGCGCTCGCCGAGGCGAGGCTCGCTTTTGAAGTCGTGCCGGGAGTGACGTCGGCGATCGCGGCGTCGGCCTATGCAGGAATCCCGGTGACGCATCGCGGCCTCACTTCGCACGTCACTTTTTTTACCGGCCACGAGGATCCCGAAAAAGCGGAGAGCTCGATCGATTTCGCGGCGCTCGCAAAACTTGGCGGTACCCAAGTCATGCTTATGGGGGTCGAGCGGATCGAAGGGATCGCGCAGCAAATGCGCGAGAACGGCGTCCGCGAAGATTTGCCGGTGGCGCTGGTGCGTTGGGGGACGACTGGACGCCAGGCGGTCATTCGCGGCACGCTGCAAAATATCGCGCAACGCGTCGCGGAAGAGAATTTCGAGCCGCCGGCGGTGGCGGTTTTCGGCGACGTGGTGTCGTTAGGCAAAGATCTGGACTGGCAGACAGCGCGTCCGCTGGCCGGCAAGCGCATTGTGGTCACGCGCACGCGCAAACAGGCCGGCGCTTTAAGCGAGCGGTTGCGTGATCTCGGCGCGGACGTGCTCGAGCTGCCGACGATCCGGATCGAGCCGCCGCGCGATCTGCGCGCTTTCGCCGAACTGGTGCAGGATGCGCACGGTTACGACTGGATTGTTTTCACCAGCCCGAACGGCGTCTGCGCATTTTTTGAAATGTTTTACAAACTTTACGACGACGCGCGCGAACTCGGCGCGGTGCGGATCGCAGCGATCGGGCCAGCAACGGCGCAACGGGTGCGCGATTTCCACCTGAAGGTCGATCTGCAGCCGGCCGACTTCGTCGCCGAGGGCGTGGTGCGCGAATTCAAGAAGGAAGGCGATATCGAAAACTTGCGGATTCTGATCGCGCGGGCGGAGGAGGCGCGGGACCTGCTACCAACGGAACTCGGAGCTTTGGGCGCCATCGTGGACGTTGCGTTTGCCTACCGGACCGTCGCGGAGACGGACGACCGGACGGAAGCGCGCACGCGGCTGGCGGAACAAGGCGCTGATATGATCACTTTCACCAGCTCCTCAACAGTAGAAAAATTTCTCGTGCTCGGCTTGCCCTGGCCACAGGGGATGCAGGTGGCGAGCATCGGACCGATCACTTCAAAGACGGCGCGAGATGGTGGCCTAACGATCGCAGTGGAAGCACCGCGTCATGATGTGCCCGGGCTGGTGGAAGCGATCCGCCGCTTTTATGTCAGATCGTAATGTAGAGGGGAGCGAGATGACGGAAGTGGAAACCGACTTTGCCGCGGCCATGCTGGCGCTGAGCGCGCAAGCTTCCGGTCACGAGGACGCGCGCATGGCCTCGGGAATCTCGGTTTTGATTAGCGGCATCCATGCGCTCAGTCAGCGGGTGGAGTCGCTTGAAGAATCGATGGTGCGCAAATTCGAAGGGTTGCAATTCCAGAAGCTCGAACAACAGCTCGCGGCCATTCGGGAGGGCGAGACGGTGAATCAAAAACTGTTCGATTCGCTGCACCAGGAGTTGATCAATTATCGCGACAATTTCGTCCGCGACTCGCTCCAGAAACCTTTCATTCGCGATCTTCTCGTGTTGTTCGACGACCTGGGCCGAATCGCCGCGCAACTCGAAACGCCGGCGCCCGCGGAAAATCGCGCCGACGCCAACGCGCAATTGCGCGATAATATCGAGAACACGCTCCATTTCCTCGTCGAGATCCTGCATCGCCTGGAGGTGACCGAGATCGAGCGGAGGGAAATGTTCGATCGCACCCTTCATCGCGTCGTCGGCGTGGAAAAAGCGGAATCCGGGGAGGATGATGGCCGCATCATTACGCGGTCGAAACGGGGATTCGTTTGGCGCGACAAAGTGTTGCGGCCGGAAGAAGTCGTCGTTAGGCGCTGGCAGTGAGGCTGCGGCGCGCGGTCGGCGCCTATTCGCGCGAGAGCTCAAACCAATTGCGCGATTGATTCCGCGCCGGGCATGAAATCTGCATTCAGAAGAGGGCCAACCCAGGTGCAGAGAAACGATATTTTCCTCTTAAACTCATGAGCAATCGCAAAGCAGTCGGGATCGATCTCGGCACGACCTTTTCGGCCGTCGCCCACATCGACGCCTACGGTAAGCCGCAAATCATCCCGAATGCGGAGAGCGAACGGATCACGCCGTCGGTTGTCCTCTTCGACGGCACCAACGCGATCGTCGGTACAGTGGCGAAGAACAACACGGTGGCTGAGCCGGAAAAGATCGTCGATTTCGTGAAGCGC
>JBBSGS010000116.1:0-8470 GCA_038253875.1 Chthoniobacterales bacterium
AGGACGAGTTCTATTGCCCGCCGGCTGACGTGATCAAGCTGGAGGCGGCGCGCGCGCAACGAGGTCACTTCAACCTCATCGACCACGAGACAGGCTTCAAAGCGGATATCTACATCGCAACTTCCGAACCGCTCCAACTCTGGGCCTGGGAGCGGCGGCGCGAAGTGCAGGTCGCGGGCAACCACGGCCTGGATCGCGCCTCCTGAATACGTCATCATCGGCAAGCTCGAATTCTTTCGCGAAGGCGGAAGCGAGAAGCACGTTCGCGACATTCGCGGCATGCTGGCGGTGACGGAAGTGGACCGGGAATTTCTCGCACGAGAAATCACTGCGCGCGGCTTGCAAGACGCGTGGCGATACGTCGTCTCGTTAGCCTAACGTTAGGCACAATATCCGTCCGCCCGCACCCATTCCGTGACCGGTTTTCCGTCGGCCTCCGCGGCACTTCAACAAATAGAGATCGTTCGCTTTCTCTTTTCTCTCGAGGCAGGATGCGCCCATGCCTCCTACTCTTGGCCACGGCAAGATTTGCTATCTCTCGAAATTCCGCTGACGGACATCGATCGTTTTCGCCGCGTTCGACGAAAAAGTTTTTCTGTCAAAAGCTAAGTCGCAAATTCGACATACGTGATTCACGTATGTCGGAGCAGTGAAGCACGACACGGATGAAACACTGCGTAGGCAATCATCACCCGAGTGACGTGATGCCGCTCCGCTTCCGCCGAAAACGTAGTCGTTACAGTGATATGCGTAATTCACGTATATCGACCTCAGTTTGACTGAGAGCGAAGCCGCGATTGCTGCGGCCTCATGGAGGTTGCGGCCGAGTTCTACGAAAAAAGTCTTCGGCTGGAAGATACAGCGGCGCGGCGCTGGCGCGCTCACCTTCGCGGACGGGGTCGGCCAAGTGAACGGCGTCTGGGTGCTCGGAGTTCCGCCGTCCACCTCACCGGGCCTCTTGGTTCACATCATGGTGGACAACGCGGAAGCCACGCTGAAAGCCGTGGTCGAACGAGGAGGCGAGATCGCGCAACCCATCGGCGCTCATTTGCCCGAGATCACCGCGCGCTTCCGTGATCCCGCCGGGAACGTGCTCGGATTGTATCAGGATCGCGGCGCTGGTTAGCGGTCGGTTAGTCGGTCGCACCACAGGGAGACTACCGCGTCGAGGCCGCTACCCTCGATGACTAACGGCTTCCATCTTCACCTTAAGGAAAATTTTTGAATCCAAATCCCGGCGGGCCGCTTCCATTCATTAAGCCATGGAAACCACATTCCCATCCCCGCCTCTCAGCGCCCCCGCCGTCACCAACGTGCGCACTTGGAACATTCTTTGTCACGCCAGCGCCTTGCTCGGAGTCCTCCTTCATTTCCCCGGCCACCTGCTCGGGCCGCTCATCGTCTGGCTGATCAAGCGCGGCGAATCGCCCGAAATCGATGCGCAAGGCAAGGAAGCGGTCAACTTCCAGATCTCGATGCTCATCTACGAGGCGGTCGCCCTGGTCTTTTGCCTCATCCTGGTCGGCTTCGTTTTCCTGGCCATCCTCTGGGTCCTGAACGCCGTCTTCGTCATCATCGCCGCCATCCACGCGAGCGACGGGAAGTTTTACCGCTACCCGATGACTATTCGGTTCATTCAATAATCGGACGCGCAAGCCGCGGCGGTGCATGCTCCGGCACCGCTAAGCGGATACCTTTGGCGTCGACCCGAGCACCGCGACTTATAAGCGCATGCGCTGCGGCATGAACGCGACATCCATCAAGTGATCAGAAAGAATCTGCACCAATCCACCCGCTACCTTTTCGAGGAAGTCACAGAAGTCGCGCAAATTGCTTGGCGTTGGGACAATGGATGGCTGACCCGAATGCGCGCTCTCGTTTCGCATCCTTAAAAGTGATTCTAGGGTCGTTTGCATTAACTGGTGTGAAATCCCAGTCGCCGCAGCTAGCTTATTAGCGGGATCTGCTACACTAAGGTTGGACAGAAACTCCTTCACAACTTGGAAATCTGGATTCGCACGAGTTTGAGCGAAGCCTTCCCAGACTAAATCGCAACTCGTCGAGGAGTTGATAGAACCTAAACGGCTCGCGATGTCATTGGATGATGCCGTAAGCCACGTTGTTCTTCCACCTCTCTCCTCACGAACCCGCTGCATTAAGGCGCGTCCACCTTCTTCCAAGTTCTTTACGCGCAAACTCTCTGGCAGCGTGGAATATGGAATGCCGCGACTGTTAACGCTCGTTATGAACGATTGCGCAGTTTGCCGCAGGAAGCTCTCAAAGTAGCCAGTCAAGATAACCACTAAGGAACACCGCACCGTCTCCAATCGCTCGGCCACTCGATGATCACTAAGCGCTTGTGGCGCCTGCGCATCGATCTCGACGGTGATCTCGCTGACCCTGTTCAGCGAGTTATGAAGATCACGTAGCGCGTCGTACATCTTCCAACAGAGCATTCATTCGCGTAGAACATTCTGTAGGAGCTGCCCGAACAGGGTTATTCGCGTTTTGATCGCACCTTTGCCATTAGTGCCAGTACCAATTGCCTTTTGAAACTCCCCGTTTTCGACGCATAACGCGCGGACGCCGGCTACAATCTTCTCGCAGCGCGCGGGCGTAAGCTCCTCTGGCACGGCGGCACTCAATCCAACCATCACCGCGTCAGCGAGAGGAGCAGACTTGTTCCCAAGCTCTCCAGTCGCAAGCGGTTTGCGAAATGCGTCGTCACCAAAGACGCGAAATGAGTTCGACACAGCGCGAGAAAACGAGGCCTCGTCAGCTGCTGGGAGTGCCGGGTCATTGTGGTACGCCTCATTGCGAAGGTCCATGAACTCGCTCAGAAAATCTTTGAATCTGATTTCCATCGCCTCATGATCACGTAACGCGAAAAATCGCAGCACCAACTCAAGATCTCTCATCCGGCTATAAATTGGGTCTGAGAATCGCTTGTCCGGTTCCAAAGGGATTCTCCACAACCGACAAAACGTCGGATCAGCCGACAGGGTATGTAATTGCCGGTTGAAAGAACCTGGGAAGACAGCATTCCGAATTTCCATCGGCTCAGCTACAACACCGCCAGTATTCAGACGGTCGAAAACGTCGTACTTAACCTCGGGCGAAGACTCTTTGAGAATAACAACTGCCGGTACAAAGCGTCGCGTCACGGCCCGATCTAGCTGTTTTTTTTCGAGATCCGAGTAACGCAGCCCATTCAACTCCGACCAGACTTCCAAGTTTTTCAGGACATAGGTATTACGGAGGAACTCGTAAATCGCAGTCAACCTCTGCCTACCGTCCAAAACGGTATAATCGCCGTATTCGTCTTCGCCCAAGAACACCGGGGGAATCGGCACATTCATGATAATCGACTCTATAAAGCGGGATTGTTTGTCCTGAGTCCACCTATCTCGACGCTGGAAGTCAGGGTTCAGTTTGATCTGCGCTTCAATCATTCCTTTCAACGCGGAGATCGGCAGTTCGATCTTCTGCGACACGATCTGTCGCATCTGCAGTTTGTATTTTTGCTCGAGTGGCGGTTCCGGCGCTGCAGCATCAGAACCGAAATCCACCTTAACATCATTGCTTTCGTCATTCATAAAATCTATGGGAAGCGGCGATCATACTCGCGTGAGACGCGCGTCAAAACAGACGAATACTCCATCGTAGTCTGCTCTAGGTTCAGCCACTCGAATAGGAATGGCTTTGCGTTGGTCGCGCGAAATCGCAAAAGCTGAAATTCATCGAACGCGGAACGCGCCTTTTCGTTCAAGCGCAACTCGGCTTGTGCCGCCTCCTGGACTGGATGCTTGTACTTCTTGCCGTCAGTCGGCCAGCGTTTACGTCCTTCGAACGAGACGTACTGCTCGGCAAAATTGATACCGACGAACGCGACGCAGATTGGATTACCTCCGCCGCACTTAAACTGCGTCACTTGGTTTGTTAGATCATTGATAACGCGATCGATCTGTTTGATCATCGCCTTCGCTAGAATTTTCGTTTCCGCGCCAATCTCGATAGTCGCGACAGGTCCGCGCGCGACAAGCATCCCCTTTTCAGTCAAAGCGACGGCAGCGGGAACAAGCTCGCCGAAGGTTCCATCACCACGCCGCCCCGGTTTGCCCGTCATCAGATTCTTCAGATTCACGACGCGCTCGTGGTGCCGAACGCGTTCGGTGAGCTTCGCCGACTTAGCGAGTGCAACTAGGTCTTCGTAAAGGTACGAAGCAACGAGATCGCCAAGGTTCGCGATGCGGTGACGGTAAGGTTTGCCTTCGAAGAGGCTGCGAAACGTGCGGAGAAGCGCATACCTCTCCTCGCTCATCGCTTGATCGTGAGAGAGGAGTGAGTCGCGCCGAACACGCGCGGCATCGCGGTGGCGAGTGTGAGCCGCTGTTCGGCCATTTTTAAATAGGCCGGTTCGATTTCGTTTCCGATGCTATTTCGTCCGGTCGTAACAGCCGCAAGACTCGTCGTGCCCGTTCCGACAAACGGATCGAGAACCGTATCGCCCGCGAACGAGAAAAGCTTGATCAGGCGTTCGGCCAGTGACTCCGGGAATGGCGCGGGATGACCGCGTCTAGTGGATTCTCCTTTGATGTCGAACCAGGCCGAGCGAAGCCAAGATTTCATTTCGTCTTTGCCTAGCATCGAGAGCGCTTTCTGCGTGGCGGAAGGCGAGCGGTATTCTCCGCCCTTCCGCAGGAAAAGAATGTATTCGGCGTCGTTCTTGATGATCGCGCCGGGCTGGTAAGGTTTGCCGTAGAAGCCGGAGCCATTACCTTTTGCCTCGGTTACGCCGTTCGCAATCTTGAACCACAGGATTGGCGTGAGTGCGTCCAATCCAAGCGAGCGGGCGCGCACCATGATATCGGCATGGAGGGGCATGACCAGATGCCGACCCTGTTTACGCGGGATGCAAACATCACCGACGACGCAGCAAATGCGTCCGCCCGGCGCGAGAACGCGCGCGCATTCGCGCCAAGCTTTGTCGAGTTCATCGAGGAACGTTTCATAATCGGCGATTTCGCCGAGCTGGCGTTTGTTGTCCTCGTATTTCTTGAGAGTCCAATACGGAGGCGAAGTGACGACAAGATGAACGCTTTCGTTCGGTATCCACGACAGATCACGCGCATCGCCGAGTCGTAATTGATGCCGGGTCTTATCGAATGGCTTTGGCCAAGGGTGGGAGCGAAAGTGCACGTTCAACGCCAGCAATTGATTGATCGCGCCAGGCCTGTTATCAGCGAAATCGGTCAGCGCTTTTTTTGGATCAAGCGCTTCGACCGGTAATTCAGATCGCTTCTCGTTAGGCCGATGATGTCGAAAACCGCTCGAAGAAGATGTTCCGTTGGCGGGCTTGCGAACGAGATAGAGCTGCTCGTGTTCTTTAACGACAGGTATCAGCTTCTTCTCGCCGGCTGTCGCTTTGCGCATGGTGATGTCTACCACGACGAAATCGAAGAGACCATCACATATCCACGCTCTATTGCCCTCGGATGATCGACACTTCGCGGAGTTTTGGACAACGTGCGGGGGATGTCGGCGCAGGATGGCAGGGCGAGAGAGGTTTCAGAGTTTCGCGCATCTGAGGAGCGAGTGGCGGAGCGGAGCTCGGTTTTTCGGAAGGAACTGGGGCTGCGGGATCTGGCGCTGACGCAGATTCTGTTCATCATCGGACTGTCGTGGGTGGGGGCGGCGGCGAAGCTCGGGCCGTCGCACGTGGTTTTCTGGCTGCTCGCGATCGCGTTCTTTTATTTTCCGTCAGCGGCGGTGGTGATTTATCTGAACCGCCTGATGCCACTGGAGGGCGGGCTTTACCAGTGGGCGAAGCTCGGGTTTAACGAGCTCTTCGGGTTCATGGTGGCGTGGAATCTCTGGCTCTACGTGATCACGAATACGTCGGAGGCCGGGTTGCAATTGGCGACGAATCTGGCTTACGCGATCGGGCCGCGCGGGGCTTGGATCGCGTCGAATAAATGGATGATCACACTGGCGAGTGTGCTCGTGGTGGGGCTGCTGGTTTATGTCTCGACGGTCGGGCTAAGCGTGGGGAAGTGGGTGCACAATGTCGGCGGGATCATCATGCTAACGGTGTTCGCGGTCTTGATCGCGCTGCCGTTCGTGAGCGTGGCGCGCGGGACGATCGGGCACTATGCGCCACTGGCGACGGCGCTGCCGGTGGTCTCGTTGTTCAGCCTGAATATTCTCGGCAAGCTCGGGTTCGGCGCGCTCGGCGGGTTCGAGTATGTGGCGATCCTGGCGGGCGAATGTCGGAACCCGGGGCGGACGATCGGGCGCTCGGTGCTGATTGCTGCGCCGGCGATCGCGATCATGTTTATCTTCGGGACGAGCTCGGTGCTGGCGTTTATTCCGCTCAATAAAATCGATCTGATCGCGCCGATCCCGCAGGTCTTGAGCGTGGGGTTTGCGCCGTTCGGGTTGGCGGCGTTGATCGTGCCGGTGGCGCTGGCGCTCCTGATGACGCTGCGGGTGGCGCAGGCGAGCGTGAACTTTACCGGCCTAACGAGACTGCCGATGGTGGCGGGCTGGGATCACTTGCTGCCGCAATGGTTCACTAAGCTGCATCCGCGCTACCGGACGCCGGTGAATTCGATCCTGCTCGTGGGCGCGATGACGCTCGCGCTCGGGCTGCTCAGCCTGATCGGGGTGGGCAACCAGGAGTCGTTCCAACTGCTCTTCAACGCCGGCGGCATTTTCTACGCGCTGACTTATCTGGTGATGTTCGCGATCCCGTGGGTCGGGCTGCGCGGAGTGGAATCGGTGCGCCCGCCGTGGTGGTTGCGGGTCGCGGCGGGCTCGGGGTTTCTGATGACGCTGCTTTATGTCTGCCTGTCGATTTTTCCAATCATCGCAGTGAAGAGCTCGTCGGCGTTCACCTTCAAAATCACGGCGGTAATCGTGCTCGCGAACTCGTTAGGCGCGGGAATTTTTCTCGTCGGCAAAAGGAAGCGAGCGACGGCGGCGACGGTCGCGCTCACCACGGGATCACTTTCCGATCTTTGACGAATTTGCCGGTGAGGTCGTGCGGCGCCTCGGTCGCGAGCCAGACAATGCCGGAGGCGCCTTCGCCGACGGAGCGGGTGGCGCCTTCGCCGCCCATGTCGGTGCGGACCCAGCCGGGGCAAACGCTGTTGACGGCGAATCTCGGGAGAGCGGCGGCGAGCTGTGCGGTGACACCGTTTAACGCGGTCTTCGAGACGCGAGAGCCGCGCCGATGAGTGAACGTGTAATCATAAGCGCATCAAGCCTGGGCGCGGACGTGCTCCTGCGCCGCGACAATTTGGCTGGGCGGGGTGGGAAAAAGAACGCTGATCGCGAACGTGACGACGCAGCCGACAAAGACGAACCACGGCCAGGAAATCGCCGGCCACCATGTCGGCATGAACCAGCCGAAATTCCAATCCGCGTGCTTGAATGTGCCGTGGAGCAACGCGCCGACATCGAACGCCGGCAACGCCACTTTGCAAAGAACGAGGACCGACATAATGCCCGCGATCATGGCGATGACGTTGACGCCATCGCGTCCTCGACTGCGGGTCAGCATACCGAGGAGGAAGACCGCGAGCAACGCGCCATAGGTGTAACCGAAAATCCCGATCGCAATCGGGATGATGGTGAGCTTTGCGTTCTGTAAGACCGCATTTGCCGCCAGGGCGGCGACGATGATCATGAGCACGCCGAAGACCGCGGTGGCGATGCGCGCGGCGCGGATGGCCTGCCGATCGTTCGCATTGCGATTGATGTAGGGCAGATAAAAATCCTTCGTGAAACTGGTCGCGAGCGCATTGAGCGCGGCCGAAGTCGATCCCATCATGGTCGCGAAAATCCCGGCGACGATTAAGCCTCGAAACACAACCGGCATCTCGGTCACGATGTAATAGCCGAAGATCTCATTGTCGGCCGCGGGCAGGTTCGGATTCGGCGCCACCGCGTAGAAAACGGAAAGCAGAATCCCGACAGTGAGAAAGGCGCCGGCGAGCGGAATATCCATCACGCCGCTGAGAATGAGTGAGAGCTGTGATTTGCGCGGATCGGGGGTGGTTAACATGCGCTGCACCATGTCCTGATCGGTGCCGTGTGTAGCCATCGTAATCATGGTCGATGCGATGACGGCGGCGAAGAGCGTATAAGGTTCCTCGAACATCGCCTTGAGCGCCGGGCCGAACGGCAGCGCGGAGTTCCAGCCGGTTTGGAACAGCTTCATGTGTCCGAGGCCGCCGAGATTCTGCTCCACCGTTGCGAAGCCTCCCGGGATGCTGCGGAGCAGGAGGAAGATGGCGAAAATGATCGAGCTGAACATTAAGACCGCCTGGATGAGATCGGTCCAGACGACCGCCTTGATCCCGCCGACCGCGGTGTAAATCGTGGTGATGACGGTAACGAAGATGATGCCCCAAATGTAGGTGTTGAGAGTGACCGGCAGCGCCGGAAAAAGGTAGCGCCAGATCAC
>JBBSGS010000117.1:0-8380 GCA_038253875.1 Chthoniobacterales bacterium
AGCGCGATCGCGACCGCCGCGGCCGAGGTGTTCCCATAGCGATCGAGGTTCACGAAAAACTTGTCGACCGAGATTTTAAGCCGGCCGGCAATCGCCTCGATGATGCGGACGTTGGCCTGGTGCGGGATGACGCAGGCGATGTCGTCGATCGTTAGGCCAGCTTTATCCAGCGCAATTTTGGCCGCGTCCAGCATCGAGTTGACGGCCTGTTTGTAGACTTCCTTGCCCGACATTTTGATCGTCTGCAGATGGTCGTCGGCATTCTCGCGCGTGATCGGGGTTTTACAGCCGCCGCCGGGCATCCAGAGGATATCGGCGTAATCACCGTCGCTCGCGATATGGGTGCTGATGAGCCCGTGAGTGCCGTCGCCGCGATGCCGCAGGATGGCTGCGCCGGCGCCGTCGCCAAAGAGCACACAGGTGTTGCGATTAGTCCAGTCGGTGATCGAACTGAGCTTTTCGGCGCCGATCACGAGCACCGTGTCGTAAGTGTGCGACATGATGAATTGCTGACCAATTTCGACCGCGAAAAGGAAACCCGCACAGGCCGCCGAGATGTCGAGGCAAGCGGCTTTCTTCGCGCCGATTTTCGTTTGGATGAAGCAGGCTGTCGCCGGAAAAATCATATCCGGCGTGGCGGTCGCGACGAGAATGAGGTCGATCTCGTCGCCGGAAATGCCGGCTTGCTCCATCGCGGCACGCGCGGCTTTGGCGCCCATGTCGCTGGTGAATTCGTCGTCCGCCGCGATGCGCCGCTCCTTGATCCCGGTGCGGCTCGTGATCCACTCGTCATCCGTCTCGACGATCTTCGAGAGATCTTCGTTCGTGAGGATCTTTTCCGGCACATAGCTCCCGGTGCCGATAATGGAAACGGTGCGCTGAGGTTTAGTGGACCGCGGACTCGAGCGGGGCGTTCGTTTCATTATAGCGACTGATTTCCTCGACGATATGTGGATTGACCTGCTGTTCAATCGACTCGGTCGCGACGCGCAAGGCATTTTTGATCGCGAGCGGCGTGCTCGCGCCGTGGGCGATGATGCAGATGCCGTTTACGCCTAACAATGGCGAGCCGCCGTATTCCTCGTAGTTGATTTTCTTGCGGATCGTTTTGAAGGCGCTCTGTGCGAGGTAAGCCCCGGCCATGCGCAACTTGTTTTTTGTAAGCTCATGCTTTAGCCACTTAAAGATCGCGTCCCCGACCGATTCGCAGGTTTTGAGGAGGACGTTGCCGACGAATCCATCGCAAACGACCACCTCGACCGGGTCTTTGAAGAGGTCGTGTCCTTCCACGTTGCCGCGAAAGTTGAGCGCGCTGCGCTTCAGCATCTTGAAAACTTCTTTCGTCAGGTCGGTGCCTTTGACGTCTTCACCGCCGATAGACATGAGCCCGATGGAAGGGTTCGGGTAACCGAGGACGTGGCGCGAATAGACCGAGCCCATGATGGCGTATTGCAGCAGGTGCTCCGGCCGGGCGTCGCTATTCGCGCCCGCGTCGCAGAGCACGAAAACGTTCGTCTCCGAGGGGATGAGCGCGCAGATGCCGGGACGATCGATCCCGGGCAAAGTGCGCAGCTTGATCGTCGTGGCAGCGACCGCCGCGCCGGTGTGGCCCGCGCTGACGATGGCAGCGGCTTCGCCTTTTTTCACCAGATCGACTGCGCGACTAACGGAGGAATCTTTTTTCCGCCTAACGGATTGGACGGCGCCGTCGCTCATCTCGACGACCTGCGTGGAGTGAACGATCTCGATGCGGCGGTCGTTGCACTTTTGCTTCTTCAGCTCGGCCTCGATCCGCGGGGTGTCGCCGACGAGGAAGAGCTTATCGATCTGCGGATATTCGCGCAGGGCAAGGACGGCGCCGCCGACCAGGTTGGGCGGCCCGAAATCGCCACCCATGGCGTCGAGAGCGATTTTCATCGTGGGGGCACTGTGCGGTTTTCAATTCGCGAATGCAAAACGAAAAAAGCGCTGGAAGGTCGAGGCGGGGTGCGATCGGATGTTACTTGCACCTAGACTTTAGCTTTCACTTACACTCTGTGAACGAACGAGCCGGAGTGTAAGTTAAAGTGTAAGTGCAAGTCTACGCGTTAAGCCTCGACCGTGAGGACCTGCCGGCCCCGGTAATAGCCGCAGGATGGGCAAGCCGTGTGCGAGGCGACGGTGCTGCCACATTGGGAGCACTTGTTGAGTTGCGGCGGCTGCCAGCGATGCGAAGCCTTGCGCGTGCGCAGACGCATCTTCGAGGTTTTACGTTTCGGGACTCCCATAAGAGCGGATCAGGAAAGCAGGAAATCAGGAAAAGGCAACCGGGCGTTCGCCGCAATTAAGAGTTTTACAGCTCGAGCTTATCGAGCGCACTCCAGTCCGGCGGCCGCGCTTCGAGCACGTCCGGTTGGTCATTCTTCATGTGGACCTCCGGCATGGGACAGACTCGCCCGCCTTCGCGATCGCAATGCGGGTACGCTGGGAGGGCGAGCAAGATATCCTCGCGCATGAAAGGCGTGATATCGACCACTTCAGGGCCGCTCAGCTCGGTGTGCACCGCGAAATCTCGCACGGTGATATCGAACGGAAACGCTTCAAGGCAACGCACGCAATGCAGTTCCACCGGTTGGGTGATCTCGCCGTTCGCCCAGAGCGCGCCGTCCGAAATCCCGAGTTCCAGAGCGTAACGGAGCGGGCCAGCGCAACGCACTTCCTTCGGATCCAATTGCGGGATCGGGCAATCTTCTTCACCCTCCAGGTGCAGGCCGTCCGCTGGAATCTGCCGCAGATGAAGTTTCATTCGCGCAATCTTTCGCAGTTATCGCCGCAACTTCGCGCGAAAACTTTCCACCACACACGGTGGCACGAAAACGCCGACATCGCCGCCCAGCCGCGCGATTTCCTTCACGATGCGCGAGCTCAGGTAAGTGTATTCCTCTTTCGGCATGAGGAAGATCGTTTCCACGTTCACTTCCAGTTTGCGGTTCATCAGCGCCATCTGGAATTCGAACTCGAAATCCGAGACGGCGCGCAGACCGCGCACCACCGCCCGGGCGTTTTGCTGCACCGCGAATTCGACGAGCAAGCCATCGAGCGGCGCCACCTTTACTCCGTCAATATTTCGGGTCACCTGATCTAAAAAATCGAGTCGCTCGGCGAGGGAAAAGAGCGGCTGCTTTTGATCGTTATGCGCGACCGCCACCACCACCTCATCGAAAAGTTTCCGGGCCCGCTCGATCACGTCGAGGTGTCCGTTGGTGACGGGGTCGAAGCTCCCGGGATAAATCGCGCGGCGCATGGCGGGGAAAAAGTGGCAGAGGAATAGAGAGATGCAAAGCTCGGTTACGCTCAAGAGAGACTTGCAAGTGCACTTTAACTTGCACTTGCACGGATCCCCAGAGTGTAGGTGCAAGGGATGTTCACGCTTTCCCCCTTGCCCTTCCGCGTGCGCGCGGTAGCGCGGTATCTCACTCGCCAAACGCAAGCTGCGTCGTTAGGCCACGAGTCGCCGGATTTGCCCTCCGCCCGGCCTGTTCCAAAGTAATGCCGATAATGAGCGAAGCACCCTACCGATCCATCGCCGTGGCGGCTGCTTTTTCGCCGCGTTTTCTGCGCGTCCTCGCCGAGGCCAGGCGAGTGCGGGATCGCTTCGGCGCGACCTTGAGCTTTATCTATGTTGGCAAACACGATGCTGCGACGGAGCGCAAGTTTGCCGATGCTCTAAAAGAACTGCAGCTCCCCGCCGATTCCGCCATTCACTATGAGGAAGGCGATCCGGCAACCGCGATCCTGGCCGCGGCGCGCAAGAATCACCTCGAGTTGCTTGTCGCCGGCGCGCTCGAAAAGGAAGCGGTGCACCGGCAGTTTCTCGGCAACGTCGCCCGTCGCCTGGTCCGCGAAGCCGGTTGCTCCGTCATGCTTTTCACCGATCCGGCGCTGAAGCCGAAGCCGCTCCGTCACATCGTTTTCATGGCGGAATTTACCAGCCACGCTCGGCGCGCATTTCGGCGCAGCCTGGACCTGGCGGAGCGGGGAAATTGCGAGCGTCTTTACGTCATCCGTAATTATACATCCTTCGATAAAGCGCGCGCCCGCCGTCGCGGTAAAAATCCTCGCACTGTCGCGCGTACTCTCGACGAGGAAGAGATCGCGCTGCAGGAATTCGTCCTCGCGGCCGGCGCCACCCGGGTCCCGATCGAGACGCGGTGTATTCGAGGCAATACTGGCTTCGCGGCGTCGGATTTCATCCAGTCAGTGGAAGCGGATCTTCTCGTCGTGCCGCTGGAAACGAAGCCCGGCCCCGACGTAAAACTCCCGGATCAAAGCGCGTGGATCACTGACGTGATCCCGTGCAACCTCTGGATCATCCGTTGACACGCGGTTTTTCGCATCACGATCAACTTGCAGACCGATCGGCTACATCCATCCTTGCAACCGGCTGCGAAAGTCAACGCAATCGGCGAGGCAGCCGAGCATCACAAAAACAATTTATGCCTAAAGCATTGGAGGGAAAAAAGGTGGCGATTCTGGTCGCAAGTGGCTTCGAGCAGGTCGAGATGACCGAGCCGCGGGACGCGCTCAAGGATGCGGGCGCCCAAGTTACGATCATTTCGACCAATTCCGGTCAGATCCAAGGGATGAATCACGCCGAGAAAGGAGAAAAATTCGACGTCGAAGTCACCCTCGACGACGCCAACCCCGAGGACTACGACGCGCTTATGATCCCCGGCGGCCTAATGAATCCCGACGAGCTGCGTTCGACCTCGGCCGCGACCGATTTCGCCCGGCATTTTTTTGACGCGGGCAAGCCGGTGGCAGCGATTTGCCACGCCCCATGGGTGTTGATCGATGCCGAGGTGGTAAGCGGCCGGACGATGACTTCCTGGCCGGCAATCAAGAGTGATTTGAAAAACGCCGGCGCGACTTGGGTCGATGAAGAAGTCGTGGTCGATAACGGGCTGGTCACGAGCCGCAAGCCGGACGACATCCCGGCCTTCAACCAAAAAATGATCGAAGAATTTGCGGCCGGAAAGCGGCGCGCGCGGCCTGGCACCGCGCCGGAGCCGGCTGCGGCGATGCCGCTCCCTACGTTGGAGACTTGACTCGTTAGGCCGATCCATCCGCAAAGTGGCCCGGCCACGAGCCGATACCCGGCGCTTACCCGCTGATCCAGGTTGTGGCCAAGTGCAATGTTACGCGGCACTCCAGCCGAAAACCGGCTAATGCGGCGTAACGCCCATTTATGATACGGACGCCCTTCCGTTTACCGTGGACGCGCTTCTGCGGGTCCAGTTCCTCTGTTAACACTGCACTAGAACTTTTTCTTCAGGGAGATGTAGTAGAAACGGTTCCGGAGGGAGTAGAGCGAAGTATCGTAGCTATCATTGAACGCTCCCAGGACGGTGGGCGGATCCTGATTCAAGACGTCGTTCATGCCCACGGTTATCTTCGTTCCCGCCAGGATTCGCCCCCAGAAGGAGCCGATCTCGGGGCGGGCGCCGCCTCCAGTCACCGTCGCTCCCGCACCCCCCGAGTTCGTAGCGGCAGGCCCTATCTCCGCCTTCTCGAACTCGTAACTCAGTTGCAGATCGAGGGTGATGTACGTTGGGACCTTCCGGTGGAGATCGAACTGCGGGTTCGTATCTGTCCCTCCGACTGTGTTCGCCGCGAGGAGGAAACTGGAATCATCGTTGAATGAACCGATATAGTTGACGCGTGGCATTGAAATCGATCCGCTCCTTGCGCAAGGGTCGGACTACTGGCCATCCTCCTTGTCTCCGGCACGCGGGCCTTCGCTCAGGATGCAGTTTCAGCCGACGCCGTGCCCGAGACGGAGCGCCTGTTCGTGATCGGCTCCAACATTCCCACGGCGGAGACAGAATCCGCGTTGCCGGTGGTGATCTACACCGACGAACTCCTGCAGAAGCAGGGCGCGAATACGCCAGCCGAAGGACTGCGTCAGCTTCCGTCGTTTGTCGGAAACACCGCGACGGAAAACGATTCCAACGGCGGCAACGGCGAGGCTCGGATCAACCTGCGCGCGCTAGGCGATGGCAACCCCCTCACTCTGATCGTTGCGGCGGCACAATATTCCTCGCGCTAATTTTGCCGCTACTTCGGCGCGAGAGAGGCGACTATTTTCTCGAACCGCGGATCGCCGCGCAAAGCATCCCAGGTTGGGTCGAAACGCAGCTCGCCGTAAGAGGGACCAGAGGGGATTTTCGAGACGATTTCGAGTTGCTCCAGCGCGAGGCCGCGCTCACCCGTCCAGGCGTAAACCAGCGCCAGATTGCGGACTGGCCAGGGACCTCACGCGGGATCTTTGGCAATCGGCATGAGATCGACGGCCCGCCGCGCGTCCTCGATCGCTTCCTTCTTCCGCCCGAGCGTGGCATCAAGGGCTGCGATTTGCACGAAGTAGCGGTGGTTCCTGTTTCCGTCGCCCCAGACAGCATCGAACTTCTCTCGCGCATCAGTGAATACGGCATGGGCCTTTGCCTCATCGCCGCGAAAACGCGCGACTAACCCCTCAAACCAGTTCTCGGGCGGCAGCCTCGGATGAGCAACGGCCCTCAGTCGGCTCGCCGCATCATAATCACGAAGGTAAAGTGCTGTCGTGAATCGGATAAATCCGATTTCGTTAGTCGGACTAAAGTCCTTTGGCACTTTCGCCAGAAGCGCCTGGGCCGCAACCGGGTCGCCCTTGTCGAGTTTGATCTCAGCGAGCGCCATTTCGAACCATGGGTCGGGACCTGTGTGGTTGGCAGTCTCCTTCCTAATCAGGCGTTCCCATTCGTCGTAACGACGCATGTCTTTATAAAGACCGCCCAGATGGTACCTAACCTCGCCGTTGTCCGGATCGAGTTCGCTCGCTTTCTGGAAATTGGCCAGGGCCTCATCCCAGCGGTTCCGATGGCGATCAGTCTCAGCCGCGATCCGAAAAGTCTCAGAGTCGTTAGGCAGAGTGCGCAGAGCGACAGTCAACTCTTCATAGGCTTGGCCAAAATCATCCGCATAGTAATAGTAGCGGGCCAACTCGCGGTGAACTTCACCCAGGTCCGGCCGTAAGCGCAAGGCAGCATCCGCCGCTTTCTTTGCCAATTCCAAATGCGCGGGCTCGAGGTTGTCGGCGAGATCGCACTGCGTTTTCGCGAGGGCGCACCAGGCGAGTACGAACGTCGGATCGCGCTCTGTGGCCTGCTCGAGCAGTTCCACTTTGCGCGCCATGCTTTTTTCCGCGCCCCGCCAATCGTCCCAAACGTCGATCGCATTCGCTTCGGTATAAAGTTGGTAAGCCTTCAAGTCGCGTGTCGGCCGTTCCGTGATGGCTGACTTTTCGTTGGGCGAAAGTCTGGCCCTAAGTTGAGCGGCAATCTTTTGGGCGATCTCGCTTTGGATGGAGAAGACGTCCGCGAGGTCGCCGTCATAAGTCTCGGCCCAAAGGTGCGCATCGGTGCGGGCGTCGACTAGTTGGGCGTTCACTCGCACTCTATTGGACACGCGTTGCACGCTTCCTTCCACGACGTGAGCAACGCCGAGCGCCCGACCGATCTCGCGCAGATTGCGCGTGTCGCCACTCTTATACTGCATCACCGATGTGCGGCTGATGACTTTGAGATCAGCGATCCTGGCGAGATTGGATAGAATTTCATCCTGCACGCCGCCGGCGAAGAAGGCGTTCGCCTGGTCTGTGCTTAGGTTTTCAAATGGCAGCACCGCGATCGATTTTTCCAGCGGCAGAGCAACCGCGGCATCTTCCCGGCGCCCTAGATAATTCGCCAGGATCACGGTGCCGATGCCGAAGAGCCCGAGGGCGAGCGCTGCGCTTTGCAGCCCCCGACGTCGGCGTGGCGCTGCTTCCGTCGCCCCCCGGCAAAGTTCCAGCTCGGCTAACAACACCCGCGCGGATTGCGGCCGATCGGATGGATCGGTCGCGAGGGTGCGGCGCAAAAGCCTCCGTACTGGTGTGGGAACTTTTCTCGCGGTGAGTTGTTTTACCGGTAGCGCAATCCTGGTCTGGCAACTACGAATTTCCTCAATCGTTTTGCCGGTATACGGAACCTCGCCAGTGAGCGTGTACCAAAGCGTCACCCCTAACGAGTAAATGTCCGAGCGAGCGTCTGCCGCCTTACCGGCGAACTGCTCCGGGCTGGCAAAGGAGGGGTACCGACGAAGCCGCCGTGAGTCAGGTCCATTTCGTCTGCGGTTTCGGCGATGGCCTTGGCCAGGCCGAAGTCGATCACCTTCACCTCTAGCTGGGCTGCCCCGGGTTCGTTAGGGGCGAGCATGATATTGGCCGGCTTCAAATCACGATGGACCAGGCCTTGGGTCGCCGCGCCGACCAAGGCTCGCGTAACCTGAATCGCCATCTCAAGCGCCGCGGCCACCGGGAGCG
>JBBSGS010000118.1:0-8297 GCA_038253875.1 Chthoniobacterales bacterium
AAAAAAGTGCGCGCGGTCGATCTGAAAGAGGAAACGGATCAACGGGTCGTGCAGCAGATTTCCGCAGTCCTCGACGAAGTCGTTAGGCGGCTAAATGCGCCGGAGAGCGTGATTCAGGGGATTGCGCGCATCAACGAGGTGAGCAGCCATTTCGAGGATGTGATGCGTGAATTGCTCAATGCAGCGGCGGGTTTGCGCTGCGATTTTCCGCGAACCGACGAGGGGCGCGTGCAGCGGTCGGGTTATCCGGACCTGCGCCTCGTCGACACGGCGTCGCAACGTGTTTTTTATCTGGACCCGAAGCTCTACGCGTCGGGGAGCCGGGGGAGCAGCTTCCGCTCGTTTTATTTTGAGCCGAAGAAAGGGACGAACAAGGTGCACGACGATGCCGTGCATTTTGTTGTCGGATTTGAGCACGAGCAGGGGAGGGATGGGCATTGGAAGTTTACTCGCTGGGAGCTTGTCGATTTGGCGCGCTTTCAAGTGAAGTTGAAGGCGGAATTCCAAGGCAGTAACCGCGATCTGTATCGGCCGGAGGCGGTCGTGGCGACGAGCGCGCGCTAAAAGGGGCGCTTCGTCAGCGCCCTCGGCGGTTGCAAACCGCCGCTCCTGGGAAAGTCACGAGGGATAGCCGCCGGAAATGTAATCCTTGAGTTGTTCGAGAGTGGCGCTCTGCGCGGAGATCACATGTTTCACCAAATCCCCGATCGAGATGACGCCGAGTAATTTCCCATCGCAGACCACCGGTAAATGGCGAATCCTTTTCTCCGTCATGAAACGCAGGCACTCCTCCACGGTCTCGCGCGGATGCGCGGTTGTCAGCTCGGTCGTCATGATTTCGCGGACGAAGCTGTCGCGCGAGGTTTTTCCCTTGAGCATCACTTTGCGCGAGTAGTCGCGCTCGGAAATGATGCCGACGAGGTTTTCGTTCTCCAGCACGAGGAGCGCGCCAACGTTTTTCTCGGCCATCAGAGCGATCGCGTCGTAGATCGTCGCGTCAGGCGAGACCGACCAGATGGCGCCGGGTTTATTGCCGAGGATGGTCTCGATCGTGCCGCTCACGTCCATGCGCCCAGAATACCGGGCCGCGGAAATGGACGCAAACAATTATCGGCTGCGCCGGACGAACTTATCCGCGATCAACTCTTCCAGCCTAACGACAAGGGCAGACGAGGTCAGGCGCTCGAGCACTTCGGTGAGAAATCCGCCGACGAGTAATTCTCGCGCGACGGCGGCCGGAATTCCGCGGGCCAGCAGGTAGAACATCTGGTCTTCATCGAGCTGGCCGGAGGTGGCGCCGTGGCTGCACTTCACATTGTCGGCCAGGATTTCGAGACCGGGCATCGAGTTCGCTTCCGCGTCGTCACTCAGGAGAAGATTTCTCACTTTTTGGTAGGCATCGGTGAAATGCGCGTGCGGCTCGACCCGGATGAGACCGCCAAAGGTGGTGCGGGCGCGATCGTGCAGCGCGTTCTTGAAAAGGAGATCGCTGAAGGTGTGCGGCGAGGCGTGGTCCTGCAACGTGCGCGCGTCGAATTCCTGCGCACCGTCGCCGACTGAAACCGCGAGCATGTCGCTGCGCCCGCCTTCGCCGATGAGGCGGCTAAGGCTTTCGAGACGGGAAAATTTGCCGCCGAGGTTGAGATACAAGTTAAGCGCGGAGGCGTCGCGCGCCACGGTGGTGGCGTTGATCTGAATGCCGAGGGCGCGATCGTTCCAATCCTGCGTGCAAACGTAGTGGACCTTTGCGCCCGGGCCGACCACGAGGTCGTTTACGCCGCAGGAGAAACCGGCGCGGCTGCGATCGGCCGATCGAAAATGCTCGACCAAAGTAACCTTGGAATTCTCCTCCGCGACCAGAAGCGTGTGCGGGAAAATGGAGACATTCTCGCCGTGCAGCCAATGGAAAGTCTCGAGCGGCAGTTCCAATTCGATCCCGCGCGGCACATACAGAAACGTTCCCGACCTAACGAACGCCTGATGGAGCGCGGCAAACTTCGCCGAGCCCAAGGTCGCCGGCTGGTTCATGAAGTGGCGCCGGAACAGTTCCTCGTGCTCGATCATCGCCCGTTCGAGCGGCTGGAAGATGACGCCGGCGGCGCGCAGCTTTTCCGAGCAGACATCGCGCTCGAGGAACTGATCGTTGCCAAAAACCAAACGGCCGCTGGTTTCGCTCAACTCCGTGGAGCGATCGAGCAGGTTGCGCGTCTCGGCATCCGAGAGCGCGACGGGGAGCTGGTAGGGCGCGAGATCCAGCGCCTTTACATTGGAGAAGCGCCAGGCTTGATCCTTCGGCGCGGGCATTGGCAGGCTTTGAAATTCCGTCCAGGCGACCTGCTGCTGTTCGCGGAACCATGCGGGCAGATCGGCGTTGCGATTCCCGACGCCCCCGAGAATACCGCCGGGCTCGGGCGCGACAGCGGCGACTTCTTCGAGGAGAGCTGACGAATTACTCATGGCCGGGTTGAGACGCGAACGGCGGTCAGAGACCGCCGTCACACTATGCTCACTCTGGTCGCGGAAATTAGCCGACGGAGCCTTCCATCTCAAGTTCGATCAGCCGCTTGAGCTCGACCGAATATTCCATGGGAAATTGCCGGACGAGATCGTTGACGAACCCGTTCACGCTCAAGCTCATCGCCTGCGCTTCGGTGAGGCCGCGCTGTTGCATGTAGAAAATCTGCTCGGCGCTAACCTGGCTGACGCTCGCTTCGTGCTGCACGGCGTTGCCCGTGCCGCGAACGGTGATCGCCGGATAGGTGTCGGTGCGGCTGTTCGCGTTGATCAGGAGCGCATCGCACTCGGTGTTGTTCTTGCAATTCTTGAGGTGCTTCGGCACGTGGACGAGCCCGCGGTAAGTAGCGCGCCCGGTGCCGATTGAGATGCTCTTGGAGATAATATTGCTCGTCGTCTCGTCCGCGGCGTGGACCATCTTCGCGCCGGTGTCCTGATGCTGACCGTCGCCAGCGAGAGCGATGGAGATGACTTCGCCGCGAGCTTTGCGGCCTTTCATGACCACGCCGGGATATTTCATTGTTAGGCGCGAACCGATGTTGCAGTCGATCCATTTCACCTCTGCTTCCTCGTGGGCGAGACCGCGCTTGGTCACGAGATTGAAGACGTTGTTCGACCAGTTTTGGACGGTGATGTACTGGATCTTCGCGCCTTTCATGGCGACGAGTTCGACGACCGCACTGTGCAGCGTGGCGGTGTTGAACTTCGGTGCCGTGCAGCCTTCCATGTAGGTTAATTCGGCGCCTTCATCGCAGATGATGAGCGTGCGCTCGAATTGCCCGAAGTTCTCGGCATTGATGCGGAAGTAGGCCTGGAGCGGGTGTTTCACTTTTACACCCGGCGGCACGTAGATGAAGGAGCCGCCACTGAAGACCGCGCTGTTCAAGGCGCTGAATTTATTGTCGCCGGTCGGGATGACTTTGCCGAACCACTTCCGGAAAATCTCCGGATGCTCTTTCAAGCCGTCCGCGCTGCCGACGAAAATGACGCCCTGTTCGCCAACCGCTTTCTTGATATTGGAGTAAACCGCTTCGCTGTCGAACTGCGCTTCGACTCCGGCGAGGAACTTCCGTTCCTGCTCCGGAATGCCAAGCCGCTCGAAGGTGCGCTTCACATCGTCGGGCACTTCTTCCCAAGTACGTTTCGGCTGGATGCCGCCGCTGAGGTAATAGCGGATTTTATCGAAGACGATCGCCTCCAAATCCTTGCTCGCCCAATGCGTCGGCATCGGTTTGCTCAGAAAAGTGCGATAGGCTTTGAGCCGAAATTCCCGCACCCAATCGGGATCTTGTTTTACATCCGAGATGTAATGAATCGTCTGCTCGCTCAGGCCTACGCCGGCGTCGTGAGTGTGTGTTTCCGGATAGGCGAAGTCGCCAATATTCCGTTCAATCTCGAGAGATTTATTTTCCTGTACCATTTGTTTTCCTCGTTAGGCGAGCGCGGGCTCGTCGATGTCGTCCCTCACCCAATCGTAGCCTTTTTCTTCGAGCTGCAGCGCCAGATCCTTGTCTCCGCTCATTTCGATCCGGCCCCGCACCATAACGTGCACGCGGTCGGGCACAATGTAATTCAAAAGCCGTTGGTAATGGGTGATCAAAAGCACGCCGAGATTCGGGCCCCGGAGTGAGTTGACGCCCTTGGAGACGACTTTGAGCGCGTCGATGTCCAGGCCGCTGTCGGTCTCGTCGAGCACCGCGTACTTCGGCTCGAGCAGCGCCATTTGCAAAATCTCGTTGCGCTTCTTTTCACCGCCGGAAAAACCTTCGTTGACTGAGCGCGAGGTGAAAGAGCGATCCATTTCGAGCAGATCCATTTTCTTATAGAGCTGCGCGTAATAATCGGTCGCTTCGAGCTCTTCGCCGTCCAGCATACGGGACTGCACCGCCGCACGGAGGAAATTGGCGATCGTCACACCTGGGATTTCGCTCGGATATTGGAAAGCCAAAAAGAGCCCCTGTCGCGCACGCTCATCCGGCTCCAAGTCGAGAATGTTCTCGCCATCCATCGTGACGGAGCCTGCCGTGACGGTGTAATCGGGATGGCCGGCGAGCACCTTGGCGAGCGTGCTCTTGCCGGAACCGTTCGGCCCCATGATGGCGTGGACTTCGCCGCGCGGCACGGTGAGGCTGAGCCCGCGGATGATCTCCTGATCGCCGATGGTGACGTGCAAATTTTCGATGGTCAACTGCTGCATAATCAAGCCCGAAGATAGCGCGGATTCGGCGTTTTGGCGAATCGGCGGCCCTCAATTGCGAATTGCGAATTGCGAATTGCGATTTAGGTATGCACGCGCGGCCAATCGCAAATCGGCAATCGAAATTCGCAAATCCAATTACCCCGTGGTGTAACGGTAACACAGCGCCCTTTGGAGGCGTTATTCATGGTTCGAATCCATGCGGGGTAGCTTCCGCCGTTCGGGCGCGCACGAACTGGGACGTGCACTTACACTTTAACTTACACCTACACATGCTTCCCGGAGTGTAAGTGAAAGTTAAAGTGCAGGTGCAAGTGAAAAGCGCCGAACTCTCACCGCGCAGCGACATACGTGCCTGTAAATTCAACCGCGGTTTGGCCTTCTTCCTCAATCGCGACCACCAGGCGGATGCGGGCCTTTGCCTTAGCCGCGAATTCCGCCTTAAACGCGGCCATCTTCGCCTCGCCGGGCCGCCGGCACGTAGCGCGCAGGAGCGCGCGCACCGGTCGCCGGAATTTCAGCGTGCTTTCGCTGATCACGAGATGCGCCGCGCGGTCCCCGAGTTCCAGCCAAAGCAGCCCGTAACCGGCAAGCATAACGAGGGCGGCGAGACTGCCGCCGAAAGCCGTGCCGAGATGGTTGTGATTCGGGGCGAGCGGGGCGGTCAGGACGAGTTGTTGGGCGTCGTAACTTTCCACCCGCACCTGCATGGCACGCGTGAGCGGGATTTGCTCGTGCAGGAACTTTTCGGTTTCGCGCAGGCGTTGATCGGCATTCATCCGGCGAACCTAACCGCGTTGCGGAGAACAGCGATGCCCCGGATCCCCTCGCCCGGGTAGCGCACGCGTCTCACGTGCTGGCCTACTCGTCTCGCGGCGACGAACTTTCGAAACGCGTCCCCCTCATGATCGTCTCTCATAAAAGTTCGCGAACGCGGGACGCCTTCGCCAGCACGCGAGACGCGTGCGCTACCCAGAGGCGCAGGCGCAACCGGCCCGTCTCCGCCGATTTAATCCTGCATGAGTTACCGGCTGCAAACCGACGAAACGCCCGCTGACGGGATTCGGCGGATCGCGCGTGAGCGATTGGAAAAAGCGCTCCGCGAAATCGAGAAGCTCTCCACCACGCGAGCGGCCGCGGCTGTCCATGCGACGCGCAAACACATCAAGAAATTGCGCGCCCTTCTTCGTCTCGTTTGCGACGAAATTGGCGAAGAAATTTTCGCGGAAGAGAACCGTCGTCTGCGCGATGTGGCACGTAGACTTTCGGGTGCGCGCGATGGCGAGGTGCAACTCCGTGTCTTCGAAAAATTGGGCGAAGGTGCCGGGCAAAAGAAAGCCGCTTTTCCCGCCACCAGGGCGACGCTCAAACGTGATATTGCCGCTCTCTCCGTCGATCTCGCCGCTGAAAAACAGGCCGCGGAGACGACTTTGCAATGGATCGGCGATCGCATTGACGGCTGGCCTTTGGAGAACCTCAGCACGGCAACTCTTTGCTCTTCCCTGAAGCGTTTTTACCGGCGCGGTCGCAAAGCTCTGCGGTTCGCGGAATCGGACCCGACGGCGGATAATTTCCATTCCTGGCGCAAGCGGGTGAAGGACTTCTGGTATCAAGCGCTCCTCCTTCAGAACCTCAACCGCGCCGTCCTCTGCGAAATTGCGAATGCCGTGCAGACTCTCGGCCGCCACTTGGGAGATTTGCACGATCTGGCATTTTTTCGCAGCAGATTGACAGACGATGCGGGATTGCCCGAAAGCGAGCGGACCATCCTCCTGCGCCTGATCTGCGCGCGCGAAGAGGAGTTGCGAGTGATCGCGCTCGATCTCGGCGCGCGCTTTTTCGCCGAGAAGCCTAAGGCGTTCGAGAAGCGCTTGCTCCGTTACGCGAAAGAATGGCCGCGTTCCGGCTCGGCCTAACGAGCGGCTTTGCTTCCGCACAATTCCCGCAAGTCGCCCACCGTGGCGTCAATCTTCTTCAGATCCCGCCGGCGACCCTTGAGCGGTTTTGAATCAATTTTGCGCACCAGAGTAATCATGTCGCCGAGATCGCGAATCCGCGCCTTCGGCAGCTCCGGCTCCTTCGCCTGCTCGCTCGCCCACGCCTCGACTTCATCGATCTCCGCTTCCAGACGACGGAGGTAGGCCCGCCCGGTCTGGCGCAGCGTCCGCCGCAGACTAACGAGGTCGATAATCAACGATCTTGCGGGAGAAGCTTCCTCGCTCTGCATCCGGCGCTCGCTTTGTTTCTTTTTCATAATGTTGCAATCCGCGCCGTCCCAGAAACGGCGCCGCCGGCTCGCCCGCCGGGAGCGCGGTGCCGTGGATCAGGAGTTCAATTCTGCCGTCATCCCAGTTCCACCAGGGCGGAGCAATTTTCCACCCAATCGCCGCAGTTGTAATAAGTGGTCGTCCCGATTTGCCTAACGATCGGACTGTGAATATGCCCGCAAAGCACGCCGTCGACATGAAACTTCCCGGCATAACGCACGATCGCGTCTTCGTACGCGCCGATGAAACTGACCGCATCCTTGACCCGTTGCTTGACCGCTTTGCTGAGCGACCAATAACCGAAGCCGAAGAGCCGGCGCACGCCATTTACGAGCGGGTTGAGGGCGAGCAGAAATTGGTAGCCGACGTCGCCGAGGAAGGCGAGCCACTTGATATTTTGCACCACGGTATCGAGCTCGTGCCCGTGCATGACGAGAATCCGGCGTCCATTCGCGGTGAGATGGAGCGCGTGCTTCTGGATGGTGATCGCGCCATAGGCGCCGAGATGGCTGCCGAGGAATTCGTCGTGATTTCCCGGGATGTAGATTACCCGCGTGCCTTTGCGCGCTTTGCGCAGAATTTTTTGAATGACGTCGTTATGCTCCTGCGGCCAGTAGATGCCGCGGCGCAACGACCAGATATCGATCAGGTCACCGACGATATAGAGGGTGTCGAACTCGTTCTCCTTCAGGAAAGCGAGAAAGGCGGGGGCGTTGCTCCCGCGGGTGCCGAGATGGACGTCCGAGATCCAGGCGGCACGATAGTGATTCGTGCGATTGGTCACCACGCCCCTTTCTAGCCGGGAGCGGCAGCCGCAGCAAAACGTCTATTGTTACAATTGCGCGACAGCTTCTCGTTAGGCTCCCCACTTTAATCCTGCACTTTTACATACACTTGCACGAAAAAACGAGTGTAGGTGCAAGTGAAAGTGTAGGATTAAAGGAGCTCGCGAACGCTCGTCGCTAAGGACTCGCGGGCGACGGCGAGACGAGCGGCGAGGTCGTTGGGATCAATGATGGCGACGCACTCGGCGACGCCGACTCGTCAGGGCTCGGAGTCGGGAAGGCGAAAGTCGGGGAGACTTCCGGAGTCGGGCTGACTGAAGGCGACGCACTCGGGCTTGGCGTGGGAGTGGGCGTAGGAGATGGCGTTGGGATCAGATTCTCCCAATGATGCAGGGGCACGCTCGCGCCGCCGATTTCCTTCACCAGCGCTTCGCAACGAGCCTGAATTTTGTCCAGATCGGGCGGCCCGGCAGACTTCTCGCTAGTGCCGGGAAAAATCAGGTAAGTCGCCTTGAGATCGCTCACCGGACGATT
>JBBSGS010000119.1:0-8211 GCA_038253875.1 Chthoniobacterales bacterium
GCTCGACGGATCCAGTCGGCGGCAACGGCCGCTGGAGGCGGTCTCGCGCGGTCGCATTGTCGAGCGAGACGCGGATCGCAGCCAGCTTCGGATACTTTCGATCTTCGATCGAAACCATCGGACCTGCCGGAGTCACAACTTGGCGAAGAGATTCCTCGATCGCCTCGCGCAACGCTTCGGCGTCGGCTGGCAAAGCCTTTCTAAGGAGCGGAAACATCCGGAAAGCTACGCAGTTGGAGTGGCAGTGGCTGTCCTTTTTCGCGCTCCCCGGATGCCGGACGCGCCAGCGCAAGAAACGCTCCTATTTCGCCTTTATCAGGTCCGAGCGGTTGAGATCGAGATTCTTCTGTTCGATCACCCGCGCCTCGGGAGCAGTTTTCCTGAGCGTGTCGAGAAAATCGCTCGCCTTGCCGACGATGACGGTGCTGGCCGGTGTCGCCAGCTGGCTTTTGGCGAAAGCGGCCACCTTATCCGCACTCACCGCATTGATCGACGGGATGTATTTATCCAACGTATCGAGCGGCAATTTGTAAGTCGCCAGATCAGCAATTTGATCGACGAATCCCTGATTGGTTTCCAAGCTGCGCGCGTATCCCCCGGTCAGCACCGCCTGACGCGACTTGAGTTCCGCACCCGTCACCGGGTTGGTCACCAGCTTTTTCAATTCGGCTTCGATCAGGCCTGCCACTTCCGCGGCCGACTGATTTTTTGTCTGGGCGCTGGCGCTGAATGCCCCGCCGTCGCGCCGCGCATCGATCGAACTGCCCGCCCCGTAACTGAGCCCGCGCTTGATCCTGATCTCGCGATTGAGCCGCGAGACAAAACCATTGCCGAGCGCGGCGTTCGCCACCATGGCCGAATAATAATCCGGCGAGTCGCGCTTGATCGTCGGCTTGGCCAGCAGCACCGCTGCCTGGCCCGCATCCGGCATATCCACCACGAGGGTTTCGGGCTTCCACTTCGCTTCTGACGGCGACTCCTTATCGTTAGGCGAATCCGCCCCTTTCCAGGCTCCAAAAAACTTCTCCGCGTACTCCTTCGCCTGGGCGAGCGTGATGTCGCCGGCCAGAATGAAAACAGCATCCTGGGGCCGGTAATTGTCCCGATAAAGCCTAACGATGTCGTCACGCTGAATTGCCTGCACCGACTCCAACGTGCCGCCGACCGCGTGTCCGTAAGCGTTCTCGCCGAAGACGACGCGCTCGATGACAAAGCGCGCGAGCGATCCCGGCTGGCGCAAGGAAACGCGCAAGCCATCGAGGCGCTGATTTTTCAAGCGATCGATCTCCTGCTGCCTGAAGGCCGGGTGCAACACTACATCGGCCAGGATTTTCAACGCCACCTCGGTCTGGCTCGACATTACCACCAGGCCGGCCGCGGATTGATCCCAGCCGGCGCCGGAATCGATCGACCCGCCTAACGACTCAATCGTCGTCGCGATCTCAGGGGCCGACATCGTCGCGGTACCCTTAGTGAGCAGCGATCCGGCCATGCTTGCCGTCCCGGCCCGATCCTTCGCATCCGCCTCCGCGCCGTGGCGAATAACCACGCTGGCGGCGAGGAGTGGGAGTTGATGCCGCTCGGCGACGATCACCCGCAGGCCGTTGGTCAGCGTGGTCTCCTTTGGTCGGACAAACTTGCTCTCCTGCGGCGCCGAGGGCGCAGGCGGCGTATCGACTCCCCCAATCGCCCAGGCGAAGCTCGCTGTCGTTAGGCAAAAAACGGCCGCCCCCACAGTTGTCGTCCCGATCCGCCGAAGGACGGAGAGGGACCCCCCGGACGTCGTTATGCGGTGCCATCTTGGTAGGCGCTCGCGAGGTCCCTCGCTCCGCGAGGGATGGCAGATTGGGTTGCCAGGCTCGAAGGAAATTTTCATCAGGATTTCGCCTCCTTCGTTGGCGGCGCCGTTTTCACTGCCTCGGGTAGAAACTCGATGAGCACTTTTTTCTTCCCCGAAATGTAACGAGTCACCGCCTCTTTTACTTGCGCGGCGGTAACGGCCTGCAGCCCGGCGAGACCGGTGTTAACGTGTTGCGGATCGCCGTAAATGACGGCCGCTTCCCCGAGGGCACTGGCTTTGCCATTGTTGGTTTCAAGCTCCAGGAACTTGCCGGTGAGAAAGCGATTCTTCGCCTTCTCCAGCTCGGCCGCCGTGACCCCCTCTTTCACGACTTTGTCGATCTGCTCGTCGAGCGCTTTTTCGGCCGTGGCGGGCGACTTTCCGCTCGCCAGAATCATCCGCACCGTGAGCAGACCGAGATCCTCTTTCAGGTCCGACTCAAAGGAAACGCGCTGCGCGATCTGTTGGTCATAGACCAACGCCTGATAGAGCCGCGACGATTCTCCGCCGGCCAAAATTTCATCCGTTAACTGCAGTGCCGGGGCATCGCCATTTCGAATCGAAGGCGCAAGATAGGTCACCGCCACCGCCGGGAGTGGAGCCTTCGGGCTGTACTCGACAATTTTCTTGTCCTCCTTGCGTGGCGGCTCTTGCGCCGTCACTCGCGGGATTTTTTCCGATGGTTTCTCCACTGCGCCAAAGTATTTCCCGATCCAATCGTGCAGTTCGTTAGGCCGGAAATCTCCCACCACTACCAGCGTCGCGTTATCCGGCCGGTAAAAGGTGGAATGAAAAGCGCGCACCTCCGGCAGCTTCGACGCGTCCAGCTCCGCGATGCTGCCGATGCCCGGCCGCTTGTAGGGATGGATCGCGAAAGATTTTTTGATCGTGTCGAGGTAAAATTCCCCATACGGATTAGCCTCAATCCGCTGGCGATACTCCTCCTTCACCACGTCGCGCTCCGACGAAAAATTCGCTTCGTTAAGGGCGAGCGACGACATCCGCTCCGCTTCCGCCCAGATGATCGGGTTGAGATAATTTGACGGCACGACTTCGTGGTAAACGGTCACGTCTTCCGCGGTGTACGCGTTGTTTTCGCCGCCGATATTTTCCGTCAGGTTATCGAAGGCGTCCGGTGTCAGGCGCTCGTTTCCCTTGAACATCATATGCTCAAAGAGATGGGCGAAGCCGCTGCGTTGATCGGGATCGTCTTTCGCGCCGACGTGATACCAAACCTGTACCGCCACTGTTGGGCTCGCATGATCTTCGACGCTGTAGACCTCCAATCCGTTAGGCAAAGTTTCGTGCTGGAAATCGAGCGGCCGGATGGAAACGGACGACGCCGCGGGAGTCGGCGTGGGCTCCGCCGCTCGCGCCGAAAAAATGGAACTGGCGAGAAGCGCGGCGAGAGCGAGAGAAAATTTCACGATGGGGTTCGACACCATACACGCGACTTCGTTGAGAAGGATTCCCGCACATCACCCGTGGGCCTGACTGGGCTCGAACCAGTGACCCTGCGCTTATCAAGCGCATGCTCTAACCAACTGAGCTACAGGCCCGGGAGGCGCGGAGCGCCGAAGGACAGAATAGTGATGGGTGATGAGTGATTGGTCAAGGCGAGGGGGAATCGTGGGCGGGGGTTTGGCGGCGGCAGTTCTTAGGAATGCTCTGGAGAGCGATCCTCTGTCATCGCGTGTCTGAAACTCGCTCCGACAGAGCGGAGCGCTCCAGTCTCGACCGCGTCGACCTAAGGTAAACAACCCGGCAGACGAGAATGCCGACGATCGCTCCCGCGTAATCGATCAGAACATCAATCGCCGACGCCGTGCGCGAAGGGACGAAGGACTGATGAAATTCATCCGCGGGAGCGAAAAGGAGCGCGGGCACCAGAGCCACCGCCGCACGCCGCCAGAACCCGCCGAGCGACCAGCGCAGCGCGCGGAAAAGCAAACCGCTGAGAATCGCGTATTCGGTCACGTGCGCCCCCTTGCGCAGGAGCAGATGCGCCTGCGCAATCGTGGCGGAGGAAATATTGGGATCCAGCCAGCGAAGAAATGGCGTCAAAAAACGCGAGGTCTGTTCCGCCGAGAGCGCGTCGGTCGAGCCGAAAAACATCAGGGCCATCCAGAATGCCACCGGCAGCCAGGCCTTAAGAATCTCGCGGAATTTCAAGCGGGGAGTCTAAGCTGCGGCCGATGTCTGACAAATAAACCACGCCGGGTTAACCTCGCGCCGGCAAATGAACCATCCCTCACGGCAACCGCTGCTTTTCCAGCCGCTCTTTCGCGAGCGAATTTGGGGCGGCCGCCGTCTCGAAAGCGCCTTCGGGAAGAAACTTCCGGCCAGCCAATGCGTTGGCGAATCGTGGGAGATCGTCGATCGGGCCGATGCCCAGAGCGTCGTTAGGCAAGGGCACTACCGAGGACTGAGCTTGCACGACCTCTGGTGCGATCATCGCAGGGAAATTTTCGGCGACGAAATCGCCGCCGCACCGCGTTTTCCTCTTTTCGGGAAGCTGCTCGATGCCCGGGAAAAGCTTTCCCTCCAGGTCCATCCACCGCCGGAGGTGGCCGCGGCGCTGGGCGGCGAGCCGAAGACCGAGATGTGGTACATCGCCGCGGCGGACCCGGGGGCGGAAATTTTTCTCGGCTTGCGCCGGGGCGTCTCGAAGGAGGTTTTCGCGCGCGCGATCGCCAGCGGCAATCCCACGCCGTTCGTCCATCGGCTCGAGGTGAAAAGCGGCGACGCGTTTTTGGTCCCGAGCGGCCGATTGCATGCCATCGGTGCCGGCCTGGTCATCGTTGAGATTCAGCAAAACAGCGATACGACCTACCGCGTTTTCGATTGGGACCGGAGCCGCGACGCGGGTTCATCGCGCCCTTTGCAGATCGAGGAAGCGATGCGCTCGATTAATTTTGCTGATTTCGAACCGGAGAAGATTGAGCCCGAGGGCGAATTTCTCGTCCAATCTCCGCACTTCGCGGTGGAGAAATGGAGCCTAACGAACGCGCGTCCCGCACTCAGTCGTTCCGCTGCCGCCCTTTTTGTCTGTTTGAGCGGAGCCGTGCTGATGGACGGGATAGAGATGCACCCGGGCGATCTCTTCCTTGTGCCAGCCAGCGCCGATGAGACGCCGCTGGAGCCGGCGTCCTCCGCGGCGAGTCTCCTCCGCGTCACCCTGCCAAGTCGTTAGGCAGGGGAAAATTTATACGTGCAGGCCGGGGAGGTGCCGTCCCGGTTGTGCGCCTAACGGCTGCACCCCGTCGATTTTCCAGCCATCGGGCTCCGCGCTGAAGCTGTAGAGAAAGCCGCGCACCGCGCCATCCGGCGCGATCAAAAATACCTGCACCAGAGCCGACGCCCCGTCCACTCGCACCGCGCCAAATTCGACGCGCTCGAGTTGCGCCATGGATGCGAAATCGTGCCGCACCATTCGTTCAAATTGCGCGAGGGAAAATTTCTGCTGCACGCCCGCGGCCGAATGCCGATAGGCGCTCTGAAAGTCGGCCGCACGAAAGGCGGAAAGCTGCCGGTTTACCACGGAAAAAAGCTCCTTTGCCTGGGGCGGCGAAGTGCGGCTGCGCGCCGCGTGGGTGGCGAGAATTGCCGCTCCGCAGAGGGCGAAGAAAAAAAGGAGCAGCCAAATTTTCAGCCGGCGGCTCATCGTTAGGGCGGACGCGCCGGATCGATCCGGCGCAGGTATTCGTAAGTGTAGAGACCGGTATTGTGGCCGTCCTTCCAGGTCGGTTGGAGGGCGTAACCGCCGATTAATTGCCAGGATGAGAGTTCGAAGCTTTGCGGGGTGTAATGCACTTCCGGGCGCACGACATCGCCGAGCACATCGGGTTCGCCGCCGCAGGCCGCACAGGGACAGGCGCCGCGCAGAAGGCGGAGCGGCAGGAACGATTCGGTCCCGTCGTTCCACTGAATCGCGAGCTCGTTGCCGATCTGCTCGATATTGGAGGGCCCGAGGCGCATCAAGAAATTTAGCAACGTCCACTACGCGGGGCAATACCGCGTACCGCGAAGGCGATTTTATCCGGAATAAGTTCGCTCTCCCCTAACGACCCCGAAAATCGCCGTGCCCACGCGCACCAGCGTCGCGCCTTCTTCGATCGCCACCGCGAAGTCGCCGCTCATCCCCATGGAAAGCTGCGGCAGCTTCAACTTGAATTCCGTTTCCAATTCATCGCGCAGCTCCCGCAGAGCGGCGAAATACCGGCGGGATGCTTCGGCCTCCGGCGCGAGCGGGGGAATGGTCATCAGGCCTTCGATCGTCACCCGGCCTAACGACAAGAGCGCTTCCAGATCGCGCCGCAAAGCCTCCGGGGCAAAGCCGTGTTTGCTCGCTTCCCCAGCGACGTTCACCTCCAGCAGGATGCGCGGCCGCCAGCCCTCCTCCTCGGCTATGCGTTCCATATCCTGGGCGAGCGCTAGGGAATCAACGCCATGGAACAGTTCGAAGAGCGGCAGGGAATGACGAATTTTGTTCTTCTGCAGGTGGCCGATGAAATGCCAGCGCAACCGCGAGGAGAGGAGGGGGATTTTCGCGCGCCCTTCCTGCACCCGGCTTTCGCCAAAGAGTATCTGGCCGGCTGCCGCCGCCGCCCCGATCTTTTCCGCATCCTGTTTCTTGGAAGCGGCGACCAGCTCGATCTCATCGACGCTGCGGCCGGCTTTCGCCGCCGCCTGCGCCATCTTTTGCCTAACGACTTCGAGATGATCGGCGATCGCTTCCATTGCTGGAAGCAAAGCTCTTCCCAAATCCAACCAGCAGCAAAGGCTTTTGGGGGTTGGCCATTTTTACGACACCTTCCGCCTAACGAAGTTGTAGACGCCTCCCTCTGGGAGGCGCGGGGAAGTGTCGCCGCCAATTCTGTTTTATCCCCGCGTGTGCCCGCGCTCCGCGGAACGAAGCGTCTACAAAGCGACTCTCGTTAGGCGACCTCGCCGGCGGCGGCCCCGCTCGCCCAGGCCCACTGGAAGTTGTAGCCGCCGAGCCAGCCGGTCACGTCGACCACTTCACCGATGAAATAAAGTCCCGCGACACGCCGGGCCTCCATCGTTTTGGAGGACAACTCGCTCGTGGCGACGCCGCCGACGGTGACCTCGGCCTTGGAATAACCTTCAGTGTCGTTAGGCAAAACCGTCCAGTTGTGGACGAGCCGCGCGAGCACTTCCAGCTTTGCGTTGCGCCACTGATTGAGCGGCTTGGGCGAGGCGTGCCGTGCGCACCAGGAGGCGGCGAAGCGCGCCGGCCAGGCGCGCTCGAGCAGGTCCTGGGCGGTCGATCTGGAAATTCGCTCCGCGAAGAGCCAGTCGCCGCCCGCTCGCTGCGGCAGAAGATCGAGCGACACTGCTTCGTCTCGCCGCCAGAAAGATGAGATCTGCAAGATCGCTGGCCCGCTCAACCCGCGATGAGTGATCAACATCGCTTCGTCGAAGGAAGCTCCTCTCACTTGCGCTCGCACCGGCAGGGAAACGCCGCTTAGCCCTGCAAAATCCGCGCCTTCGTTTTCTCCGAGGATGAGGGGGACGAGACCGGGGCGCGTGGCCGTGATGGCAAGGCCAAACTGTTCCGCCAGCCGGTAACCGAAATCCGAGGCGCCAAGCTTTGGGAACGAGAGGCCGCCGGTCGCGACCACCAGCGCCTCGCACTGCATCTCGCCGAGATTCGTGCCTAGCGAAAAGCATTCCTGCTTTTCCACCGAGCGCACGCGGCAGCCGCAGCGCACCTCCACCTGCGCGCTCGCGCATTCGGCCAGGAGCATTTCGATGATCTGGCGCGAGCTGAAATCGCAGAAGAGCTGCCCGAGCTTTTTCTCGTGGAACGGGATGCGGTGTTTCTCGACCAAAGCGATGAAATCCTCCGGCGTGTAGCGCGCGAGAGCCGAGGCGCAAAAGCGCGGATTGTCCGAAATGTAATTTTCCCCCGTGGCGAAAAGGTTGGTGAAATTGCAGCGGCCGCCGCCGGAGATCGCGATCTTCAGCCCGACGCGCGCGTTATGCTCGAGCAGTGCGACGCGGCGGCCCCGCCGGCCGGCGGTGATCGCGCACATCAACCCGGCGCCGCCGCCGCCGATCACAATAACGTCGTAGGATTGCAACTGACGCGGCGGATTAAATGGTGCAGTGCGATGCTCAGTCATCGCGTGTTTCAAACTCGCTCCGACAGAGCGGAGCGCTCCCGGCGTTAACCCTCACGCGCGTCGCGGACCTCGCCGCCGGTCCTGGGCTCCGCCCAAATCCCAGAGCAACCAGTCGTCGTTAGGCAGGTATTCTTTCAGGCGATTATCCCAGCGTTGCGGGAGCTTTTCGGTGAGCTTTTCGAGGAAAGGGAAGCGGATTTTGCGGTGGGTGCGCCTGCTCCC
>JBBSGS010000120.1:0-8178 GCA_038253875.1 Chthoniobacterales bacterium
AACGCACGCCTGAGGGCGTGCGTTTTTTTTGGCCTTTGTCGCGTGGCATCGATGCGCTGGCGGTTGCAACGCGGGAGCCTGCAACCGAAGGTCGCGGGTGAGTTTTCAAGCCCGCATCGCGAGTGGATTTTTTGCGCTCCTCCTCTGCACGCAGGCGCTGGCTGCTTCCGATTGGGAGAATACTGTTAGCAGGACGGAACGCGGCCCTTTTCCGAATCCCCGCCCTATGCGGGCCACCTACCAGTTTGGCTGGAACGACGTCGTCGCTGCCACCGCCGAGATCAACTTCGGCACGAGCGACGGGCACCTGCACCTGGTCGGCACTGGCCAGACAACCGGTGTCGTCCGCGCGCTCTGGCGATTTGACGTCCAGCATCGCGCGACCGCCGACCCTGCCACTCTGCGCCCGTTACTCATGCACCAGGTGGACGAGTTGCGCAGCAAAACCGTTACCACCGATTTGGTTTTCAATGACGGCGGCGTCGTTCGCACCCGTACCGATACCAAAACGAAGAAGCCGCCGACGCCGAAAACATTCAACTTTCCCGGTTTGCTCGACCTGCACTCGGCCCTGCTCCACCTTCGCAGCCAGCCGCTCACCGACGGCAGCGTGCAACGCCTCGTGGTCTATCCCGCCACTAATGGCTATCTCGCCACCATCACGGTGGCAGGACACGAGAGCGTGAAAGTCGGCGCCGGTACTTACAAAGCGGTCAAGCTCGATTTGCAGCTCAGCAAGATTAATAAGAAACGCGAATTGGAGCCGCACAGTAAATTCCGCCAGGCCAGCGCCTGGATTTCGGACGACGCCGATCGGCTTCTGCTCCGGATCGAGGCGCGGATCTTCGTCGGCACAGTTTTCGCCGACCTGCAGTCTGTGCAATTCACGAACCGAGAAGTAGTGGTGCCGTAAAAGAGGCGCGCCGTGTCGGCCGCAAATGATTGCGCTCGCTCCCGTGCGGGAGCGGGCGACACGCCCGCCTCTACATCGCCGCCTAACGACGGCTCTTATCCAGGGATCCACTGCCCGCGATAGACCGGCCGGCGCAGCAGTGGCCGTCGCCGCAGCGGAATATGCGGCCCGTGTTGTCCGGGGAGGAGACCGAGCGCCGAGAGCGTTTCCATGTTCAGTCGACCATCGGGTGCAAGTCCTATCCGGCTCTGAAAGTCGCGCACCGCCGCGGCCGTGCCCGGACCGAATTCTCCATCGATCCCGCTCCTAAAATAGCCGGCCCGGGCGAGAATGGCCTGGGCGCCGACGATTACGTGCCGTTGCAAATCCGGCGGCGCCATCTCATAGGGCGTGCCATAGAAAACTCCACTCCCTCCTGGCCGCAATCCGCGCGGCTCCGGAGCGTAATATCCGTTAGGCGGAGGACGCGGCGCGGCGTTCTCCGGCGCCCGTTCCGGAGAAATTTCGGCCGATTGACCCCCGGCATCGTTCCCATCCGCATCGAGCTTCGCGGGAGGTGCGACGGGCGGGGAAGCGGGCGCGACTCCGTTACCCTTTCCCACGCCTAACGAACGCAGTGTCTCCGCCTCGATCGCGCCCGTAATCTGGAGCCCATTGCGGATCTGGTAACGCCGGATCGCCGCCGTGGTGTCGGCGTTTTTCTGACCGGTAACGTCTCCATAATAGAAACCCTGATCCTTCAGCGCCTGCTGCACCGCGGAGGTGGTCTGATCCGCGCGGAGAGCGATAGCGCTCGCGAGAAGCAGGGCAACGCACGCGAAACAGGTTCGTTTCATAGACGAAATTCGACGCTTTACCGGGAGTCGTTATTCAGCCGGCGCGACCAAGGCCAGACTCGGCTGATCCGGCGCGGTAATCTCCCGGTAACGGTGCACGCCATCGCTAATCGCCGAGGCGATCTGCTGACGATATTCGGCCGTCGCCAGCTTCGTAACGTCGGAAGGATTGGTGATAAATCCCCCTTCCACGAGCGCAGCCGGATGCCGGACATTGGCGATGACGTAAAATTGTTCCGCCTTGATTCCGCGATTCACCGCCCCCGTATGCTCGACCAGGGCAGCCTGAAGAAATCGGGCCAGGCTCTCGCTTTTCGCGAGAAGCGGTTTCGACTGGGCCGGCTGCAATAGTGTGAGCCAGGCTAAAATCCCTGGGCTCACCGTCGATTGCCGCGCTGCAAAATAGGTTTCCACTCCGGACGCCGCAGCCCGTTCGCCGTCGTTGAAATGGATGCTGACGAAGAGCGAGTTTTTCTCCTGGTTAGCCACCGCCGCCCGCTCGGCCAGGGAAAGGTAACGATCTCCATCCCGGGTCAGCATCGTTTTGTAACCTGCGCTGCGCAGGAGGAGCTCAGCGCGCAGCGCGACGTCGAGCGTCAGATCCTTTTCCATCACCGTCCCGCACATCGCACCCGAATCGGTCCCGCCATGCCCGGGATCCAATACCACGACGAAACCTGGTTTTTTTCCATGGGCCGTGCGAAGCGGCTGGGCCAACGGACGCGCCGGTGGCGCAAGCAGGACGAAAGCGAGAAACGAGATCGCCAGGAGGACGAGCCCGATCCAGGCAAGGATGCGGCGCATCATACTTCTGCCCGATTCGTTAGGCAGAGAGCATTTGCAACTCTTCGCCCGCCAGCTGGCGGTAGCGAATGGATGTCGTCGCGCTCCGTTCCAGCACGCACGCTTCGAGCGTGGCGTGCCCCAGCTTTTCCTGCCAAAATTCAAGCAGCGCGGGGTGCGAGGGCAATCCGCTGGAAACCTCTTCTGCAGGCGGCAAGGCGCCGACGCTCCACGCGTCGAGCGCGACTTTCATCGCCCCATGCAACGTCGCCTTCCGATCGTGGTCGCGTTGCAGCAATTCCTCCATCAACTCCGTCCCGCGTGCCGTGCCGCTGATCGCGCAAAAACCGGCCCGCTTCACGCCTCCCTGTGCCGCTATCGCGCCATCGTATTCCACTCGCAGAAAAAGATCGTCCTCCGGCGTCGCGCCCACTTCCGCGAAAATCATCCGCGCCAGATAGGGCGCCCCGTAAACCTGCTCAAAAGCCGTTTTTAGAAGCGGGCTGAGCGAGTAAAAGGCCAGCCGTCGCAACGACACGTCCGCCGCCGAGCGGGTGAAACCTTCCGCGCTGGCCAACTCGATCGCCGCCATCCGCAGCCGCTCGATGTCGCCCGGATGCCCGATCGCTCCCAGCGCAATCCGATCGTAAATCTCGAAGAGTTTTTGTCGCGCCTGCCCTACGGTCACGAACAAAATCCCATCGCGATAACTGAGCGCGGCGATCGGACTCCCGGGCGCGAGTTGGGTCTCGATGTATTCGCGCCGGTTCGCGATCGCCTCGACCCAACGATACGGCTCTTCAATCATGCGACGCTGCTCTTGAAACGCGCGGCGATCTGCTCTTCCGGCAGCGTTTTGATTCCATCAGCGGAGATGATTTTGATGATCGGAAAAATCCGCGCCTGCCGGTCGACGCCCCCGGTCGCGGTATCGGCTTCCGCGGCGGTGTCGAGCGTGCGCAGGGCAAGGGTGAGCGCCTCCTCCTCGCGTAATTTTTGCAGCGGCTTTTTCCCCCAGCGGTTTTCGTAAAACAAAACGCCGCGCACCGCCGGGGAGCCGGAGCCGGTCGCAGCATATTCCGCGACCTCAAACTGCGCGCCCATGGCGTCGTAGAAATAGAGCCGCGCCCGCCCGTCGCCCGCGAAATCGTAGGTCGCGAAAATCGGCACGACCACGCCGACGCCTTGGATGACGAAGCCAAAATTGTCGCGTAACAGTTTCGAGAGCGCGCGCACTTTGCCGTCCACGCTCATCTCTTGCAGCTGGGTGCGGCGAAAATATTGCAGCGAATGCTCGAGCACCCGCGCCATCTCCCACGCCGTCGCCGGCACGCCCGCGATCGCCATGAGGGAATGCCGGTCGATCTCGAGGACCTTGTCCGCCCGATCGTAAACTACGGTATTCCCCGCCGTCGCCCGCCGATCGCCGGCCACGAGGACGCCGTCGCCAAACTTGAAGGCGAGAATCGTCGTCGCCTGCGTCGGAACGAAACCCGCAGAATTGGAGCCCGCAGCCGGCAATTGCGCCGCCTCATTGATCAAGCCGTGCCGCCGCAAGAGCGCCGAAAAATCTGCGGCCGCCGCGCCTAACGAGTCGCTCGTCACTGGCCGGTGCGCTGGCGGTAGCGCTTCGATTGGTTCGGATCCACCTTGCGCATTTTCTTCAGTAAATCGCGCGTGTCCGGCTTCGAGACATCAGGCGATTTCGGTCCTCCGCCGTCGCCTTCTTTAGGTCCCCACGGCACAGGTGCCACCGGTTTTTCCGTCCGCTCAGGCATAAAAAAATGCTACGGGCGAAAGCGCCGAAGCGCAAGCCGAGGCGAGCTTGCCAGCCTCGGAGAGAGGTGCCAAGCTTCGCCCATGACGCGCGCCTTTTTCGCTCTCTCGATGCTCTTCTCCGGCCTTCTTCTCGCCATTCCTGCCCCGGCCCAGAGTCCAGCCCCTGAGAGTAGCGAGCTGCTCTCCCTGAGCAAAAAGATCGACGAACAAAACACCAAAATCGACGCGCTCTCGCAACAGATTCTCAAACTTCAGCAGACGGTCGAGCAAGGGAAGGCGACTTCTTCTCCGACCACCGTGGGCGTCGCCACCGACGAAAATGCAACGGCCGCTCCCGTGCCCGCGGTTGGCGGGAGCAGTCACGTCGTTAGCCGTGGCGAGACCCTTACCTCCATCGCCAAGCAATACAAAGTCGGCATTGAGGAGCTGCAGAAATTCAATCATATCGAAAACGATCGGAAGCTGCAGATCGGCCAGACGCTCGCCATCCCCAGCCCCGCCAGTTCCGCACCCAGCGCCACGCCTTCGCCTAACGGCCTGTAGACGCCTCCCTTGGGAGGCGCGGGTGTCGGCATGGCCGCGCTTTCACACTGCGGGCGTGCCCGCAAGCCCGCGCTTCGCAGAGCGAACCGTCTACAATCGCGCCGCCAACTCCACTTCGCTCTCTGGCGCTTCCAGGAAACTCTGCTCGCAGAGCCGAGCGTATTTTCCGCCTAACGACAGCAGCTCCTCGTGCGTCCCGCGCTCGATGACCCGGCCACGGTCCAGTACCAAAATCTGATCCGCGCGCACGATCGTCGAGAGCCGGTGCGCGATCACGATGCAGGTGCGGTGGAACATCAGATTTTCCAGCGCCTGCTGAATCAGCCGCTCCGTCGCCGTGTCTACGCTTGCGGTCGCTTCGTCCAGAATCAGAATTGGCGGATCCTTGAGCAGCGCGCGCGCGATCGAGAGCCGCTGTTTCTCTCCCACGCTCAGCTTCACTCCGCGTTCGCCCACCAGGCTCCCGAGTCCGTTAGGCAAACGATCGATGAAGGCGCGGGCATTCGCTGCCTCCACCGCTTCGAAGAGTTCCTCATCCGTCGCCTCCGGTTTTCCGAGGAGCAAATTTTCCCGGATTGTCCCGTTAAAGAGAAAACTTTCCTGGGCGACCACGCCGATCATTTCGCGCAAGGCTTGTACCCGAAAAGCGCGAATCGGCTTCCCGTCGATCGTGATCATTCCCGAGGTGAACTCGTAAAAGCGGGTCAACAGATTGACCAGGGTCGACTTCCCCGCGCCGGTCGCGCCGACGAGCGCGATGGTCTCGCCCGGCCGCGCCTGAAAGCTGACGTTGCTCAAAGCTGAAAGACCTTGGGCGTAACTGAAGCTGACGTCATTGTAGCAAATCTCGCCTTCGATCTGGGCGAACGCTTCGCCTTCGTCCAGACCCGGTTCCTCCGGTTCATCGAGAATCTCAAAGACGCGTTCACCGGCAGCGCGGCCGGCTTGCACCAGCTGGTTGAGCTGATGCAACCGCGTCACCGGTTCATAAAGAAATCTCGTTAGGGTAATAAAAGCGACGAGCGAGCCGACCTGCATCTCCCCGCGCAAAACGGCGCGCCCGCCGAAACCGATCGCCAGGACCAGGCCTAACGAGTTCACAAAATCCATCGACGGGCTGTAGAGCGCCCAGGCCCGCATGATGCGCAGCGTCGCCTGCCGCAAGGCGTCGCTCGCGCGGTTGAAGCGTGCGTGCTCCTGCGCTTCCCTAACGAACGACTTGATCTGGGGAATCCCAGCGAGATCGTCGAGCAGGAGCGCATTAAGCGCCGAGGCCGCGCGTCGCTGCGGGCGATAGCGGCTCGGCCCGGTGAGCGTGTAAGCGATCGCTCCGCCCGCGAGCAACGGCACCGGCGCGAGCACGCACCAGGCGAGGCTGCCGTTGAAATAAAAGAGCGTCACGATCACGATCACGACCTGCAGGACCGCGACCACGCCTTGCTCGATCCCGTCAATCAGCACGCGCTCGACCGAGTTCACGTCCTCGACCACGCGCGTGATCAGGTCGCCGGTCGCGCGGTTATCAAACCAGCGCAGGGGCAGCAGCTCGATGTGTTGAAAAAGGTCGCTGCGCAGATCGAAGATGACTTTCTGTTCGAAGCTGTTGTTGAGGAAAATGCGCAGACCGTTGAGCAGGTCCTGGAGAAAAAATGAGAGGAGTGCGAGGCCGACCATGGGGAGGAGCAGCTCCGGCCGATGTCCCGCGATCACCTCGTCGATGATGAACTTGGTGACCGCCGGAAAGACAATGATCATGAGCGTGCTCACGACCGCGCAAGAGAGCGTGCCGGCTGCCATCCAGGGATAACGTTTGAGGTATGCGAAGACGCGCCAGACGGTTCTCATTACGGAAAACAAACGTCAGCGACGGGTTGGGGGAGTCAAGTTGCGCGGCCCGGCGCGCACCGGCATGGTTCTGAGGAGCCGTTCCTGCGATGATCATTGAGCAGATTTTCACTTCCCCGGGTCACAATTACTTCGGCCATTACGGCCGAGAGCCGGATGATTTCCCGCTTCAGGAAACAAGCCAGATCGAGTGTGTCGCCGGCCATGGGATTCGCCACGACCGCTTCTTCAATTATCGCGATGACTACAAGGGGCAGATTACCTTTTTCGCCCGGGAGGTTTTCGATGACCTCGTCCGTGTTCTTGCCCTAACGACGAAATCCCCGGGTGCGCTGCGTCGCAATGTCATCGTCTCCGGTGTCGAGTTGAACAACCTGATCGGAACTGACTTCGAGCTGCAGGGCGTGCAATTCCGAGGAACCGCCCACTGCAAACCATGCGCCTGGATGGATGTCGCCCTCGCCCCCGGCACGGAGAAATTTCTCGTGCAGCAGGGCGGCTTGCGCGCGCGCATCCTGACCGATGGCCGCATCCGGGTGGGCGAGGCGGAATTGAAGGTTCTGCAGTCTCTAGCCTAACGATGCGCTTGAGCGCAGTGCTGCTGGCTGGAGGGAAATCGACGCGCATGGGCCGGGATAAAGCATTGCTCGAAATCGACGGCGAGCCGCTCTGGCGCCGGCAGCTTGCGACTTTGCGGCGGTTATCACCACAACAGCTTCTGATTTCAGGTCCGCCACGCGATGAATGCGAGGCGATCCCGGATGAAATTGACGATGCCGGTCCGCTCGCCGGGGTGGCGGCTGCGCTGCAAAAATGCACGTCACCGTTCCTCGTTGTGCTGGCGGTTGATTTGCCTGGGATGACGACGGATTTCCTGCAATCTCTCCTCGCTCTTTGCCGCGATGGAAAAGGCGTCGTGCCCTGCGGCCCCGAGTTCTTCGAACCGCTGGCGGCAGTCTATCCCGTCGCCTGCCTCCGATTGGCGACCGCGGCGTTGCAGAGCGCAGCTTTTTCGATGCAAAGTTTCGTCCATGCCGCGATCGAGCAACGGCTGCTCGTCTCGCGAATGATCCTGCCGTCGGAGATGTCCCTCTTCGCCAACTTCAACACTCCAGCCGACCTGTGAAAGCGAATCGCGAACCGCAGCGGGACGTTGCCGTCGTTAGGTATCGCAAAGGTGCGCTCCGGCCTGAGCAGCCGGATGAAGTCGCGGCTGAGGAACCGCTCGAAATTCGCGTGGAAGGCCGCAGCATCGCGGTCGTCATGCGCACGCCGGGAAATGATCGGGAACTGGCTGCGGGCTTTGCCTTGACCGAAGGAATCGTGCGCGCCAGCTCCGAGATTTTCGAGATCACTTCCTGCCTAACGACTGCAGCGACGAAGGGCAATGTGGTTGAGATTGCCCTGACAAATCCGACCGCTTTCGATGCCACCAAACTCAGCCGTCACATCTTCAGCTCATCGAGTTGCGGGATTTGC
>JBBSGS010000121.1:0-8121 GCA_038253875.1 Chthoniobacterales bacterium
CGGTTTGGACAGGGACGCGGCGAGCGCCGTTCAATAGAGCCGGGAAGCACGAAGCGGGCAAACCTCGCCGCCCGTCCTCTCCTAATCTTGCTCCTGCTCCTAATCCTGCTCGATCTTTTGAGATTAGGAGCAAGAGCAGGATTAGGAGAAGCGGCGGTGCATTACGCACCCGCAAGTGCCTTCATTGACACGACAATTAGCGCCCTTAACTTTTTCCTCGAAATCAAAATGCTTACTCTTGCCGACGGCAAAAAGGACGGAAAAGAGTTCATCTCTATGGCGCCCGGTTACTTTCCGGATGTCGCGTCCGAACTCTGGAATGATTGGAAATGGCAGCTCAAGAACCGCGTCACCACCCTGGCGCAACTCGAGCAGCACATCGTGCTGTCGGAAGAAGAGCGCGCGGGGGTTCTGCTCTCGGGCGACAAGCTCGCGCTCGCGGTCACGCCGCATTTTTTCAACCTGATCGAACGGGACAATCCCGACTGCCCGATCCGGCGTCAGGTCATCCCGCGGATCGAAGAGACCTGGGCGTCGCCCTACGATATGGCAGATCCGTGCGGGGAAGACTCTCACATGCCGGTGCCTGGGTTGGTCCATCGTTATCCAGATCGCGTGCTCTTTCTCGTGACGGATCGTTGCGCGAGCTATTGCCGTTATTGCACACGCAGCCGGGTCGTCAGCGGCGTTGGCGAACAGGAACTGCATACCGAATTCGAGGCGGCTTTTCGTTATCTCGAAGAACACACCGAAGTGCGCGACGTGCTTCTCTCGGGTGGCGACGCGCTCCTTTTCAGCGACGGGAAGCTGGAGAAAATGCTTAGCCGGCTGCGGGCACTTCCACACATCGAGTTTCTCCGCATCGGCACCCGAGTCCCGATCTTTCTCCCGCAACGGATTACCCCGGAGCTTTGTGCGATGCTGCAAAAATATCACCCGCTCTGGATGAGCGTCCACGTCAATCATCCGCGCGAGCTCACCACCGAAGTGCGCACCGCATTGGAGCGTCTGGCCAATCACGGGATTCCGCTCGGCAACCAAAGCGTTCTTCTCGCGGGCGTGAATGACGATCTCGAGACGATGAAAACCCTCGTGCACAAACTGCTCATGTGCCGGGTGCGCCCCTATTACCTCTATCAGTGCGATCTCATCGACGGCTCCTCGCATCTGCGGGCGTCCGTCGCGAAAGGGATCGAGATCATCGAAGGGTTGCGCGGCCACACCACCGGCTATGCCGTGCCCCAATTTGTCATCGACGCCCCCGGCGGCGGCGGCAAGGTGCCGATCAATCCCGGATACGTCCTCTATCACGACAACGAGAAAATCGTGATCCGCAATTACGAAGGCCAGATCTTCGAGTATCCCGAAACCGGCGGCGACCAGACGGTGCAGTTCGCGCCGCAGCGCGAATATCACGACGAGTATCTCTACTCATAAAAGAGGACAGGATTAACAGGATTAAGTCGGATTTCGGGAAACCAAATCCTGTCAATCCTGTCTAACAAGCCGGTCATTCGCTCGACTCGCCTCAGCCGGACTGGAAGGCTGTGCTATGGCACGACTGTGAGGGTGAGGTCATTGCCGGTGCCGCCAGTATAGCTCGCTTGGAAAAGGTGGTGCCTCCGGTGCTGGTGAAAGTCGAGCCGTTGGCCAGATTCCCGGTAATCGCTGACGACGAAGTATTGTTAATGACGGTGAAGACTGTGCCGGCAATGAGCGTGCCGGTGTTAAGATCGGCAAAGACGAACTGCGCGGCGCTGTTGATCATTACGCCTTTGCCGGCAACTTGCGTCGCTTTAAGAGTAGTCCGATCCAAAGCGCACTTGTAGGTCGCGTCGGAGTTGAATGTCAGCGTGTTATTAGTGATGGCCAGAGTGCCGGGCTTGGTTGCACTGGTCCCAGGTGAGACGAATGCTCCGGTGCTCGCTCCGCGAGCTGCGTTACTTGTGCTCCCCCGGAAGGAGGAAGGACAGCGCGGCGTGCCTAACGAATCGGTGACTCGAGCCTAACGATCCGGCGGGGAGCTCATGCGCCGCTGAGTCGAACAAAAGAACGGTTTTCTGTCAAGGTTATTTAGGGTTGAGAGGCTGTCGGAAGAGGTTGCTGCCGGGTTTTTTGACCGCGACTGGGAGAGCAGCCACTAAAGGAACTCAACAATCTTCCCGATCCGTGACATCCGAGTAAGTCGCGGTTGACTCCATCTTTGGCTGAGGACGCGGATTTCATTACGCACGCGAAATTGCGCCCGCCCGCTTTCTGCGGCAGAGGTTGAGCGCAAATGACGGACGATTCTTCCCGCACCGGCTCCGATCCACTCTGGTACAAGGACGCGGTCATCTACGAGCTGCACGTGAAGACGTTTCACGATAGCACCGGCGACGGCATGGGCGACTTCCGGGGGTTGATGGATAAGCTCGATTATCTCCAGGAACTGGGCGTCACCGCGATCTGGCTCTTGCCGTTTTATCCCTCGCCGATGCGCGATGACGGTTACGACATCGCCGATTATTACGACGTCAATCCGAAGTATGGGTCGCTCGATGATTTCAAAGCATTCCTCGCCGCGGCGCACGCGCGCGGACTGCGGGTGATCACGGAGTTGGTCATTAATCACACATCGGATCAGAATCCGTGGTTCCAGAAATCGCGCCGCGCGGTAGCTGCGCGCGGTGCCGCTGTAGCCGGGGACGCACCGGACTACGCGGAGTTTTATGTCTGGAGCGATTCGCCGGAGCGTTACAAAGACGCGCGGATCATCTTTAAGGATTTCGAGACTTCCAACTGGTCATGGGATCCGGTCGCGAAAGCGTACTACTGGCACCGCTTTTACACTCATCAGCCGGATTTGAATTTCGATAATCCCGCCGTTCACGAGGTAGTCGAAGACGTCCTCGACTTTTGGTTAGGCATGGGAGTCGACGGTCTTCGGCTCGACGCGGTCCCGTACCTTTACGAACGCGAAGGCACAAACTGCGAGAACCTTCCCGAGACGCACGCCTACTTAAGGAAGTTGCGCGCGCACATGGACGCGAAATTTCCCGATCGCATGCTTCTGGCCGAAGCGAATCAATGGCCCGAGGACGCGGTCAAGTATTTCGGCGACGGCGACGAGTCGCACATGAATTTCCATTTCCCGCTCATGCCGCGGATGTTCATGGCGCTGCAGATGGAGGATCGGTTCCCGATCGTCGACATTCTCGAGCAGACGCCGGCGATTCCCGAGACCTGCCAGTGGGCAATGTTCCTGCGCAACCACGACGAGCTGACTCTCGAAATGGTGACCGACGAGGAGCGCGATTACATGTGGCGCGTTTACGCGACGGATCCCACGGCGCGGATCAATCTGGGCATTCGTCGCCGCCTCGCGCCGCTCCTTGCCAACAGCCGCCGCAAGATCGAGCTGCTCAACATTCTCCTCTTCTCCATGCCGGGAACGCCGGTGCTCTACTACGGCGACGAGATCGGGATGGGCGATAATTTTTATCTGGGCGATCGCAACGGCTGCCGCACTCCGATGCAATGGAGCAGCGATCGCAACGCCGGCTTTTCCAAGGCTAACCCACAGCAGCTTTACCTGCCGATCACGATCGATCCCGAGTATCACTACGAGGCGATCAACGTCGAGAATCAGCAGAAGAATCTCTCCTCGCTTCTCTGGTGGACGCGGCGCGTCATCGGGATGCGGAAGAATTACCGCGCCTTCTCGCGCGGGACGATAGAGTTTCTTCACCCCGATAACTCGAAGGTCCTCGCCTTTCTGCGCCGCTATGAAGACGAGACGATCTTAATCGTGGTGAATCTCTCGCGCTTCTCCCAGGCGGTGGAGATAGACTTATCGCGCTTCGCCGGTTGCGCGCTGATGGAAGTCTTCAGCCGGAATGTTTTCCCGTCGGTCAGGAAAACGCCCTATGTGCTGACGATTGGTCCGCACGGTCATTACTGGTTCGTCCTGCAATCGCACGGCGGGAAGCGCCCGTCCAAAAAACGCGTCGTGCCTGTGCTCGAGGCGGAGCCGGTTCTGCAAACTCTGCTGGCCGACGGCCGGCGCGCTCAGATAGAGCGCTCGATTTTGCCTGCGTATTTGAACAGCTGCCGCTGGTTCGGCGCGAAAGCGCGAAAGATTCGCGAGATGCGCATCATCGAGCAAATTGCGATGGCGGAAAATGCCGCCCAGTTCTGGCTCTTGCAGGTCGATTACACCGATGGCGCGCCGGATATCTATTCGCTTCCAGTGCAAATGGCGACCGGCCCGGCGGCCGATGCGCTCGTGCGCACTTCTTCACAGGCGGTCATCGCCCGCCTCGGCGCGCAACGGGCGGTCCTTTACGATGCGATGTGGGACGCGGATTTTCGCGACAAGCTTTTCCAATTGATGACCCGCGGCGCGATTCTAAAAGGCAGAAGTGGTCAGCTGATCGGCGTGACCAGCAACCTATTGGCGCAGGAGCCTAACGAGAATAGGCCAAGCTCGCAGGTCCTCGCCGCGGAGCAGAGCAATTCCTCCATGCTGTTCGGGAACCGGTTTTTCCTCAAGCTCTACCGGAAGCTGGAGGACGGCGTGAACCCCGATGTCGAGATGACGCGTTTCCTGAGCGAGCGCCGGCAATTCGCCCACGTTCCGGCTTTTGCGGGCGCGATCGAGTATCGGCGCCCGGGAGAGGAGCCGACCGTCGTCGCGCTGATGCAGGCTGCCGTTGCGAATGAAAGCGATGCCTGGGCGCTCACCCTCGATGCGGTCGGCCGTTACTTCGAGCGCGTCCTCGCGCGCAAGGGCGACCTCCAAACCGACGCGGCCGCCCCGGGCCCGCTGCTCGAAGAATTGCTCGGAGGTATTTACCCAGAAAAGGCGAGCTTGATCGGACAGCGCACCGGCGAAATGCATCTCGCTCTCGCCTCGGAAGCGGAAGACAAAATATTCGCGCCGGAGCCCTTCAACACCATGGCGCAGCGCTCCGTTTATCAATCGATGCGCGCCTCCTTGCGCCGGGCTTTCGCGCTTTTGCAGAAGAAATTGCCAGAGTTGCCGGAAGCGTTTCGCGAAGAAGCGAAACAGGTGCTCGCGGCCGAACCGCAAATTCTCATTAACGAGCAACGGTTGCTCGAGCAAACCGCGCCCGCGAGCAAGATTCGCATTCACGGCGACTACCATCTGGGGCAGGTGCTTTATACCGGGAAAGATTTCATCCTTCTCGATTTCGAAGGCGAACCGGCGCGACCGCTAAGTGAACGGAAATTGAAACGCTCGGCCTTGCGCGATGTCGCAGGCATGATGCGCTCGTTTCAGTACGCCGCCTACAGCGCTCTCTGGCAACCCTCGACGCGTCCGGAAGACCGGCCCTTCCTGGAACTCTGGGCTGATCTTTGGTACCGGAAAATTGGCGCGACATTCCTGGCGAGCTACCTCAGCACGACTTCGGGCGCATCTTTTCTCCCGTCCAAGGGAGGCGATCTCCAAGTCCTGCTCAAAGCCTATCTCCTGGATAAGGCTGTCTATGAAGTGGGCTACGAGTTAAATCATCGGCCCGACTGGGTGGTCATCCCGGTGCGCGGGATCAAGCACATTCTCCAGCTCACCTAACCACTTGCGCGCGGAATAAACGCACTCGCGGCCGCTCCCACGAGACATGAAGCTGCTCGTTCTTGGAATCGGATCATTGTTAGGCGCAACCATGATTTCTGCCCCCGCCGAAGTTCAATTCAGCAGCGGTCCGCAAGAGACGGCGCTGCTCGAACTCTACACTTCAGAAGGCTGCAGCAGTTGTCCCCCGGCCGAAGCGCAGTTCAGCCGCTTGAAAGCTGATCCCGCTCTCTGGAAGAAATTCGTGCCGCTCGCCTATCATGTTGATTATTGGGACCGCCTCGGCTGGCGCGACCGCTTTTCCGCGCAGGAATATACGGCACGCCAGAGTCGTTATGCGGCGCTTTGGCAAAGCGAGTCCGTTTACACCCCGGCCTTCGTCCTTAACGGGAAGGAACTTCGCGGCGGCTGGTCGGGAAGGCTTTCTTCGCCTAACGATCATGCACCCGGGGTGTTGAGCACGACGAGCAAAGACGGCCGGATCTGGTCAATCGAATTTCGTCCCACTCAGGGTGTGGAAGGCGACTGGGAGGTGCACGCCGCGATACTCGGGGCTGGCATTTCCTCGAAAATCGGCGCGGGCGAAAACGGGGGCCGCAATTTGCAGCATGACTTCGTGGTCTTGAGCCAGCAAGACGCACCTCTGAAGAAAGAAGCGGATCGCCTTGTTGCCAGCCTAACGATTCCTTCTCCGTCGGAAAGCGCGCCACAAAAAGCGGTGGCGATGTGGGTGACTCGCCGAGGCCAGCTCCCGCCAGTGCAAGCAACTGGCGGCTGGCTCGCCGCGCGCTAGACTCGCCGTGCGGGGCCTTCCCCGAAATGAATCGCACGAGGGCGTTCGTTCTCGGGCGCGCGGTCGCAAGGCGCAAAAATTTCTGCTTTTCCTGATACGCGCATTTGGTCAGGCTTGCCCGAGCGGACCACCAATGACTTTCCCCCGAAATCTTGCCTTGCTCGCGGTTATCGTGTTCCTGGCTCACGGGACGTCGGCTGCGCCGGAGGAGGGGATCGTTTCGCGGATCAGGCGCGAAGCCGTGACCTCCAGCAATGTCGCAAGCATTGGCTACAGCCGGCATCTCCACGCCTTGGAGATAGAGTTTACGCGCGGGGCGGTATACCGGTTTCTCGACGTGCCTACAATTGTCTACCGCGAGTTGATTGCCTCCGATTCGAAGGGACGCTTCATCGCCGAACACATTCGCGGGCGGTATCGTTTTGTCCGCGTTCGATCCTGACAAACCGCCCTCGCCCGGCCGGCTTGCTCGGGATCAATAATTCTGAGAGGCGATTCTGCCCGGTGTTTCGTAGCCGCCAGCTTGTGATAATGTTGGTATATGTTTCTGCCGAATCAGAAAGTTGTTTGTGTGGACGGGCGTTTTCCGCTCGGGATTGAGAAGCTTTACGCGGAGCTGCCGAAGGAAGGCACGACCTACACCATTCGCGATATTGTGCCGGGCGTGGGCCTGACCGGCGAAGAGGGTGAGACGGCGGTGTATCTTTGTGAGATTGCCGGGCCGCTCAATGCGCACGGTATCGAACGCGGCTTTCGCGCGGATCGCTTCGCCCCCTTGCAGACGGTGGAGGAGGAAGCCGAGGAAGAAATTTTCGCGGGCCTCCCGGATTTGCTGCCGGCTTGATTGGGCTTCGCTGGCTCGGAAAAAGCGCCCCGAGCGTCGCGCCGCAGACGAGGCAAAATGCCCTGCGAAAGCAGCTCGAGAAAAAATGCGCCGATGCGCGCATCTTTCTCTTTGACGCGTCCTCGAAGTCGAATTACTTTGCTCGTCCGCAGTGCTGCGGCTTCGGGAGTTCCCGAGGTGTTCTTCTCTGGCTCAACGCGAGCCGATCTTCGGTAAAACGAAAGGTCGGTTGCCGCCGCGAACCGGTAAGGGACGGTCGATCTTTGACAGTGCAATTCTGGATTTCGTCATCACGACGATTCGGTTATTTGAAATCCAGAAGGTAGAAGTCAGCGAAAATTGAATTGTGCGTTATACGTCGAGTTTCTTTGATTAAAAATTTTCCTGAACCGGTTCTTCGGAACCGCGAAGGAATCTTAATTTGAATAAGATCGGACGAACACCGGCTTCCGCTTACGAGCGATTGCCGGTTTAGAATGGTCAGATTTCAGCTCCCTCTTCGTTAGCGAAGAGGGGCGCAAACTTTGTCCGGGATCAGCAATGATGCCGGCTCCAAATTTTTACGGAGAGTTTGATTCTGGCTCAGAACGAACGCTGGCGGCGTGGATAAGACATGCAAGTCGAACGGGACTTTTCCGAGTAGCAATACCTGGGAAAGTCTAGTGGCGAACGGGTGCGTAACACGTGGGGAATCTGCCGAGAAGTGGGGGATAGCTCGTCGAAAGGCGAATTAATACCGCATATGATCAGGGAAGACATCTTTCCAACATCAAAGCCGGGGCAACCTGGCGCTTCTTGATGACCCCGCGGCCTATCAGCTAGTTGGTGAGGTAACGGCCCACCAAGGCTATGACGGGTAGCTGGTCTGAGAGGACGACCAGTCACACTGGAACTGAGACACGGTCC
>JBBSGS010000122.1:0-8074 GCA_038253875.1 Chthoniobacterales bacterium
CCCGGGTCAGGTTTTCTTCCGGTCCCTCGTTCTGCCCGCGACGCAGGATTGCCTTGATTCGCAGGAGCATCTCGCGCGGACTGAACGGCTTCGTCACGTAGTCGTCCGCGCCAAATTCCAGCCCAACGATGCGATCGATTTCCTCCGCCTTGGCGGTGAGCATGATGATCGGGATGTGCCGGGTGGCCGATTCCGTCTTGAGAATTTTGCAAACTTCGAGGCCGGACATGCGAGGCAACATAAGGTCGAGCACGATGAGCGCGGGCAACTCCCCGCGCGCCTTTTTCAATGCCTCCGCGCCGTCGTTTGCCACTGTCACGACGAAGCCGCCCGCCTTGCGCAACTGCAGCGTGAGCAGGTCAACCACATCCACTTCGTCCTCGACGAGCAGAATCTTTTTGTTAGGCGAAGGGGTCATTGCGGAGCGAAACACAAAATATGACGAAAGGGAACTCGCCTGACAATCTGCGAATCGGTCGCGCTCCTTTCGCCGAGAAAAACAAAAGGATCAATCAGGAAACCAAGACCGGATGATCTTGGTTCCTTTCCTGGGTTCCTGATTCCCGCGTGCTCCGTCAATCGCGTGCGAGCCGCGGATTGCTGTAGCGTCCTACGCCGGTCACCTCCGCGCCGAGCCAGGACGGCGGCGTGAATCTGCGGCAACTTATTTCGTCGGCAAACTCGACCTCGGCCACGATCAGCCCTTCGTTCGAGCCGTGGTAGATATCGATCTCTACGACCGATTTTTTCCAGGGCACGTCGTAGCGTGTTTTCGTTAGGCGCGCGCCCGTCGTGGCGGGCCAGAGGACGTCGAATTGCGCGCGGTTCAAGCGGATTTCGCGCTCTTCCCGCGCCGCCGCCGAGCCGTGCTTGAAGGTCAGGGTGCAGACGCGCCCTTTGCGCCGCAGCCGTACGTGCGAGCGATCGCGCCCAATCGTGAGGTAGCCTTGCGCGATTTCATGGTGCGGAAAGCCCTCCAGCCCGCGCGGCATTTTACGGATGAGAAACTTTCGTTCGATTTCGAGGTGCGGATCTTTCATTACGAGTGTCTGCCTTTTGCCCCCGCGGCAGGAGAGGATCAATCAGGAATCCAGGAAACCAGGAATGAAAAAGCACCGGATTATTTTCCTGCTTTCCTGAGTTCCTGATTCTTCCAGAGGTGCCAGGGAGGGGACTCGAACCCCTAAGGATTGCTCCACCAGATCCTAAGTCTGGCGCGTCTGCCAATTTCGCCACCCTGGCGTGAAACGGTCGGCGCAATTTATCTTTGCGCGCAAACGTGGCAATCGGGGAATGCCTATACCTGCGCGGCGAGCCATCGCTGGGCCACCGTGAGGGTCGCGGCGGTGAGATTGTGGCCGGCGTTTTCGAAATGCATGGTCACCTCAGCACGGGCGCGTTCGAGGAGTGCGCCCAATCGTTTGGCTTCTTCCGCCGAGACAATGGGATCGGCGTTGCCCTCCGCGATCAGGACCGGCGCTTTTTGCAGATCAGGCAAGTCGTTAGGCACGAGCGGGACCATCGCGCGCAGGAGTGCCGCTCCGTGAAATGTTCCCGGACGGAGGAGCATGATCGCGCTGGCAATGTTGGCGTCGTTCGAATAACCGACCGCGATCAAATTCTGCTGATCAAAATCATATTTCTGCGCCGAGCGCTCGATGAAATCCGCCAGCTCGTGCGCCCGGCGAACAAGATCCGCTTCGTCGAAGACACCCTCCGCGAGACGCCGGAAAAAACGGGGCATGCCATTCTCCGAAACCTGACCGCGCGGACTGAGCAGCGCCGCCTCCGGATCCAGTTCGCGCCCGAGCGGGAGGAGATCGTGTTCATTGCCTCCGGTGCCGTGCAGCAGCAGCAAGGTGCGCGACGAACGCCCCGGCACAAATTGGTGAATGAACTCCGGCGAAGGCATGGTCATGCACCATCTTTCAATCCGCTTTTCAAAACGCAAACGACGGCCCGTGCGGGCGATGTGCTCGCGGTGCACTTCTGCGATAGCTTCGTGGTTGTGAAGTTAAACTCAGCAAAGTTCCGCGTCCCGCCCGGTCACGGGTGGCAACTAAGCAAGTCGCCCACGGCGACGCAATCATTCTACAAATCGAAGGCGGATTATCGAAAGCTCCTCGAGGAGAAAACGCAGGAACTTGCCGACTTGCAGTCTTTGCTCTACGCGCACAATCGGTATGCGCTCCTCATCATTTTCCAGGCGATGGATGCGGCCGGCAAAGACAGCTCGATCAAGCATGTCATGTCGGGTGTGAATCCTGAAGGGTGCGAAGTCTACGGTTTTAAAAGGCCAAGCGAGGAGGAGCTGGAGCACGACTTTCTCTGGCGCACGACCCGCTGTCTCCCGGAGCGCGGGCGGATCGGCATATTCAACCGCTCTTATTACGAAGAAGTGCTGATCGTGCGCGTGCATCCGCAGATTCTGCGCGGCCAAAATCTGCCGGTGGAGTTACTCGATGAGCAATCTCTCTGGAAGCGGCGCTTCGAATCAATCAACGACCTGGAGCGTCATTTGCACCGCAACGGCACGCGCGTTCTGAAGTTCTTTCTCCACATCTCCAAGGAAGAACAACGCAAGCGCTTTCTCGCCCGGCTCGATGAGCCGGATAAGAACTGGAAATTCGAGGCCGGTGACCTGGAAGAGCGGCACTTTTGGGACGATTACATGACCGCTTACGAGGAATGCCTGCGTGCGACGAGCACAAAGGACGCGCCTTGGTATGTGATACCGGCCGATGACAAGAAGAACGCGCGCCTCATTATCTCGCAGGCCATCGTTGATACGCTCAAGAGTCTCAAGATGAGTTACCCACAACCGGACGAAGCCCATCGAAAAGAGCTGGAGTCGATCGCGAAACTGCTAACGGACGACAAACGGTAGTCATCACTTGACTCAACTCCCGCAAGAACCGCAGATCTATCAATGACTTCTTCCCGCCTCGACTTTCGCCTCGATGCTCAAGCGCAGGAGTCGCGCGCCCGCGCCGCGACTTTTCGCACCCTGCATAACGAGGTCCAGACGCCGCTCTTTATGCCGGTCGGAACCCAGGCAACGGTCAAGGCGCAGCTCACCCGGACCTTGGAAGAAGCAGGCTCTCAGATTCTCCTCGCCAACACTTACCACCTCTTACTTCGTCCCGGCGCAGAGGTCTTTCGTCGGACCGGCGGAATTCACGGCTTCATGAGTTGGGACCGGTCAGTCCTGACTGACTCCGGCGGCTTTCAAATCTTCTCGCTGCCGCACTCGCGCTCGATGAGCGAGGAGGGCGCGGTCTTTCAGAGTTATCTCGACGGGCAAACCATTCTGCTAAGTCCTGAGTTAAGCATCGAGACGCAGAAAGCGATCGGCAGCGATATCATGATGGCGCTCGATCAATGCATTGCCTCGACCGCGGAGGAAGCGGCCGCGCGTGCCGCGGTCCGGCTCACGCAGCGGTGGGCGGCGCGCAGTCTGGCGGCGCGCGGTGATTCCCCGCAATCCATGTTTGCGATCGTGCAGGGCGCGCTTTTCCCCGAGCTGCGCCGCGAAAGCGCGCTATCGTTAGGCGAGATGCCTTTCGATGGCTTCGCCATCGGAGGGCTGGCGGTCGGCGAGACTAAGAGCGAGCGCGAAGACCTGTGTGAGTTTACCGCGCAACTCCTTCCCGCCGACAGACCGCGTTATCTCATGGGCGTGGGCACGCCGCTCGACATTCTCGAAGCTGTTCATCGCGGCGTCGATATGTTTGATTGCATCATGCCGACGCAGCTCGCGCAACGCGGCGCTGCCTTTACCTCGTCCGGTTTCCTGCAGATGCGTCGCGGCGTCTACAAATTTTCCGAGGAAAAGCTCGATCCCGCCTGCGCTTGCCCGACCTGCGCGCGCTACTCCCGTGCCTATTTGCACCATCTCACCAAAACCAGCGAGACCCTCGGCTGGCAGCTTCTCGGCAAGCATAACCTTCATTTCTATCATCAGCTCATGCGCGACATTCGCGCTAGCATTCTCGCCGGTCGTTTTACCGATTTCTACCGCGAGAAACGCGAGGTTCTTCAGGAATCCGATCGGGAAAATCCGGTCCGCCATCCCAAGCCGGCCCGGCTAAGATCAGCTTCGTTAGGCAACTACGAAATGCACATCGCGCACGAGGGTTTCGCGAGCATTCGCCAAGTGACTTCGGGAGAGATCATGCACATGCGGACCCCTCCGATGGAGGAGGCGCGCAGCCTTTACGTCGAGCAATCCCGCCTCGCCGAGCGCCTCTCTTTGTCCACCGAGCCGCTCGTCATCTGGGACGTAGGACTGGGCGCGGCGGCCAACGCGATGGCGGCGATCGAATGCTACGAGACGCAGGCTTCGTTAGGCCCGGTGCGCCCGCTGCACATCACGAGTTTCGAAAACGATCTCGATTCCCTGCGACTCGCGCTGCGGCACCTCGATAAGTTTCACTATCTTCGCCACGGCGGGCCGGTCGGAATTCTCAAGAACGGCGAATGGCAATCAAAACGCTGCAAGGGCCTGAGCTGGTCGCTCGTGCCCGGCGATTTTCTCACCACCATGACTGAAGCTCCGGCGCCTCCCGATCTGATTTTCTACGATATGTTCTCGAGCAGAACCCATGGCGAACAACGGACGATCGAGACTTTCCGGCAGCTCTTCGCCGCCTGCGCGGGCCGCGCGGCGGAACTGTTTACTTACTCGCACTCGACCGCGGCGCGCGCCGCGTTACTCGCCTCCGGATTCTTTGTCGCCAAAGGGCGCCCGGCCGGCGCCAAGGAAGAAACCACCATTGCCTTCACTCCCGCGGCGCTGGGCTCTCCCATGACGCGCCGCTACGAACTCCTCGCTTCGGAATGGATCGGTCGCTGGAATCGTTCCCAGGCCAAGTTCCCAGCGCAACTTGCTCCCGAGCAGCAACCGGCCTTCGCCGAGCAAATTCGCCAGCACCAACAGTTTCGGTAAGCAAGCGCCAGCGCGTTCACTTTGTAGACGCCTCCCTCTGGGAGACGCGGGTATCGGCTTGGCCGACGGGAACAACATTCGTGGTAGACGGCACGCGCAGACCCGCGTTTCGCAGAGCGAAGCGTCTACAGCGCTGGATGGCCGATTAAAATCGTCTCCTGTGACATAGTGACCGGACCGTCGCAATGACCTCTGGGCGCGTCCGACACCCTACAGTCGTTAGGCAAATGGCCCGGTGAGCTTCAAACTGGACGCGCGGAAGCGCGTCCCTCCAGAGTGACATGCTTCGGCATGTCCAGGCTCTGCGGAAAGATGTTCTTCCGAAAGACGAACGCCCCTTTAGCGTGGTGGCGCCGCTTTCTCTGCGTAAGGTCCAGCCCGCAGGAGGCCATCGATCCCCCCCTGGTCTCGCATCAATGCCTTCATGCTCCAATGGATGTGGCCCGGCGATGAGGTGCCCCGCCGGGTCAACTCGATCTGCTCAATAATTTCGCGCGCCGGCCGCTTGCTGCCGATCCGTTCCGTCGCGAGGCCGGGCCAGACCGGCGTCCCGTGACTCTGCGCGCGCCACCAATCAAGCAGAACCGGGAAGCTCTGATCCGCAGGCCGAATGCTCCAATAAAGCTGCGGCGCAAGATAATCGACCCAGCCTTCCGCGAGCCACTTGCGCGAGTCGGCGAAGAGCTGGCCATAAGCATCCAGTCCAGCTCTCGTCGTTGGCGGCACGCCGGGACGCCAGATTCCAAACGGACTGATACCCACACGCACGCTCGATTTCGTCGCCTTAACCGCCCGATACATGGAGTGCACGAATTCGTTGATGTTATCACGACGCCAATCGGCGCGGCTCAGCCCGCTCTTGCTGCCGTAGCGTTGCCAGCTGGAGTCATCCGGGAAGGTCGCCGCGCCAGACTTAAGCGGATAAGGATAAAAGTAGTCGTCAAGGTGCAGGCCGTCGATGTCATAGCGACGAACGATGTCGGTGATGACACCGATCACATAAGCGCGCGCCGCCGGTTCGCCCGGATCGATCCAAAGCTGTTTGCCGAAGCGCCGAACCCATTCCGGATGCTCTTTCGCGACATGATTTGCCGGCAGTCTGACGCTCGCGTTGATGGCGGCGCGGAAAGGATTCACCCAGGCGTGCAGCTCGAGCCCGCGCGCATGCGCTTCGCTGATGGCAAAGGCGAGCGGATCGTAGCCCGGCGATACGCCCGCTGTGCCGCTGAGAAATTCCGACCAAGGCTCTTTATTCGAAGCGTAAAGGGCGTCGCTCGCCGGCCGCACTTGCAGGAGAATGGCGTTGAGTTTCAGGGAGGCCGCGCGATCGAGCAGCGCGCGCAGTTGGGCTTTCTGCACGGCAGCGGGAAGGCCCGGCTGAGAAGGCCAGTCGAGATTGTAAACCGTCGCGACCCACACTCCTCGGAACTCCCGTTCCGCCCCTCGCGTCGCGGAGAGGCTGCCTAACAAGAAAAGGACGCAGACAAAAAATCGAAGCGGGATCATGAGATCTAACCTAGCGCTTCGGCGACGGCTCGCGGAAAAATCTCATTCACTTCGCCTTCCAGGCGCAGCGAGACACACGACTCGTGGTCGTGTTCGGTGGCGCCGCGATTGACGATCGCATAGGGGACGCCACGCCGCGCGCACAGAAGCGGAAAAGAGGCCGCTGGGTAAACGGACAAGGTCGAGCCGAGCGCCACCACCAGGTCGGCGGCCAGCGCGGCGCGACGCGCGCGCTCCAGCTCAGCGAGGTCGAGGTTCTGCCCAAAGCTGATCGTGGCCGGTTTTAGAAACCCGCCGCAGGAGCAGAGCGGCGGGGTGCGCTGCGCGCGAAAGAAATCGAAGTGCGGTTGCGGGTCGCCGCGCCACTTGCAGCTCTGGCATTCGACGAGTGCATTGCTGCCATGCAATTCCACGAGCCGTTCCGCGCTCGTGCCCGCGAGACTGTGCAGACCGTCGATGTTTTGCGTCACGACCATCTCCAGTCTGGCCGCTGCTTCCAGCCTAACGATCGCGCGATGGACATCGTTAGGCTGGGCTTCGCGGAATGCTTCCCAGGCTTCCAACTTGTACTCCCAATGCTCGAGGCGCGCGGTTTCCGAGCTCATGAAATCTTGATAGTAAACCGGCTGGCGCCGAGTCCAGACGCCTTGCGGCCCACGGAAATCGGGAATGCCGCTCCCGGTCGAAATTCCCGCGCCCGTAAAGAGCAAGGCGCGCCGCGAAGCTCGCAGATAGTCGCTCAAATCCATGCCGCCATCCTGTGGGCGAAGCGACATTCTTGGCAACCCGCAAAAGCGACTGCTCGTGTAGAGTTCGTTAGGCTGAAGCGCTCGATGCCACGTATCCGACCAGAGGATCGGTGTCGGAGAGCGAATCCCCCTGAGGGTTTAGGAAAACGCGGCGGCGGATGAGGGTGAGGCAACGGAAACACGATTGCGCCCGCCCTCGATCACTGATTGGATCTGCCGAAGAAGCTCGTCGGGCTGATACGGCCGGCGCAGGAATCCGTCCAGACCCGCGGCCATCATGCGATCGAGCCGATGCTTTTCGATGAAGCCAGTATCCAAAACGACCAGCGCTTTCGGGTCAATCGCGCGCAGGCGAATAAAGGTCTCTTCCCCATCCATCAACGGCATCGAGAGATCCATCAAAATGAGAGTAAACCGGCCCGGCTCTTTGCCGAAAAGCTCGAGCGCTTCGGGACCGGATTGCGCCGTGACCACGGCGAAGCCGGCTTGTGCCAGCACGTAGCGGGAAAGGGCCAGCGCCATCGGCTCGTCATCGACGACCAGGATGCACGGCTGATTTTTTACCGGCTTTGTAGGTGCGGGTTTGCCATTGGCGCTGGGCACGAGGTCGGGATGAAGACGGATTCTCTGATTCGTGCCGCCGGCATGCTGGACCAGTTGGGCGGTCACTTTGGCGCCCCGCTCGAGGCTAGCCCGGAGCGTCTCGAAATATTTTACCGACTGCGGCGGGCCTTCCCAGATCTTCTCCAGCATTTCCACCGTGCCGGAGATCACTTGAATGAGATTATTCAGTTCGCTCGCCGCCGTTGGAATAATTTTCCCCCGCTCGGCTTCCTGACGGCTTGCGCTCTTCTCGTTCATCGTGAACCTC
>JBBSGS010000123.1:0-7998 GCA_038253875.1 Chthoniobacterales bacterium
ATTTTGAAAGCCGCCTCCGACCAAGGATGCGATTTGATCGCGATGACAACGCACGGCCACCGCTTTTTAAAGGATTTGCTTTACGGAAGCACGATCACGCAAGTGCGGCATCGCGCGACCGTGCCCGTGCTCTTGGTGAATGCGCAATCTTGAAAGCGCTTTTTTTGACCAACGAATACCCGCCGCACGTCTACGGCGGCGCCGGGGTGCACGTCGAGTATCTGGCGCGCGAGCTGGCGAAATTGATGGAGGTGGAGGTGCGCTGCTTTGGGGAGCAGGAGTCGTTAGGCACGAATCCGGAGGTGCACGGTTTCGGCCTCGAGATGGGCGCCTACACTTGTCCGAAACCGCTCCGCCCGGTCTTCGGCGCGGTGCAGCGCTGCCTCGATTTCAATACCCGCGACATCACTGAGGATGTCGTCCATTGCCACACTTGGTACAGCCATTTCGGCGGGATTCTGGCGAAGCTGAATTACGGGCGGCCGCTCGTCATCACGGTGCATTCGCTGGAACCGCTCCGGCCTTGGAAGCGCGAGCAGCTGGGCGACGGGTACGATTTTACCGTCTGGCTGGAAAGGACCGCGCTAGAAATGGCGGATGCGGTGATTGCGGTTTCGAAGGAGACGAAGCGCGACGTGGAGCGCCTCTTCGAGATCGAGCCGTCGCGCCTCCACGTCATCTACAACGGGATCGATCTGCAGGAATATCGACCGCGCGGCGAGCGCGATGTGCTCGTTAGGCACGGGATCGATCCGCAGAAGCCGTTTCTGCTTTTCGTGGGACGAATCACGCGGCAAAAGGGGATCATCCATCTCGTCAGGGCGATCGAGCTGATGGATCCCACTTTCCAGATTGTGCTCTGCGCCGGCGCGCCCGACACGCCGGAGATCGCTGCGGAAATGAAGGCCGCCATAAGGCAGGCGCAGGAAAAACGGGGCGACATCATCTGGATCGAGGAGATGATCGAGAAGTCGAGTGTGATTGAACTCTACTCGCACGCGGCGGTCTTTTGTTGTCCGTCTATTTACGAACCGTTCGGGATCATCAACCTCGAGGCGATGGCCTGCGAGACGGCGGTGGTGGCTAGCGCGGTCGGCGGGATCAAGGAAGTGGTGGTGGATGGCGAGACCGGTTTCCTTGTGCCGGTCGAGCAGATGAAGGAGAGCCCGTTCGAGCCGGTCGATCCGCGAAAGTTTTCGCGCGATCTGGCGATGAAAATCAATGAACTCATGGCTGATCCGGAGCTACAAAAAAAGTTGGGGCGCGCAGGCCGAAAACGGGCGGAGGAACGGTTCAGCTGGGGCGCGATCGCGCAGGAAACGAAACGGCTCTACGAGTCGCTCGTGCTGAAGTAGGGGGCGACCAGGAGCCGCCCCGGTGTATGGTTCGGCGATGTTTGTCGATCGGATCAAAGTGGTGGCGAAGGCGGGTGATGGAGGCCGCGGCTGCGTCAGTTTTCGGCGGGAGAAATTCGTCCCGCGCGGCGGTCCCGACGGCGGCGACGGGGGCAAAGGCGGCGACATCATCCTGCGGGCCGACGAACATACGGACAACCTGACGAGCCTTTTCTACGAGCCGTTGCTCAAGGCAAAAAAAGGCGCGCACGGCATGGGCAAACAGATGCATGGGCGCGGCGCGGCTCCGAAGATCGTGAAGGTGCCGCCGGGGACGGTGGTATGGGAAGAAAGGATGAAGGATGAAGGCGGAAGGATGAAAGAAGCTGAGCATACGGATGAAATCTCCGCCCTTCGCCCCCCGCCCTCCGCTCTTTCTCCACTCGCCGATCTGGTCTGGCCTAACGATGAATATATTCTCTGCCACGGGGGCAAAGGCGGGAAAGGAAACGTGCATTTCAAGAGCTCGCGCAACCGCGCGCCGCGCCAGTATTCGGAAGGGGAAGAAGGCGAGGAAGGCACTTTCATTTTCGAGCTGCGCACGATCGCGGACGCGGGTTTGGTCGGTTATCCGAACGCCGGAAAGTCGACCTTGCTGCGGCGTATCTCGGCCGCTCATCCGAAGGTCGCGCCCTACCCGTTCACGACGCTACACCCGATGATTGGCGTGGTTGATTTTCCGGATTACCGCCGCGCGACGGTCGCGGATATTCCCGGTTTGATCGAAGGTGCGCATGAAAATCTCGGGCTGGGTCATGCGTTTCTGCGGCACATCACGCGCTGCCGGCTGCTGCTCTTTGTGCTCGATATGGCGGGGAGCGAAGGGCGCAATCCGATCGAAGACTTGCAACATTTGCGGCGCGAAATCGACCTCTACGACCCGCGTCTCTCGCAGCGGCCGTGGCGTGTGATCGCAAACAAAATGGATCTGCCGGAAGGGGAGGAGAACCTGGCCGCATTTCGGAGCCGCTTTCCCGACCGTGCGGTGGCGCCGATTTCCGCGAAGGAGTCCGAGGGAATCGAAGAACTCAAACGCGAGCTGGAACGCTGGCTGAGCGAGGACGACCCGGGCAAAACAGTTTTGACGGATTCTCTTTATGCAGGAACTCTTGAGAAGAGCATGCACGAATAATTGATAGACAATCAGCGCCGTCCCGCTCAAGGTTCTCACTTTTTAAACCTCCGCAAAATCCCCTCATTATGCCGAAGCTCGTCGTCGCCAGTTACTGCACCACTTTTCTGAAGTCGGAGATGCTGCACATCTACCGGCAGGTGACGGCTCTAAGCGGAGTGCAGACCTTCGTCATGACGAAGAAGCTGCAAAATCAGGAACGCTTCCCGTTTGACGACATCGAGCTGATCCCGAAGCCGCGGACTAATCCGTTGCGGCACGGCTGGCTGAAATTTGTCGAGCGCCGCCCACCGATCGTGTATCGCGGCGAATATCAGGCGCTCTCCGCTTTGCTCGAACGCCGCGGAGCGGATTTGATGCACATCTATTTTGGCCACACCGGTGTGCACTTGTTGCCTTTCATCGAGCGCTGGCGCCGGCCTTGCGTGGTCTCGTTTCACGGCGCGGACGTGATGCTGAAAGCCGCGAACCCCGATTACGCAATGAAGTTGAGAAAAGTATTTGGGGCGGCCGCGTTGATTCTGGCGCGTTCGCGTTCGCTCGAACAGCGTTTGATCACGCTCGGTTGCCCGCCGGAACGTATCCGGATCAATCGCACGGGCGTGCCGCTGCAGCAGTTCCCGATGATTCGTCGGGAGGCGCCGCGCGATGGAGCGTGGAATTTCCTGCAAGCCTGCCGCCTCATCCCGAAAAAGGGCCTAACGACTTGTCTGCGCGCCTTTGCCCTCTTCCAGAAGGCGAATCCGCAGGCGGAATTATTCATCGCGGGCAAGGGCCCGCTGCAACCAATGCTCGAAGCGCTCGCGAGCGAGTTGGGCGTGAGCGAGCGCGTCCACTTTACCGGATTTCTTTCACAGGCGGATCTGCTCGCGCTTTATCATCGTTGCCACGTTTTCCTGCATCCGAGCGAAATGCCTGCGGATGAGAACCAGGAAGGAATTCCAAACTCGATTCTGGAAGCGATGGCGACTGGAATGCCAGTCCTGGCGACGCGGCATGGCGGAATTCCTGAGGCAGTGGAAGATGGCCGTTGCGGAGCACTCGTGGGAGAGCGAGATTACCAGGCGCTCGCCCTGGAGATGAAAAAGATCACGCGGTCGCGGCGTTCGTTCGCCGAGATGGGGGTGCTGGCGAGTGAATCGGTCGCGGCCAATTTCGAGCAACGCGCGCAGACCGCATTCCTCGAAGCCTACTACCGCGAAGCCGTCGAGATTCCCGAGGAAGCCGGGGCGCGCGAGCCGGCGACGGACCCGGTGGTGCCGCGCGGTTTTGCAGAGCGCGTGCGGGCGGAATAACGGCGTTGCTGGCTGATTCGGGCCGGCTTTTCAGCGCGAGAAAAATTCCCGCAAAGTCGCTTGTCAGCGCTGGCAACATGCTCTTCTGTATGCGCGACGTAAGCGGCCCTTGAGGTGCGCCTCTTTTCTTTCTGGAGAAGTGCGACGCCTGCCGGCCAGCGGAAGCGCCGCTTTTCGACACCCATTCATGGTCCATCGCTATTTTCGTCAACTGCCGCTGCTCCTGAGCCTCCTCGGTCTGCTGATTTTCGGCGGCTTCGCCAGCGACGCGCGTGCGCAGGAAACGGTCGCTCCCGAGTCCGGCGCCGGCGCGGAGAAACACGAGGCGATCCCTCTCAAGGCAGCGCCACTTTTCACCATCGGAAAATTTACCGTGACCAACTCGATGCTCGTTACCTGGGTAGTGGCGGCTGGCATTATTGTCTTCGCCCAAACAGCAACGCGCAAAATCCAACAAGTGCCGGCCGGGGCGCAGAATTTCTGGGAATGGCTGGTCGAGGGGCTTTACAACTTTCTCGAGAGCGTGATCGGCTCGCATCTGGTCAAAAAAACTTTTTGGTTCTTTGCGACCATTTTCATCTTCATTCTTTTCCTCAATTGGTTCGGCCTCATTCCTGGCGTAGGCACGATCGGGTGGGGGCATCACGATCCAGTGACCAACGCTTTCCATGTTGATCGTCCGTTGCTGCGCGGCGCGAATGCGGATCTCAATCTCACCTTCGCGATGGCGGCAACTTTTTTCCTACTCTGGATCGTCTGGGCGCTGCAGGAGAACGGCGTCGGCGGATTTATTATCCACCTTTTCGGACCGAAGGGTGACTCACGAGGCATCCTGAAGGTGCTCATGATCATCGTCTTTTTCATGGTCGGCTGGCTCGAGATTGTCTCGATCTTATTTCGACCGATCTCGCTCAGTTTCCGGCTTTACGGCAACGTCTACGCAGGTGAAAACATGCTCGAAGCGATGGCGCATTTGGTACCCGCCCTCTCCTGGCTGATCCCGATCCCTTTTTACTTTATGGAACTCTTGGTGGGTATCGTGCAGGCGCTGGTCTTCATGTTGTTGACCGCCGTTTTTACCCTCCTCATTGCGCACCACGAACCAGCCCAAGGCGCGAGCCATTAACAAATTTCGTTCGCCGCCGCGGACCCCGCGGAGAGGCGATTGAAGCAAACCAACAAAAAAGAAAATTATGACATTACCATTACTGGCAGAGATGAGCGGAAGCATTCACGTCGGCCTCGCGGCCCTTGGCGCGGCGATTGGCGTGGGATTGATCGGCATGGGCGCGGCTTCCGCGGTCGGCCGCAACCCGGGTGCGGCGACACCGATCCTGGTGCAGGCGATTCTGGCGATCGCCTTCGCGGAAGCGATCGTGTTTTACGCTCTCTTCCTCGTTCCTAAATGATCAAGCGCACGAGGTGCATGCTCCGCGCCGAATAATTTCGGATGAATATTCCTATCTTCATCGCGGCCAATCTCGTCACTGAGACGGCGGAGAACTTTGGCTTCGACGTCAAAATTTTCCTCTCGCAAGTCATCAGCTTCGTCATCGTGGCGCTGCTCTTGAAGCGGTTCGCCTATAAGCCGATCCTCGCAGTGCTCGCAGAGCGCCGGCAACGGATCGCTGATGGCTTGCTGAACGCGGATAAAATCAAACAGCAGCTCGCCGAGGCCGAGCAGCGTTATCAGGAAATCCTCGCAAAAGGCAACGGCGAAGCGCAAAAAATGATCGACGACGCGCGCGCCAGCGCGGGAGTGATCGCCGAACGCAAACAACACGAAGCGATCGCGGCCGCGGAACAAATCCTTGTCAAGGCGCGGGAAGCGAGCGCGCTCGAGCACGAGCGCACGATGAGCCAGTTGAAGCGGGAACTCGGCCGGCTCGTCATCGACACCACGGCGAAGGTCACGGGCAAAGTGCTTACCCCGGACGATCAACGGCGCCTGCAGGAAGAAGCGAGCCGGCAGGTCGCCCCCTAACGACTAACGACCGCCTCCGCTCCGCCATGAAGATCAGCAAAGACATCCGCCGCCTCTCGCGCAACCTCGTGCGCGCGAGCTTCGTTGAGGGCGCCCTCGATCGCGGCCGGATCAACTCTTTCGTCCAATCGATCATCGAGAATAAACCGCGCCATTACATTCAACTCCTCGAGAATTATCAGCGTTTGCTGCGGCTTGAGGCGGATAAACGGCGCGCCCGGATCGAGTCGGCGACCCCGCTGGATGAGACGGTGGGCCAGCGGATCGTCGCCGATTTGCAACAGCGCTATGGTCGTGGCCTAACGACGGAATTTTCGATCAACCCGGCTTTGCTCGGCGGCGTGCGCATCCGGGTTGGCAGCGACGTCTGGGACGGCAGCGTGCGCAACCGGCTCGAACGCCTGCAGCAGCAACTTTAACCTAACGAATCATCATGAGCAGCATTTTGGAAGAAATCGAAACACAAATCGCGGGGCTGAAAACCTCGACCACCAAGAGCAACGTCGGCGTGGTCCGCGAAGCCGGCGACGGTGTCGCTCGCGTGGAAGGCTTGAGCGAGGTGATGTTGAACGAAATGATCGAATTCCCGAGCGGCGAATTCGGACTCGCGCTGAACCTGGAAGAGACTGAAGTCGGCGTCATTCTGCTCGGCGATCCGACGAAAGTCTCGGAAGGCGACGAAGTGAAAACGACCGGCAGGCTTTTGCAGGTGCCGGTAGGTAAAGCGCTTCTCGGCCGCGTCGTGAACGCGTTAGGCCAACCGGTTGATAACAAGGGGCCGATTAACACGGAGACCTTTTATCCCGTCGAAAAAATTGCTCCCGGCATCATCAAACGCCGCAGCGTCAACCAGCCGGTGCAGACCGGAATCATGGCGATCGACGCGATGGTCCCGATCGGCCGCGGCCAGCGTGAGTTGATCATCGGCGATCGCGCGACCGGCAAATCGACGATTGCGGTCGACACGATCATCAGCCAGGCGCGCTTGAACAAAGCCGCCGCTGAAGGCGCCCTGAAAGAACACCGGCCGCTGTATTGTATTTACGTCGCGATCGGTCAGAAGAATTCCAACGTCGCGCGCACGCTCGCGGTGCTCGAAAAGCAGGGCGCGATGGCTTACACGACGATCATTTGCGCGCCCGCCTCCGAGAGCGCGACGAACCAGTACCTCGCCCCCTTCGCCGGAGCCGCGATGGGCGAATGGTTCATGGATAACGGCATGGATGCGCTCATCATTTACGACGATCTCTCCAAGCACGCCGTCGCTTATCGCCAGGTTTCGTTAGTCTTGAAACGTCCGTCCGGCCGTGAAGCTTATCCGGGCGACGTTTTTTACCTGCACTCGCGCCTGCTCGAACGGAGCGCGCGTGTCACGGAAGAAGCGGGCGGCGGCTCGCTCACGGCGCTGCCGATTATCGAGACGCAAGCCGGCGACGTCTCGGCTTACATCCCGACGAATGTGATTTCGATCACTGACGGTCAGATTTACCTCGAAACTGACCTCTTTTTCCAAGGCATCCGGCCGGCGATTTCGGTCGGTCTTTCCGTCAGCCGTGTCGGATCCGCCGCCCAGATCAAGGGAATCAAACAGGTGGCCGGCAAGATCAAGCTCGACCTCGCGCAGTTCCGCGAGCTGGCGGCTTTCGCGCAGTTCGGTTCCGACCTCGACGCGGCGACGAAAGCACGGCTCGATCGCGGACAGCGAATCGTCGAGCTCTTCAAACAGATTCAATATAACCCGATCTCCGTGGAGGAGCAGGTCGCGGTGCTCTGGGCGATGCAAAATGGATATTTGGATCCAATCCCGGTGGATCGGGTGAAAGAATTTCAGGCGAAGCTGCAGGATTATTTGCAGACCAGAAAAGAGAGCGTTCTCGCGTCGATCCGGACAAAGAAGGCAATCGACAAGGATTTGGAAGCGGAACTGGCCAGCGCACTGAACGATTTCAAGACGACCTGGCAATAGCTGCCTAACGAGATGGCGAATACCCAAGACATCCGCCGCCGGATCAAATCGATCCGCAACACGGCGCAAATCACGAAGGCGATGCAAATGGTCGCCGCCTCGAAGATGCGCAAGGCGCAGCAACACGCGCTTGCCGGCCGGCCGTATTCGCAGCTCCTCAACCGCGTGCTTGTTTCGCTCGAAAGCCGGACCGATCCGCTGCTTCACCCATTGCTGCAGGTGCGGCC
>JBBSGS010000124.1:0-7995 GCA_038253875.1 Chthoniobacterales bacterium
CCGGAAGCGATTAGGATGGCAGCATTCGTCTGTGAAGACCCAAAGGACAAGGTAGCTTTCGACGCCCATTGGGATAAAACTTTGAATTCGTCACAAATCACACAGAGGGCGATCGTGGCAGAGGGACAAGTCGCTGGTCACATTGCGTGCTATCCGGATGGAGAAAACATAGAAGTCACCTATTGGCTTGGAGGGGAGTTCTGGGGGAGAGGATTAGCGACTCAAGCGCTCAATCGGATGCTCCACCTTGTGGTAGATCGGCCGATTTTCGCGAGGGCAGCAACGGACAACATCGGGTCGATAAGGGTGCTGCAGAAATGCGGTTTTAAAATCATCGGAAAAAACAAAGATTTCGCCAATGGCAGAGGCGAAGACACGGAAGAATACATTCTTCGCCTGGATCTCGATCAAGCAAATGAATGAATTAGCCTAACCAGACGCCAGTGACAACGCGCGGGAATTGACCTTAGTTCGCATGGCCCGGCTCCGCTCCGCAGTTTTCCTAAATTCAGGTCGTCAGCACTCTCGCCCGCGCGTGTCTCATCTTTAACGTTAGGCCCTCCGGCGTATCTTCACCACACCGCTTATGCCAAATCAACGTGCACCAGAGATCGAAGTGCTCACCGCGGCCTACGCAGCCTTCAACGCGCGGGACATTGACGCCGCCCTCGCCCTCATGACTCTGGACGTGGCTTGGCCGCGAGCGTTCAAAGGCGGCTTCGTCCGCGGACATGAAGAGGTCCGCGCTTACTGGAGGGAGCAGTGGAGCGAGATCAATCCGCAGGTGGAGCCGATGGCTTTTTACCCGGAGGACGCCGGACGGGTCTTGGTCGATGTGCACCAGGTCGTGCGCGACCTGGCTGGAGCGGTTCTTGCCGACGAGCACGTGGGCCATCGGTTCACGCTTGCGCACGGCATGATTCGAGCGATGGAAGTTGGTCCACTTCCATTGTCCACGCCAAAGACCTAACTGTTGTACCTCGACAGGTTGTCTGCAGTTTTGGGGAGTCTGGAGGATGGAGGGAGCGAGTGCAAGGCGGAATGAGGGCGATGGAAGTTATAGTCATGAAGGTAGTAGGGAAGGAAGGTAGCACGGTGGTTGCTGGAGTTATAAGAACGGGCGTAGGCCCACTCGCGGGTGATGGTTTGGATGAAGCGTTCGGCTTTGCCGTTGGTTCGAGGGCGATAGGGTTTGGTAAAGAGGTGTTGGAGGCCGAGTTTATGGCAGGAAGAGGCGAAGGGTTTGGAGCGATAGGAGGAGCCGCGATCGGTGAGGAGCTGTTGGATGGAGATGCCGTGGGCGCCGATGGGGTGGAGACATGCCAGAGGGCGACGCAGAGCTTTGGCGCCACGGCCACGGCGGCGCGGTTGCGCCCCGGCGCAGAGCGGCGCCAAATCTATAGTCGGGATGAAATGGCACCTACCCGATCCTGCTCAACCCGCGGCGCCGGTTAACGCGTCACTTCGGCGGGCAGCTTGGCCGGGCTCGCGGGCGGTTTGCTTTTCCACAGAATCAGCGCCACGCCCAGCAGCACCAGGGTCGCGCCTAACAATGCCCAAAGGGTGAGTGTTTCGCCCGCGACCAGCCAGCCAAGGGCAACGGCAAGCGGCGGAGTTATCAGCGAGATGGTGAGTAAATTGGTGACCGCGACGCGATTGAGCAGCCAGTAGAAAAGGAGAAAGGCGAGGACCGAGCCAACCAGCGCGAGATAGAGGAGGCAGCCGACGGCCAGTTTCGTCCAGTGGAAATGGAGTGGGTTTCCCTCGGTCCAAAAGCCGAGCAGGAGCAGGGGCGCGAGCGCGAAGAGCATCTGCCAGGCAGCCATGACTGCCGGCGCGAAACGGCCGGGGCGCCCTTTGATGAGGACGTTCGTATAAGCCACCGTGACTGCGCCGAAGACGATCGCGATGCCGCCCCAGAAAGCCCAGAGCCCATGAAAATCGAGCAGCTTGATGCAAATAAGCGCGACGCCCCCGAGGGCGAGCAGTGCCCCGACGACTCGCTCCCAGCGCATCGGTTCCGAAGGCAACATGAAGTGGGCGAAGAGCAGGCCGAAGGTAGGAATGGTCGCCTGCAAGATCGCCGCCAGACCGGAAGAGACGTGTTGCTCGCCCCAGAAAAGCAGCCCGTAATTCACCGCGAAAGTAAGGATGCCGGTAAAGGCGAGGAAGCCGTAATCCGCAAGACGGCGCGGCAGCGGAAAGCGCCCGGCACAGATGGCGAGCAGGACCGCCGCGGCGATGACAAAGCGGAAAGCGCAGAACGAAATCGGCGGCAGATCGTTCAGGCCGATCTTGATCACGAGCCAGGTCGAACTCCAGATCAGGCAAAGCGCGACCCATGCCACCGGCACCCATCGCCGGTTCGATTCCAGAGCCGGTTCCGCCCGCGGTTCGCTCCTCTCAAGAAGCGAGGAAGATTCATCCTTACTCATCGTGCATTCTCTAACCTTTCATACCTTCGCGACCAACCGTTCTTTTCAACAGACTAGAAGCAGTTTCAATAAAGTGAAATTGGTCCTGCGAGCGACCCTGGACGAGCAGAAGCTCGTCCCTCCGAAGGGACATGCTTCCGCATGTGCAGGATCCGCGAAATCGCGCTACTCGCCTGGCTCAGAACTCAATGACTCACGGCACCAGGAACGCGCCCTTGGAGCAGGCGGGCCACGGGGGCAGGCGATTCGCTTTTTACAGCGAGCTCCCGGTCAACACAAAGTGCATGACGCGCTCTAACTCTCGTCCATCGTGCTGGCCAGGTCCCGAACCGGATCGATGTGCCAACGCTTCGCGACATCTTCCAACTCGGAGTTGAGTGACCAGCGGTCGGGCAGGGGATCGCCCGTATATTCGGGGCTCGCACCTTTAAGACTCATACAATTCGTGTTATCTCCGATTTCCGCGATCAGAGCATATTCATCGGGAGTAAGAGTCACGTCCGGGAGAGTGGCCAGTTCTTCGATCTTACTTTCGATTCGTTTGGCGCCAGCACCGGGTTCCTGGATCAGGGTCGGGACCACGCTCTCAACCGCAGGATGCTGCAGATTCCAGATACAGGCGAGCTGCAGCATCGTTAGTCCGTGGGCCTCCGCGATCCCGCGCATTCTTTCGATTTTCTCGTTGCCAGCCTCAACCCATCCGGCCGGACGAAAGGTGCGATGATCGCGAGGCGCGAATGGGTGATCAGGCTTCACGTCATCGTGAAAAAGACCGCCGTAATCAACAACTCGCGTCACGATTTTCACCCCTGTCTTTTCCGCCGCAGCCAGGCAGAGCTGGCCCGGCCACGGCTCCAATGGGTTGAGGATAATCATGGCCCAATCGAGCAAGCCTTGAAATCGCTCCAGACATAGGAGCAGATCGAGGGTAAAGCCGTTCGCCGGGCCCGGCGCAATTCCTAGCCGGGTGGTTAGTCCTGCATCTTTTAATTTTGCCATGCCTTTCCAGACCGCGTCACTCGTATAACCGGTCGCGTCAGGGTTGTGCAGAAGGAGAAGATCGAACCGATCGCTCCGGCAGCGAGCGAGTGACTTTTCGACGGCCGAACGTATGTAGCTCGCATAATCGCGCGGCTTGCGCAGCGCGGGGCTGGTGAAGCGCGGGAAGCCTTTCGAGCCGTCCCGTTCGCCATGGTAAAAATCGTGTCCGATCGCGCCGACCAGGCAATAACTCTCGCGCGGAATTCCTGCGAGCGCGCGCCCGAGCAAGGTATCGGCTTCGCCCGCGCCATAAACATCGGCGGTGAGGAAGGTGCGGATTCCTTTGTCGTAGGCGAGCCGGATAAGACCGATGAATTGATCGTCATCGAACGGCTTGCCAAAGTGCATAAAACGTCCGGCGCTCCACATGCCAAAGGCTGTTCGTGTTGGTTGCATAAGTTAGCGGTGAGACCAGGAGGTGGTCGCTGGATCTTAGCACAGAATTGCATGCCTTGGCCAAGCCCCTCGCTGACATTGGCCATGCCTCGTCCGACTCTTCTTTCGCGAGCGCGGATTGAAGGAAGCTCGCCGGAAGTCCCGGCCGAAAATCAGGTCGATAGTTTTTCCCGCCCGTGCGGCGCGGTCAGGTCAAGGATGGGGCCGAGAGGGACGATGCGCGTGGGATTGATGGCGTCGTGCGTCATGTAGTAATGGCGTTTGATGTGATCGAAATTCACCGTCTCGGCGATCCCGGGCTGCTGGTAGAGATCGATCAAAAAACCCTGAAGATGGGGTAATCGAGAATGCGCCGAAGGTTGCACTTGAAGTGCAGGTAATAGACCGGGTCAAACCTGACGAGAGTGCAAAAGAGCCGCCAATCGCTCTCGACGATACGTTTGCCAAAGAGATACCGGCTTTTCGTTAGGCGCGCGTCCATCTCGTCGAGCGCGGTGAAGACCGCGCGACAGGCGTTTTCGTAGGCGCGCTGGTGGGTGGCGAAGCCGGCGCGGTAGACGCCGTTGTTGATTTTCTCGTAGATCTGACTCGAAAGCCGCGCCTGCTCCTCCGCGAGGTCGCGAGGAAAAAGATCGCTCCGCGGCTCGCCCACGCCGGTGAAGGAGTCGTTGAACATGCGGCAGATATCGTCTTCGGAATTGTTCACGATCCGGCGCTGCTCTTTGTCCCAGAGCACTGGCACAGTGGCGCGCCCATCGAAACTCGGACCGATAGTGACGTAAGCTTCCTTGAGAAAATTGAAGCCGTTGATTGGGTCCGTGCTGTAGCCCGGTCCATCGCGAAACGCCCAGCCGCGCTCGTCGCGCACCGGATCGACTACGGTCAGGCCGATCGTTTGCTCGAGACCGCGGAGGTGTCGCACGATCACCGTGCGGCTGGCCCAGGGGCAGGCGAGCGAGACATAGAGATGATAACGACCGGCCACTGCAGGATACGCGGTCGAGTCATCCGCCGAGACCCACTCACGAAAGGCATCCTCCTGCCTAACGAACTCTCCCGAGTCCGATTGTTCCGGGGAAAACTGCGCTCTTGCGGTCCTGCTCTTTTCTAGCGCGAACGGGCCCCGCCTGCCAACGACGCTTCCTCGGATGGACGTTTGGCAACGCCACTGAAGCGGCGAAGACCGGCCGATTGCCCGATACGACGTTGACAAACGATGATCGGAACGGGATGGACGGCCTTGAAAGCCTGCCATGAAATTGATCGACCGCTTCGTCGCCCGCGAGCTGATCGTGAATGTGCTCTTCGCCATCGCGGTGCTCAGCCTGGTGCTCGTGGTCGGCAACATTTTTCGCAAGCTCCTTCCGCTACTCGTGAATCACGATGTGCCGCTGCACTATCTCCTCACCTTCGTCGCTTACGTCCTGCCCTTCTCCCTTATCTTCACCATCCCCTGGGGGTTACTCACTGCCATCCTGCTCGTTTTCGGCCGGCTCTCCGCGGATAACGAACTGATCGCGCTCCGCGCCAATGGTGTAAGCGTGACGCGCGTCTGTGTGCCGCTGGCGCTGCTGGCTCTGGTCTGCACCGCGATCTGTCTCTGGCTGAATGTCGATGTCGCCCCGGCCGCGCAGGAGAAATTGCGCAGCAGCATTTTCGACCTCGCCACGAGTAACCCGATCGCGCTTTTCGGGGGCGACCAAGTGATCGACCAGTTTCCCGGCCGGAAGATTTACGTCGGGAAAAAAGAGGGGAACCAGCTGGAAAACATCATCGTCTTTCAAATGGATGAGCACTCACTTCCTGTGCGGGTGACTCACGCGCGCACCGGAATGCTCGAGGCCGATCTGCCTAACAAACGCTTGCTGCTTCATCTTTACGAGGCGCGCTATGAGGAGCGCGACGAAAAAAATCCCTACGACCTGCGCCGCATCCACGACGGCATTAGCATGGCCGAAGGAACTTTGCCGATCAGCCTCGAGGACCTCTACGAGAAGGAAAAGAAGCGGCCAAGCCGGTCGGCGCTCTCGCTCTCGGAATTGCTCGAACAACTGAACTCCGGTCCGCGCAAAGACCGGAGCGCCACCCGCACCGAGATCAACAAGCGTTTTTCTTTTCCGTTCTCCTGCCTCGCCTTTGCCCTCATTGGGGTGCCGTTAGGCATCACTACTCATCGGCGCGAGACTTCGGTGGGCTTCGCCACCGGGCTGCTCGTGGCGATCTTTTATTTCCTCTTCATCATCATCGCTGACACCATGCGCGCGAACGGGAGGATTCATCCGGAGTTGCTCGTCTGGTTTCCAAACGTGCTCTTCCTCTTCATCGGCGGATACCTATTTCGAAGGCTGAGCAAGCAGTGAGTCGTTAGGCCTGTAGACGCTTCGCTCTGGGAAGCGCGGGCCTGACGTCCTTCCCCCAATCATCGCGTTTCCCCGCGCCCAGAGGGAGGCGTCTACAGCACCGCGAAGGCGCCAGGCAACGATTACCCGCCCGCGTTGGCTGGATTCTCGGCCACCACTTCTTCGCTAAGAACGAAAAACTTCTTCAAGGTGGCGCTGCCGAAATTGGTCGTGAGCGCGACATCGGCCGCATCGTGCCCCACCGCCATCACCACCCGGCCGATGCGCGCGGCGTTATGGCGCGCGTCGAAGGTGTGCCAGCGATCGCCCAGATACACTTCGAACCATCCGCTGAAATCCATCGGCAGCACCAGCGGCACGCCGATGTCTCCCATGTAACCGGTAACATAGCGCGCCGGGATATTCATACAGCGACAAAAGGTGAGTGCGAGATGGCTGAAATCGCGACAAACACCCTGCCCCGTGGTGTAGACATCGAATGCCGACTTGGACGGACAGGCAAAATGGTAGCCGAAGGTGATGTGGTTGTGCACCCAGGTGCAGATGGCTTGCACCCGTTCCCAGCCTGGGGGCGTCTGGCCGAAGAGTTTCCAGGCGGTATCGGTCAGCTTGTCCACTTCGCAGTAACGGCTCGGCATGAGAAACGCGAGCGTTTCGTTAGGCAAATTTTCTATCTGATGCTGGACCGCGTCCGGCGATTGGCGGTCGGGTTCGCCGCTATCCTCGATCAAGGTCTCGAGCCAGAGACGAATATTTCCCGGTGGAGCCAGGAGCCGCGCACAGCGGTTGCCGAAGAGGTCGGTGTAATAAGAAACCGGCAGGTCCGGCGCGACGTGCAGTTCTTCCGGACCGCGCAGATCGTTCACCCTCGAAGGATGGACGAAAAGCATCAGCACCATCGGGGTCGGGCCACGGAGCTCGAACTCGATGTCGAATCCAATCTTGATCAGCATGTCGTTAGGCGGAGAAGCGCGTCAGGTGCGCGACTGCGCAAGCAGGCAAAGTCACCTTGATCGGGCACATCCGCATCAAAGATTCGAGACTGCCATAAAGACAGACGAAGCAGGAAAGCAGGAAAGCAGGAGACAGAGCCCGGCGAGGATTGCGCTCGTCGATTCACGCGCGGGCATGGGTGGAGCGCGACGCTCTGTCGTCGTTGATCCTCGCGCTGACAGAGCAGCGCGCTCCAATCCATTCGCGTCGCATACCGTTCTCCAAATGAGGCAAAGACGTGTCCTGCGATTCATGCATCGCCCGCATTTCTTTTTTCGTTAGGCGGCACCGCGCCCGAATTGTGCCGTTACCCGCAGATCTGCGCCGACGGCGATCCGGACGTCACGCAGTTTTACTTCGCCCAGTGCCAGGGCTGTCAGCGCAAACTCGCGCGCGTTAAAGCGTTGCAGGTGGGGAGCGAGGAAACCGCAGGCGAGCGAGCCGAGCGTCCCTTCGCCCGCGCAGCGCAGACCGCTCAATCGCGCATTGAGCCGGTCATCGATTTCCAGTTTCCCGTTGATCCGTACCCTTGCGCTGAGAAACAGCTTTTTCGCGCGCACTAAGACTTCCACGTCGAGCGAGCGCTCCGAGCGACTTTGCAAACGCATCCGCACCTCCTCGACCGCGATGCCTTGTTGCGCTGCGGCCGCTGTAGCCCCGGCGCATATTAACGTTTCCAGATCGGCCACCGACGTCGCGATGTCGATCGAGCCTTCCGCGGCGTTTTGCAGGAGCAAAAGAAGGTTGCCCTCTTTGTCGCGGCCTTGGAC
>JBBSGS010000125.1:0-7992 GCA_038253875.1 Chthoniobacterales bacterium
CTTCGAGAGCAAAACCGCCTTCATCGAAGAAAAACTCTACCTTTTGAAGAGCTACCCTTGAAGAGTCAGTTCAGTTCGAGGGGAACAGATAACCTCATGCAACCATTTAGAGCTAACTTGACTTAACCACATGTCTGCATCAGATGGTTAGGCGGTTAGCGTCGATATCATGTGCGCGTGGCAAGAGGAATCTTCATCGGCGAAACTCCCATTTCCGGTGTGTGACTGTGATATCAGAAATATCCTCGACGGAAAATGGAATACTCTCATGCCCGCGAGCTTCCGCGATGGTGCCGCCAACAATGAGCACATCGTCGATGACGCTACCATCCCGCAACGTAATGGTCGCGGTCTGATAGCCCATGCCGGTTTCTCCCTGACTGAGCAGACGAGGCGCCCACTTATCTGGCAGTTGTAGATGTGTGGTCATGACCCGCGCGCCGCTTACCGCCTAACGAGAAGTAGGCCGAACTATTCGGCAATTAAATACGGAATAATTCGGTGTATCAAACGTGCCTTCGAGGGGAGCGGGAGGAAAAATACCGAACATGCCCACGATCGTATCGACCCCAGCCCCGGCGCGCAATCCTAAAATTCTCGATCAAGTGCGCGATGCCCTGCGGCGCAAGCATTTCAGCCTCCGCGCCGAGCAAGCCTACCTCGCCTGGATTCGACGCTTTATCCTTTTTCACAAGAAGCGCCATCCGCTCATTTTTCTCGCAAGTTTCATCAGAGTAGTGAAGTGCGCGAGCGGTGACTTTCGTTATGCCATCGTGCTCTTCAAAGGTGATTGTCGCGAGTATGAAGGCGGCGCGCGAAGGCTCGTTTCGGCCGTGAACCGTTTGCAAAGCCCAAGAAGGTCGACGGCACGGGAATTCAAGATATGCTCATCGTCAGGGAATCGTATCTTTGGCGCTGATGGAAATGTTGATTTACAAGGTTGCCGCATCGATCGAATTAGCTAACGACATGCGGCTGTCAGCGTGTCTTTTGTGATTTATGACCTGCACGGCGTGTGACTATGTTGGCTTCGTTGGTGACGGAATAATTATTGTCGCTTACATCCTTCTTCAGGCGCAGAAGCTTCACAGCGAAGCTCTCAGTTACTCTCTGCTCAATGCGCTCGGCGCTACCTTAATCATCATTTCCTTGATCTTTCATTTTAATTTTGCCGCCTTCATCGTCGAATTTTTCTGGGTGTTAGTCAGTCTCTACGGAGCGGGGAGATATTTCCTGCGAGGGAGAACGGCAAAGTAAGGCAGCGTCCGGCAAGCGCTGACTAAAATGTGGGAAGTCGCCACAAGCGCCATGCAGCGGCGATGAGGATATGACCGCAGCACTAGCCATGTAACGGCGTTTCACGCGCCACGACGCCTCGGCCGGTTTACCTCGCGGTGCCCGCGTAAATATCCATGATCTGCCCAAGCAACCGAAGGCCTTCCGCTTTAGGCCGGGTAAAAGAGTTGCGCCCGATGATGGAGCCGAAACCACCGCCAGCCTGGATGCCGTGGACTTGTTCGAGGAGCTTGTCGTCCGCTTCGGCCGCACCGCCGGAAAAGATGACGATGCGCCGCCCGTCGAAGCAGCACTTCACGATGTGGGCGACGCGCTCGGCGATCGTCTCTCGCGGGATGTTTTGGACTTCGTAAACTTTCCGGGCAGCCTCCTGTTCCAAGTGCGCGGTCGGTAGTTTAACCTTTACAATGTGCGCGCCTAACTGTGCGGCGAGGTGGGCCGCGTAACCGCAGATGTCGAGGGCGGTCTCGCCTTCTTTGCTTAAGGCCGAGCCGCGCGGATAACTCCAGATGACTACTGCCAGGCCCGCGGACTTGGCTTCTTGAGCCGCCGCGCGAATTTCTTCAAACATATCTCGCGCGTGCACGGAGCCGGGGTAAATGGTGAAGCCGATCGCCGCGCAGCCCAGACGCAATGCATCGTCCACGCTGCCGGTGAGTGCCTGGTCGGGATCTTTCTCATCGCCACCAACCAGGTCGTGGTCGTTAATCTTGAGAATCAATGGCAACCCGGTGTGGGCGAAGTTGCGCGCGCCAGCTTCGAGGAAGCCGAGCGGGGCGGCGAGGCGTTGCAGCCGGCATCGAGCGCAAATTGGAAATGGTAACGCGGGTCATACGCAGGCGGATTGGAGGCAAACGAGCGGGCGGGCCCGTGCTCGAAGCCCTGGTCCACCGGAAGAATGACGAACTTCCCCGTGCCGGCGAGCCGGCCAAAGTTCATGATGCGGGCGAGGCTGGTAAGTGAGCCGGGGTTGTCGGAACCATACCAGGAAAGGATTTCGGATACGCGGTGATTAGACATAGAGAGTGAGAGATTAGTTTACGAAAGCATGGTGAAGAGCTACGCGTCCCCCAGGATGAAATCTTCCACCCCGCGCGCGAACCCCTCGTCGTCCAGGCCGGCGGTAACGCGGGAGGCGGCCTTCTTCACCTGCTCATTGGCCTGGCCCATGGCGATGGAGAAACCGCTCTTCTCAAACATTAGGACGTCGTTAGGCTGATCCCCGAAGGTGGCGATCTGCCCGGCAGGGATCTTCTGCGTGCGGGCGAGCATTTCCACCACCTTGCCTTTGTTGGCGTTCGGGTGAGTCACGTCGAGGTAATAAGGTTGTGAGCGGGCCGCGGAGACGCTTGGTTCTTCCGCTTCGGCGAACTCCTTCTGAACGATCTTCTCAACCCGCGCGACCAGGTCTAGGTCATCTGAGACCCCCACGATCTTGGCTACGCCTTCTGCCAACGCGGCCGAGAAATCCGAGACAACAGTTGGTGGGAACTGCACGGTGTGTTCCTCCTTTTCGCGATGGGGCGCCTTGGGATCGCGCAGATACCAATTCAAGCCGGCATAAACCCAGACATCCAGGTCATGCTCGCCGATCCGGGCAATGACTCGCTCGGCCACATCCTTATCGAGAGTGAGACTTTCAATGATCTCGAAGTTATCAGGCCGGACTAGCGTACCGCCGTTAAAGGCCGCGACAGGCGCCGTGAGCTTGACCGCCTCGACGATCATCTTCATGCCGCGGGGCGGCCGCCCGCTGGTAATTGCGAAACCGATGCCGGCAGCTGTGAGTTTTTCAATGGCGGAGGCGGCACGAGGGGTGAGCTGTTTCTTACTATCCACCAGCGTGCCGTCGACGTCGGCGAGCAAGAGCTTGATCTCGGGTTTGGAATGTTGGGCCTGCATGAGTTCTATGAGTTTGGTTTGATTAGCCGTTCACCGCGGCGGGTTCCCTTAACAAGAGATCGGCCTGACGGAACAAGCAGGAGAGCTCAGGATTTCTCGACCTGTTCCTTGGGGATTTCGGGCGGCTTCTCGACATGGCCGCCGAAGCCTTTGCGCATCGCGGAGAGCACCTTTTCCGCATAGGTGTGAACCTGCCGCGAACGGAAGCGTGTGTAGAGCGCGGCGGTGAGCACCTCCGCGGGAACGCCTTGGTCGAGCGCGGCTTTGATCGTCCAGCGACCCTCGCCGGAGTCTTGCACATAGCCGCTGAACCCTTCCAGCTCCACGTCCTCGTTAAAGGCGCTTGAGGATAGGTCTAACAGCCAGGAAGTGACGACGCTGCCGCGCCGCCAGAGTTCGGCCACGCCGCGCAGGTCAATGTTGTATCGCGTGTCCTCCGGCAGATCCTCGCAGTGAGCGTTCTTGATGATGTTGAAGCCTTCCGCATAGGCCTGCATGAGACCGTATTCGATGCCGTTGTGGATCATCTTGACGAAATGGCCCGCACCGCTGCGCCCGCAGAGCATGTAGCCCTCCGCGGCGGTCGTATTCGCGGTCACGTCCGAGGTCGGCGGGATGTTGCTCGCGCCCGGCGCCAGGGTTTTAAAAATCGGTTCCAGCCGCTGAAACTCTTCCTCCGGGCCGCCGATCATCAGGCAATAACCGCGCTCCAGGCCCCAGACGCCGCCCGAAGTACCTACATCCATATAATGAATGCCCTTTTCTTTTAGCAGCTTGGCGCGGCGGACATCGTCGTGGAAGTTAGAGTTACCGCCATCAATAATCGTATCGCCGGCCGCTAGCAGGTCGCGGAGTTTGAGGACGCTTTGCTCCGTCGGCTCGCCCGCAGGCACCATCAGCCAGACGGTTCGTGGCGCCGTGAGTTTCTGCACGAGTTCTTCCAACGAAGCGGCGCCGCCCCCGCCATCCGCGGTCAGCTTTTGCACATTGTCATCGGCGGGGTCAAAGCCGACGCATTGGTGGCCGCCGCGGATAAGGCGGCGAGCCATGTTGCCGCCCATGCGGCCGAGGCCTATCATGCCGATTTGCAGAGTTGTCATAAGTCGATTTCCAAGTGTATTGATTGTCGAAGAGCGCTTCCCGCGAGCGCTGCTGAGAGCTGCGGCCAAAGTTTTCAGCCCGGTGGCCACGTCCAAAATTTACGCGTGACTGCCCACGTTTGGCGAGCACTTGGAATAGCCGCACACCTTTAGCGGCATATCCTCACAGTCGCCACACGTAGAGAGTTCCCTGGTCGTTTTATTCCCCCCTTTTCCAAATTACTCCAACTTGTTCAGGCGAGTTTAGTCGAAGTCGCCGAAATGGCCAGTGCGCGGTTTGAATTCGCCGGAATTACGGCGAGCGCGGTGCGGGCGCCGACAGATTTGCGAGCGCGGTTATCTTCACGCATCGTTCCGGTTCTCACGGAGAAGTTGGCTGCTCAAGTTTTCTCGCAGAGGCGGCGGCGACAATTACGCTTGCGGCGTTTTCCCTTCCCGGAACCAGCTGCTCCAAGAGCCGCTTCGCCAACTCGTGGTTTGCGGGCGACACCCCGCCTCTACACTGTGGTCGTTCACGCTGGTTCTCGCCGGCTGCGGTGCGGACGTCACGCCTTCGGGGAAAAGGTGTTACCCTCGACTACTTCCGACCTCGGTTGTCACTACGCTAGTAACCCATTGTCTCGCGCCAAAGCGAGTTATGTGACCCATTGTCGTTAGGATGCAGCAACGCACTTGCCGAGTCCGCTCCAGGAGTGGGCGGCGCTTGTTCGTTCACCTCATCGCTCCAGTCGCGTATCCATATGACGACGTCGGCTCGTCCTCCCGCGAGCGCTTCGCTGATCGTGCGACCGACGTCCCGCATTCCACCTGTGATCACAACCTTCCGATCGTTAAGTTCCAGTTTCATAATTTAAATCTCCCTTCATTAAGCCTGCGCGTTGTCTCGGTGAAAAAATGTCTTGATCAGATCGTAGGTGACTTCACCGTCTCGGAACTCAATCGTCACGCCTGCTCGGCCATGGCCTTCCCTGTGCACGACGAGATCGCATCCATGCCCGCGTAACTCCTGACCGATGCGCTCGACAGCGGCATCAAAGGCCTCATTTGTCATAGGTCCAGCCGAGCGCAGGAGTTCCAGTTCCTTAAGCGCGATGGCCGCAGCTGCGCGAATCGCCCGCGCGCGTCCGTCATCATTCCCACTAACCTTCTCAGGCTGGTCGAAGCTCATGTGTCTCACTGCAAGAGCTTGCATCCGATCAATTATTCCGGACACGCTTTTCAGCGGACGCAGTGGTGGATGTCATCGGTAGGTATGACTTTTCTACTTACGATTCGCTCCAATTTTTTGGTCTGCCGGGGTGGCTGGTTGTAGTTAAGAGGACTGATGACACACTCGCTCGACGAGTCTTCTCGCGTTTCGCATCGGAAAGGACGATTGTCCTCTGGAGATCGCACCCGGCTCCAAGGCGAAACTTCATCTCGGCTGTTACACAGCTTCCGTTCGTTAGCACGAACGCGGCGCGCGTCGCTTGTTCGATGAAATAATCCGCCGCCTCCCGACTCACATCGGTATGCGGCGAAGTAACGTCTGTCTTTTCGTGACCGCCTTCCTTTTTCTCTCGACTCAGCTCCGCGCGGCGCCTTGCTCGCTCGAGAGCGAGCCGCGAAAGGTGTAACTTTGCCTTATGCGTGATCCAGTTACCGTCGCAATCATTCAACACGGCCCGGTGTTTTTGAACTTGGAGGCGAGCGTGACCAAGGCGATCACACTGACCGAAGAGGCGGCGCGAAAGGAAGCGCGCGTCGTTACCTTTGGCGAAACCTGGCTGCCCGGTTATCCGGCCTGGCTCGATTATTGTTCGGACGTCGCGCTTTGGGACCACGCCCCGAGCAAGGAAGTGTTCGCGCGTTTGCGCCAAAGCAGCGTCACCGTTCCCCGCAAGGAAACGAAGCGTCTCGCCCAACTCGCCGGCGACCACAAACTAACTCTCGTCCTCGGCGTGAACGAGCGCGTCGACACCGGCCCCGGTAACGGAACGCTCTATAACAGCCTACTCACGTTCACTTCCGAAGGCGAGCTTGCGAATCATCACCGCAAACTCGTGCCCACCTACATGGAACGGCTCGTCTGGGGTCAGGGTGATGGCAGTGGATTGACCTCGGTCCCAACTTCCGCAGGCCGCGTCGGCGGTTTGATTTGCTGGGAACATTGGATGCCGCTCACGCGCCAGGCCTTGCATAACTCCGGCGAAGACATCCACATCGTCGTCTGGCCGACCGTGCATGAGATGCACCAGATCGCGAGCCGGCACTATGCCTTTGAGGCGCGCTGCTTCGTCCTCACAGCAGGTCTGGTTATGCGCGCAAAAGAGCTACCGGCGGAGCTAAGAGCGACGCCGGAACTTGTCGCTAGTCCCGATGCGTTCGTCCTCCGCGGTGGCAGCGCGATCATAGGTCCCGACGGCAAATACGTCGTGGAACCTGTCTACGAACAGGAAACGATCGTCACCGCAGAGCTCGACCTCAACGCCGTCGATCGCGAGAAGATGACGCTCGACGTCTCTGGCCATTACAGCCGTCCGGACATCTTCGATTTCGAGGTGCGCGGAGGATCACGTTAGGCTGGCTTTTTCGACCGATTCAACGAATCACGCGGCCGACTGTTTAAGACGTTCGATCGGATGAAATGATCGTATCGGGCGCCGCGGTCCCCTCGGCCTGACTTCCCGATGTGGTGTTTCGTCTCGCAGACAGTCAACTCGTGGTCGGCTTACCGCTGATCGAGGAGTTCGAGCAACTGACGCGGGCGGGACAGAATTTGGATGCCGCGAAATCTCTTCACCACCAGCAAATCATTATCTCCCGTCACAATCATCTCGGCTTGGCCGGCAGCAGCCGTCGCCAGCACCAGATCGTCATCCTTATCGCGCGACACGCGTTCACCCAGTGAGACCGGCTTGACGATCTCAGCGTTCTCTCGCAGTGCCGTCAGCAACGGCAGCTTGTCAGGGTCGACCTTGAACTTGGTGCGCAGATTTGTGCGCAGCTCGTACGGCAACGTCCGCGGTACTGATGGGGTGCGCGCGGATCCGAACCCGCACAAGGTCACGGCAAAGACCGTAGGCCACCACTGCGGCGATAAAGACGTTCGTATCGAGGACAAGCCTCAGGAGGCGAGGTTAAAAACGTCCTCGTCCGTGTAGATGCCGAGCGCGCGAGCTTTCGGCATCAGGGCCCGACGGGTGTCGTCGAACGCATCGAGCCACAATTTGCGTCGCACCGCATCGCGCCGGAGGCCGTGAAAATTTTATCAATCTCAGCTCCGTGTCACGATTGCCTCTGCTCCGGGTGCGCGACATGACCGCGCTTCTTTTCTCCGGCGTGAGAACGTCAGGCATCGTTGTCGCCGCGGCGACCCTGGTTGGAGCCTGCCCTAAGCAAAGCCGAACGGGCGCCCCGCGGAAATGCACTTCAGCTAAATGACTTCTTCGCCGGCAGGAACCTGCCCGGGCCGCAGAAACGTCTTAACCAGCGAACCCTCTCAGCACACAGTTATCGCTGGAAAACGCTTGAACCATTTGCCAGGCGGCACTTCCGGATCGGTATCGAGCCCTTAAGTCAGGAGCCGCAACTGGGCTGCATCGATCCGGCGTTCATGGATCCGCGCAGCCAGATGGCGAAGAAGTGCTTCGGGAAGAAAACGGCGGCGGATTTAGGCATGGGCCTGGTCGCCGTAAAAGCCACGCACCAGGTC
>JBBSGS010000126.1:0-7795 GCA_038253875.1 Chthoniobacterales bacterium
AATCGACCGCGTTAAAGCGTCGCTCCTCCCGTGGGCTGGTAACCCAGGTCACCCAATTCTCTGACTCCACGCTGCCCGGCGCCGCGGTGGTCGCTTCATAGACATAAGTGAAGCGACGCGCTCCTGCACAAGCCTCGTTGATGGAGACGCAGTAAGTCGCGAAACAGACAGCGAGGATCAGCGCCTTGGAGCAGGTCCGGAGTTTTTCCATGCGCCGATCTTAACAGCCCGCCAGCCGGTCCGCTGTCGCGCGGTTGCCATTTTTTAGCGCATGATTGCGGCGTTACACTTCGCCTTTTGGTGAACAGGAGTATCGGCGGGTTGTCTAGCCCAAAAGTTGCGGCGCCACGCCGCTATTGGTCATCGCAATGGGCCGGATGGTCACGTCCGCGTTGAAAGTCATGCGCCGCTCCCCGGGCGATGCGGAAATTCTGCCGCAGGATCGTGCCCATCCTCTTAAACGGTCCGGTCGCGCTCGGGCCCATGGCAGGTCGCGCGACGAGAAGGCATCAATTTCTCGTTAGGCTGGGCCCGGTCTCGACGGAAGTTGTGGTCCGGCCTAACGAAGAAAGGAGAGAGAGTGATCACTGAGTGGGCGCGGAGCGGCCGGCGGGCAAGTGCACCCGCAGCTGCGTCCACGCCGCATCCGAGCGAATGAGGGCGACCTCACCTCCGTGGGCGCGGGCCAGCTCTTGCGAAGTGCTCAGGCCGAGACCGCTCCCGCCGACGCGCTCGTCGCCGCGCGCCCGACAGAAGCGTTCGAAGAGGTGGTCCGCCATTTCAGGCGGAATGCCTTTGCCGGTATTGCCGACCATGATTTCGACAGAGCCATCGATGGCTTGCGCCGCGACCCGGATGCGTCTGCCGGGAGGGTTGTACTTGACCGCCTTCTCGAGAAGATTTTGCGCGATCATCCCGACAAAAACCCGGTCCGCGCACGGCAGGTGCTTCGGCACGTCGGCTTCAACCGTGAGAGCGAACGGCTCGGCTAGGGCGCGCGCGTCATCGAGCACACATTCGAGCAGCTCGCTCAAATCAAACTCTCCTGAGGAAAGTTCCAGCCTGCCTGGGTCGGCGCGCGCGAGCAGGAGCAGGTTGTCGACGACGGATGTGAGGTGATGAATGCGATTGAGCAGACCTTCCGCGGTCGCTTGGGTTCGCAGGCTGCATTCAGAGTCGGCGAGGATTTCTTCCACCTCGGCGCGCACCACCGCGATCGGAGTTTTCAAATGGTGCGAGGCGTCCGCGGAAAAGCGCACCGATTGTTCGAAGCTCCGCTGCAAGCGCTCGAAGGCGGCGTTTAACACTTCGATCAGGCCGGCAATCTCATCGCCCGTGGGTGGAACGGGTAAACGCTGGCCCAGTCGCTGCGCGGTAATTTGCGCTGCCGCCTGGCGAATCTCCTCCACGGGCGCGAGCGCCTTGCCTGCAACCCAGCGGCTGCCGATGACGATGACCAGCATCACCGTCGGAATGGCGGCGAGCATGCCGACAAGAATATTGTGTGCGACTTCGTTGATCTCTTTTGTGTCGGCCCCGACCCGAAGACTAAGTCCGTTCTCACTGAACTCGCCCAAGCGAATCTTGCGGCCATCGATCTTGAGGAAGTGAAAATTCTTGATGCCATCATTCGGGAAAGGCCTCGACAAACCGGGTGAAAGATAGAGGAGCGTTCTCTTTTCGTCGGTCACTTCGACGAGCCGGTTGCGCAAAGCGAGCGGGACAAATTTTTCCTTAAAGACCCGCCGATTACTGGCCGCGCCGCCTTCAAAATTTTCCACGTCGCGAAAAAATTCGTGCGCTTGCATCGTTAGGCTGGAGTCGAAGCGGGAAAGCTCGGCATAACGCATGACCGACCAGGTGGTGACTGCGCAGGCCAGCGTGGCGATGACGGCGAGTAGCGCGGAATAAAGCGCGAGCTTCCAGCGCAGAGGCCACTTTTTCATGCCGGCTCCCGGATCGTGTAACCGAGATGCCGCATCGTTTGGATGAGCGGAGGATCACAGATCTTTTTGCGCAGCCGGCTGACGAAGACCTCGACAGCTTCATGTCGTATTCATGTTCGCGCTCCCAGACGCGCTCGCACAGCTCGGTGCGGGTAAAAACCCGGGCCGGGCTCGCGCATGAGCACACGCAGCAGAGTGAGCTCGCGGGCCGAAAGCTCGATCCGGCGCCTCCCGCGATGCAGCTCGTTGTCCACCAAATCCAGGCTAAGATCTGCAATCACCAGCTTGACCGCCGCTTTTTCTGCATAACGACGCCCGAGAGCGCCGACCCGGGCGACCAGTTCCTGCATCGCGAAAGGCTTTGCGAGGTAGTCGTCGGCCCCGAGCGCGAGTCCGCTCACGCGGTCGTTTAATTCACCGCGCGCTGTGAGGATCAGAACGCGGCTATCGACGTGCGCCTTGCGCAGGAGCTTCAGTACTTCGAAGCCGTCGAGCCCGGGCAACATCACGTCGAGGACAATGAGGTCGTAGGGAGTTTCCCTTCACGCGAGGCCGTCTCGCCATCGTGCACGACGATGGCATCGTGCCCCGCCACGGTGAGCGCGCGAGATGTGCCGCGCGAGCCGCACCTCATCTTCGACTACCATGATGCGCATCGGATTTCAGGTTATTGACCGGGGGGAAAAGTGCGAAGCGCAATTTCTGCCGGCCGTTTCCCCAGGGCGATAAGCGAAAGGTTACGGGCTTGTTACTTTTCCTTCTTCGGTTATTCGCAAGCGGGCAGCGCAGGATGCACCTCTTCCGCGATCGATTGAAAAATGATGGACCATGCCTTTTCCCTTCCGCGACCATCCTGCTAATCTGCCTCGCATGATGAATCGCCTCCGCCCTCTCCCCTTCCTCGCGGTGTTCCTCCTTGGGCCGGCGGTTTGTAGCGGGCAGGCGACGATCGAGGGCAAAGTGGAACTGCCGAAAGCGCTCTTCACGCCGGTCGTGAGCGAACGCTACGAAATCGTGAGCAAGGCGGGCGTGCTCGCGACCGATCCACCGAGGGCGGTGGTTTATTTGGAAGGCAGCTTTCCGAAGACGGACCTCTCCGTTAAACAGGTGGCGCAAAAAAATCTGGCCTTCGTGCCGCCGCTGCTCGCGATCCAAGTCGGGACAAGAGTGACCTTCCCGAATTTCGACGATACCTATCACAACATCTTTTCCTACTCGCCGGCGAAACGATTCGATCTCGGGCGTTACCCGCCGGGGGAAAATCCGCCGCCGTTCCAGATTTTTGATAAACCGGGATTAGTGACTCTGCGCTGCGACATCCACGAGCACATGCGCGGTCTGATTCTGGTTCTCGAGACGCCGCATTATGCAATTACGGATGCGAACGGGCATTACCGGCTGACGAACCTGCCAATAGGACATTTCGTGGTGAAGGCATGGATCAACAGCAAGACGACCCGCGAACTCCCGATCGACTTGAAGAGCGGCGCGGTTCTGCACGTCGATCTCCCGTGAACCCGGTGGCCGACACCGGCGCCCCCGGCATCGGGCGCTTTCGGATTAAATTGCTGGTGGCCATGATGCTGGTGGTCTCTGCCCTGACCTCGTTAGGCATTTATATCGCGCAAAAGCGCGCGGCGGCAGAGGCGCAGGCCGGGTTGGAGCGCGACTTCGAACTCGAGCTGGCGTCTCTCCATCGCCTCCAGGATTTGCGCAACGCCGCAGTGGCCGACCGTTCCGTCTCGCTCGCTCGCAACGCGCGGATTCACGCCGCGCTTGAGGACAATGCTCTCGATCTTCTTTATCCCAGCGCCCGCGAGGAATTGCGCGATCTGATGGGTGATGCGGGCGGGGCGGATGCTTTGCACGCCAGATTTTACCGTTTCCTCGATGGCCATGGCGCGGTCATCGCTCCGCCGACGAACGATGCAGGCGCGCTTTTGCCTAACGAGGAAGCACAGGTCGGACAGAGCGGCGCGCCGCAAACGATGCAAGCCGCTTATCTAGTTCGGGAGGACTCGATCGGCGGCCCGACAGTCGATGAAATGATCGCGGTCCCGATTCGTTCGACCGAGACGAACGAGGTCATCGCCGCGCTCGTTCTCGGATTCAGGCCCGTGGAAGTAACCGCGCACGACGCCGCGACTGGAATGAAAAGCGGCATTCTAGTGGAAGGGAAACTGCAGCTCGCGAGCTTCGACCGCGCGGCGGAGGAACGGCTGACCCGTCAGATTGATGGAAACGCGTTGCACGGGTCGAACCGGAAACAGAGTTTGCGCGTGACCATTGCAGGCCTGCCTCACCTCCTCTTTTTTAAGCGGCTCAATTCAGAGTCGCATTATCCGCCGGCTTACGAGGTCTGCGTTTATCCCCTCACTCAGCTCCTGGCGCGCCAGCGACAATTACGAACGCAGATCTTAGCCGCGGGCGGGGCGCTCCTCGCCGGCGGGTTTCTCGTTAGTCAGTTTCTCTCGCGCCGACTGGCGCGTCCGGTCGAAAAACTCGTCGTCGTCTCGGAAGAAAATCGCACCCAACGCCAGCAGGCGGAGGCAAGGCTGGAAAGTACGACGGAAGAATTGCAACGCTCTGCGCGCTTCTCCGCCGACGCGTCGCATCAACTAAAAAGCCCGATCACCGTCCTGCGCACCGGCCTCGATTCACTCCTCGCCCGCGACGGTTTTACGCCGGAGATCTACGAGGAAATTTCGTCTCTCATTCATCAAACCTATCGGCTCACCGGTGTCGTCGAGGACTTGCTTCTGCTCTCGCGCATGGACGCCGGAAAGCTGCGACTCAATCTCCACACCGTCGATCTATCCCACCTCGTCGCGGAATGGATCGATGATCTCCGCGCCGTCCCGGAAGCGAGCGATCTCGAGGTGACAACCGATCTCCCGGCCGAGCTGCCGATCGCGGGAGAAAGAAAATATACCGGGCTGATCGTGCAAAATCTGCTCGATAACGCGCGCAAATATAATCGCCGCGGCGGGACCATCCGGATCCGCGCGCGTGCCACCGGCAAAGAGGTGGAACTGCGCGTGGCCAACACCGGCCGTGGCATCCCCCTCGAGTCGCAGCCCGATATTTTCGAGCGCTTCCACCGCGCCGGCGCGGGCGAGAACGTGCCCGGGCATGGGCTCGGACTCAATCTTGCGCGCGAGCTGGCGCGGCTGCACGGCGGCGAGTTGAGCCTCGTTCGTTCCGATGCGGAATGGACGGAGTTCCGCGCGCTCTTCGCCGCGGCCGTCAATGCGAACAGTGCTGGAGAATGAAAGCGCCGCTTCTCAGCGCCTGCCTTCTTCTGGCGGCCCTTCGCCCCGCTTCCGCGGAGGATTTTCTCGATCGCGTGGATCAGGCCCTAACGATGAGCACGTTTCACGACCAGGTGCGCGCCCGGGTCAGTGGCCTGCTCGATCTCGAATATTACAATTTTTCGCAACCGCCGCCCGGCTTGATTCGGGCAGATGGTCACGACCTTTTCACTCCGCGGCTCAGCCTATTTCTCGATGCGCAGATCGGGTCGCACCTTTACTTCTTCGCTCAATCGAGGTTCGACACCGGCTTCGATCCCTCCGACCTCGGTGCGCAAGCGCGGCTCGACGAATACGCGCTGCGCGTGACGCCGTGGAGCGACGGACGCTTTAATTTGCAGATCGGGAAATTTGCCACGGTCGTGGGCGGTTGGGTTGAGCGGCATCTCTCCTGGGAGAACCCGTTTATCAACGCCCCGCTGCCATATGAAACCGCGACGCTCGTATCTGATCTTGAACTTCCCCTAACGGGTCAAAGTTTTCGCGCTGTCCCCGGCTTCGACAAATATGAATTTCTTCCGATCATCTGGGGCCCGTCTTACACTCAGGGCGTTTCCGTTTCGGGCGAGCTGGGGATTTTCGAATACGCTGCGGAACTGAAAAACGCGCCGGTCTCCTCCCGGCCGGAGACGTGGGATGACTTCGATTTCCGCCGCCCCGCGATCGACCTGCGGATCGGGCTTCGGCCTAACGAGGCCTGGCGTTTCGGTCTCTCCGCCGCGGAAGGTCCCTATCTTCGTTCCGACGCCCGCCCGCTGGCTGACGATCCCGGTCGCTACCGCCAATTCGTGCTCGGGCAGGACATCAGCTACGCGCGCGGTCATCTGCAACTTTGGGCGGAAGCCTATGAGGCGCGTTTTCAAGTGCCGCGCCTCGGCGACGCCGACGTCTTTGCCTATTACCTCGAGGCGAAATACAAGCTTGCGCCGCAACTTTATGGCGCCCTGCGCTGGAATCAGGAGATGTTCGCCAGTGAGCGCGATCCGGCGGGTCGGTCCGTGGCCAGGGCGCACGATATCTGGCGGATCGAGGCGGCTCTCGGCTACCGCTTTACCGCGCACACCCAGTTGAAGCTGCAATATAGCCTGGCCAACGGCGATTTTGTTTCGGAGCGACTCAATGGCACTTTTGCCGCGCAATTCACCATCCGGTTTTAACCTTAGAGCTACGAAAGTAACAATTACGTTACCTTAAGTGAATCGCTTTTGTGATAGGTCTCACTAAGAGTCGCCGTCGCCGTATTCTCACCCCATCATGAAACTGTCGCCTCGTATTCTCGCTTACGGTTTTGCCGGAATGTTGTGCCTTGCCGTGGCGGCATCGGCGGCGGCCAAGACTCTCACCGTCCGGGTCGGTGCGAGCGGCGACAGCTTTTCGCCCGCCGCCATCACGATCGAGACCGGCGACGAGATCGAGTGGCGCTGGGATTCCAGCTTCCACAGCAGCACCTCTGGCACGCCCGATAATCCCTCGGGCATGTGGAATTCCGGTGTCCTCAATAGCGGCTCCAAATTTACCCAGGAGTTTTTTACCGTTGGGGATTTTTCTTACTACTGCTCGGTGCACGGGGGCTGTTGCATGATGACCGGCACCGTTCACGTCGTCGCCGAATCCTCGACACCCACACCCACTCCCAGACCGACGCCCACGCCAACCGCCACGCCCTCGCCCTTGCTTCCGCTCGTCCAAACCGGCCTCGTTAGTGTGGAGTTGCAGGCGGTGGCTGGCGGGTTGAGCGCGCCTAACGACCTCGTCCCGTCGGGGGATGGCGGGCTCTTCATCGTCGAGCAGACTGGCAGGATTCGCCTTTTGCGAAATGGCGTGCTCAAGAGCGTGCCTTTTCTCGATCTCTCAGCGCGGCTCGTGCCGCTCTCGCCCGGGGGGGATGAACGCGGCCTGCTCGGCCTCGCTTTCCACCCCGGCTTTACCGATCCGACGAGTCCGGGGTTCCGAAAATTCTACACCTACACGAGCGAACCGGTGGCCGGCCCCGCAGATTTCACGGTACCGATCAGCGGCGCGTTCAATCACCAAAGCGTGGTTGCGGAATGGCAGGTTTCGGCCTCCAACCCCGACGTCGCCGATCCCACAACCCGACGGGAAGTGCTGCGGGTGGATGAACCACAGAGCAACCACAACGGCGGCAAGCTCGCCTTCCGTCCCGGCGAACCCTATCTTTATATTTCGTTAGGCGACGGCGGCGCCTCCAACGACGTCGGTAACGGTCACAACAACATCACCGGCAATGGCCAGGATCTCACTACCGTGCTCGGCAAGATTCTCCGCATTCGTCCGACGCTCCGGCGCTCACTCCGACGAGTCCCGATCCGGTTAGCGCGAACGGGAAATATCGCGTGCCGGCAGGTAATCCATTCATTAACAGCAGTGCGGCGAAACACGAAATTTTCGCTTACGGGTTCCGCAATCCGTTCCGCTTCTCCTTCGACGCGCCGACGAATCGCCTCCTCGTCGGCGACGATGGGCAGAATGAGGTGGAGGAAGTCGATGTCGTGGAAGCCGGGAAAAACTATGGCTGGA
>JBBSGS010000127.1:0-7770 GCA_038253875.1 Chthoniobacterales bacterium
CGAGAAACGCCCAACCGACGCGGCGCTATTACTCGCCACCCGCCAACCTTTCATTGCGCAAAAGGAACTGGAACGGGCGGTCGCGCTCCGATCCAGGTTCAGCTATGCGCATTTTCTACTCGGGAACGCGCAGGCTGCCCAGCAGCGTTACCCGGCCGCTCGCGAGCTTCCAAAAGTTTGCCGCGCTCGAACCGAAGAGTCCCATTCCCTGGATTTTCCTGAGTGAATGCGAAGGCAAGCTAAAACAGAACAGCGAAGCACTCGCCGCCGCGAAGAAAGCCACGGCCCTATCCCCGGCTATGACTTATGCCTGGATCGAGCTGGCCCGGGCAGAGAAGGCCTCCGGGACATGTGGCGGAAAGTCTTAACGCCCTAACTCGCGCGGTGGACTTATCGCCCGACAACGCCGCCATGCTCGCCACCATCGGCTACGCTTACATTAACCTGAACCGGATTCCCGAGGCCGTCGGACCGTTGCAACGCGCGGCTAAATTTTCGCCTAACAATTACCTGGTGCAAGCGCAGCTCGGCTTTTGCCTCGAAGAGACAGGACAAACAGAGGCGGCGACTGATCATTTGCGACGAGGGACTAAACTTGCCTCCCGCTACGCTCCCGTCTGGGAGCATCTAGGTCTGGCCTACGCCAAAGCAGGCCGTCATCGCGACGCCTTGGATGCCTTCCAGCACGCCACGAAGATCGCGCCCGGCTATAAACAAGCATGGTCTCACGTCGCCGATGAATACCGTTCTCTCGGACGCACGGCCGAGGCGCAACAAGCGGCCGGGCGGGCGTCGCAACTTAGGTCTCCTTCGCCTAACGACCATAAGAAGACTTGATTTTGGACGCGCGGAAGCCCGTCCCTCCGTAGGGACTTGCTTCCGCAAGTCCAGTTTGCCGTTTGGCAACGGGCGTGTTTGAGAGACCCGCGCTACAGCGCATCAATCGCGCGCCAGCGCTTCGTCCAGCCATTGGGACTGACTTCGGACGGAAGCTCGCGCAATTGGGCCACGAATCCGCCTAACGAGTGGCGGTCTTGCGGCAGTTTGATCGCGCCGATATTCCCAGCGCCGATCTTCTCTCCCGGCCAATAAGCGAAGACATACTTTGCGCCGAATCTCGGCGCATAAGTCTGGCCGGCGACAGCTGGCAGATCGATATCGTGAAGGAGGATCCAGCCACTTCGCATCAAGGCCTGGAGCTGCAGGACATCGTGCAACGGCCAGGGATGTTGATGGTTCCCGTCGACAAACGCCAGAGTCAGCTCGTCGCCGCGGACAAGCTCCCGGGCATAGGACGAATCTCGCAAAGGATGAACGCCAATCTCCTTTCGTAGCTCCGGTGTGACCAGCTCAATCGCATATCCAATCGGCCGGACTTCTGCCCGCTGGTCCTCCGCTTTCAGATCAATCGTATGCAGGATGGGACCGGCGATAGCGCTGCCCGATTCTTCCCTGCGCAGCGCGATCACCTTGGCTAAAACCGCAGCGGAAAAACCTGAAGCGGTCCCGATCTCGATCGCCAGCCTCGGGCGCAACAGACTCGCGACTCCACCGACAAAAAAAAGCTCCGGCCCCGTCATCATCGCGAAAGGGAACCGCCCGGGAGTGGTGACCTCGCGGAGGAACTCGACTTCCCCCGCCGCGGGTGCGCTTCGCGGCACCCCCAGAGTATCGGCAAGTCGGTCGTATTCGGCGCGATAAGTGTCGGCGTCGCGGAGATGAAACTTAGTCATGCGATCGCGGACAGTCTGTAGGTCTTAATCGCGCTTCGGCTTGAGGAGCGGGAAGAGGATGACGTCGCGGATCGATTCCGCGCCGGTCAGGAGTATCGTTAGGCGATCGATCCCGATGCCGATGCCGCCAGCCGGCGGCATGCCGTGTTCGAGCGCGAGGAGAAAATCTTCGTCGAGTTGCTGAGTTTCTTCGCCGGCCTGCTCGAGGAGACGCTGTCGCTGCACTGAAGGGTCGTTCAGCTCGGAGTAGCCCGGGGCAATTTCCTGGCCGTTGATGATCAGCTCGAAGACGTCGACCAGCGAATCGTCGGCCAGGTTTTGTTTTGCCAGCGGCACCAGCTCCTTCGGGCAATGGGTGACGAAGCAGGGGTCGAAGGTCTTTTCTTCGACCAGCTTTTCAAAGATCTGCTGGGTCACTTCGTAATCTGCCATCCGCGGGTTGATTTCAACGCCAAGGGACGCGCATTTGTGCCGGCGTCCTTCACTCGTTAGGTCGAACCAGTCGGCGCCGGCGGCCTCGCGCACGAGATCGCGGTAAGGCGAGCGCCGCCAGGGTCTCGCGAGGTTGAGTGTCCGAGTGACGGCGCCGGCGGCGTCGCGATGCTGCACCTCGAGCGAGCCGATCACCGTCGTCGCCAGGTGGCAGATCAATTCCTCGACCAGCTCCGCCATTTTTTCGAAATCAGCATAAGCCCAATAGGCCTCAAGCATGGTGAACTCCGGGTTGTGCCGGCGGGAGATGCCCTCGTTCCGGAAGTTGCGGTTCACCTCGAAGACTTTGTTGAACCCGCCGACGAGCAGCCGCTTGAGGTAAAGTTCCGGCGCGATGCGCAGGTAAAGGTCAAGCCCGAGGGCGTTGTGATGGGTGCGGAAAGGCTCCGCCGCGGCGCCGCCAGGCACCGCCTGGAGCATCGGCGTTTCCACTTCGAGAAATCCGCGCTCCTCCATGAACCGCCGCATCTCGCGCAGAATCGTGATCCGCTGGGCGAAGATCTCGCGCGATCTTTCGTTCGTCACGAGATCGAGATAGCGCTGCCGATAACGTGCTTCTACATCCGTTAGGCCGTGCCATTTCTCCGGGAGCGGCCGCAGGGTTTTCGCGAGCACTTCGAAGCGCTGTACTTTCAGGGTCGGCTCGCCGGTTTTGGTGAGGAAACAGGTTCCTTCGATCCCGATGAAATCGCCGAGGTCGAGCAGGCCGAAGATTTCCATCCGCTCGGGGCCCAGTTCTTTCGCCTGCACATAGATCTGCATCCGGCCCGTCGCGTCGCGGAGATCGAGGAAATGGCTTTTTCCCATGTCGCGATGGGCGGTGATGCGGCCGGCCGCGCGCAAAGTCTCGCCTTCGACGAACTTTTCGCGCACCTCGCCAATCGTGCCGCTGATTTCAAAACTGCGGCCAAAAGGCGCCTCGCCACGCCTGCGCAGAGTCTCCAGCTTTTGCCGGCGCGTCGCGATGAGTTCGTTTTCGTCGTCCATGAGGTTGAGGCGGCTGTGTCAGCCGCAAAACAAAGAGCCGAATGTAACCGGAATTAGTGCAATGAACAGATCGAACAGTTATTCTCGTTAGGCCGGGGCGTCGCCGGCATTTATCAGATGCTCGCTCGAATAAAGCGCCGGATCCTGCCGGAAGAAGTGCTGCATCTCACTGTAAAGTTTCGGATGGAGACGGCGCAGGGCTCGCGGCCGCTCGAAGAAGGCTTCCGTCGCCACCGCGAAAAACTCCGCCGGATTGGTCGCTCCGTAAGTGTCCAGGAGGGTCGGGATCCCCGTGTTATCCGACGCACGCAGAAGCGAAAATTCAGTTCTCATCACCGCCGCCCAGGATCGCTCATCGCTTCGCGAAGCGAGGGCGGGGACACCGTCCGCGGCGAAATCCTCGAAATCCAGCTGGTGCGCGAATTCGTGGATGACGAGGTTCTTGCCGTCCGCGGCATCGGTTGCGCCCTCCCGCGCCGCGTCCCACGCGAGCACGAGCGAGCCCATTCGCCCGGCGGTCTCGCCGAGGCGGCTCTCCTTGCCCTCCGACCAGATGGCTCCCTCCACCGGCCGCTTCTCTTCCACGACATAGCCCGAGGGATAGACGAGAATGGTCAGCAGCCGCAGATAATAATCTGTTTTGCGATGCAGGAGGAGGAGGCAGGCCTGGCTCGCAATCGTTAGGCGCATCTCATCGGTCAACTGCAACCCGGCGCAGCCTTCGAAGCGCTTTTCCGCGAGGAACACCCGCACATGGCCGAGAAGCTCCTTTTGATCAGCGGGCGGTAGACGAGCGAAAAAGGCGACGGTGCGCGAGATCATCGTCTGCCACTCCGCGGGCATGGGGTCTTTTCGCAATCGGGCTCGCTCTCGCTCTCGCCAAAATCCAAACATCAGGCCTTCAACCTAGCGGCGGAACATCTGCGCGCCAATTGACGGGTTGGCGTTCGCGATGGCGCCAATTGTTGTAAAGCGCGCCGCTCTGTTAGCGCGCGAGAGGGTCCAAATACGCGGTGACAGAACATCGCGCTCCACTCGCAAAGCGACCCCGCGTCGAGATTTTGCGCCAGGAATTTTCTTAGCGCTGATCGCTGACGTAGATGGCTATGCCATGCGCGGCTGTTTGGACCAAGGGCGCTGCGCCACTGGCCTCGCCGTTCACCGCGCTCCTGCGCGAAGTGTAGCCGCCGCCGCCGAATCCAATGCCGATCGAACCGCTCGGTTGATCGCTTACCAACGTTAATAGAATCCCATTCGCACCCACCTTGGCCGCTGCTTCCTTCAATCTATGGATCGCTTCGGCGTCGGTCTGCCCGCTGCCGTGGAAAAACCGCACGCCGCTACTCGCATCGAGCGTTGCGATTTCTTGATACTTCGCCGGGCGCGTGCGGTAGATCTGCACTTCATCCGGGTTGATGGGCGACCGGGCCGGAGCGAGCAGCCGCGAAGAGCTGCCGGCACAACCGGTGAGCAAACAAGCCGCCAGAACGCCGCAAGTGGACGAGAGTTTCATTGGTTCCTTAACGTTCCTCAACAAGGCTGAGGTCGCAAAGACCAGCCTAACGGAATGCTTTGCTATCCCAGATCAGAGACGCCGCTGTGCGTGCGCTATGCGGTCAGGCAAAATGCTTCGCGATCAGCTTGCGAATGCTGGTCATATTGCGCATCGACGATGTCGGTAATTTGAGCGCTTTTATTTCAGGCGACATCCAGACCTTCGAATCAGAAGTCCGCCCCCGGCAGAGCCAGTAATACTCGCGGTCTTTAACCTTAAACTCGTCTTCCTCCGTACGCACGGCGGCAAACTTTTTCGCCAGAACCGGCGCGAGTTCCACCTGCAAGAATCCGACGTGTACGGTGATACCATCGCGACCTTCTTCCGGGAAAACCTGCGCTTTTCCGATGGCCATCACTTCCGCAGATGTGCGCACGAAAGTATCCACCGCATAACCGAGCGACTGACGGAGGTGTTTCGCGATGAGTGCTTCCAGCTTATCGGCGTTTTTTTCGGCGGTCGAGAAGAGAGCATTCCCGCTGGCAATGAAGGTCTCTACCTCGGCCAGGCCCAACTTTTCGAATAACTCTTTGAGCTGACTCATGGGCAAGCGACGCTTGCCCAGATTCATTCCCCGGAGGAAGGCAACGTATCGTGGCATGGCAGTTCTTCGGGGGACACCGACCCCGGAACACTCTTCGATGTGATCTTGCGCCCTCGCAATCGGAGAGCGCGGAGCGATCAGCGACCAGCTCACCGGCCTCGTTGCACTATTGATTTGCGTTGCCTTCCCCGGAGGCGGCATAGTGTTCGACTCGCGGCATCGCGTTTTTTCTATGGCTCTTAAAACTCCCGAAACCACTTCCAAGATCGGCGGCCCGCTGGTGAAGCAGTTCTCTATTTTCATGCCGAACAAGGTGGGCGCGATGCTGGATATCGTGAAGCTGCTTAGCACCCGTAACACCCATGTGGTCGCACTCACGATCGCGGAGCAGACCGACTCGGCCATCGCCCGCATCGTGGTGAGCGATCCGGAGACGGTGGAGAATATTTTCGCCGAACACGACGTCGCCTTCAGCGTTTGCGAAATGGTGGTGGTGGAATTGCAGGAAGTTGCGACCGAGCTGGCGAAGCTGCTCGCGGCTCTGCTCATGGCGGAGGTGAATATGCATTTCAGTTACCCGCTGCTCACGCGGCCGCATGGTCGCGCCGCACTCGCGCTCCACGTCGACGATACCGAGTGCGCCTGCTCGGTCCTCCAAGGGGAGGGATTCAAGATGCTCAGCCAGGCGGATATTTCTCGTTAGGCGCGGTTTTTTATCACCGCCGAGAACGCAGAGGCCGCAGAGGTTTTGAGGGTGGACCTCTTGTTTTTCAACCTTCTCGTCCTCTGCGCTCCTTGCGTCCTCGGCGGTTAAATTCCGTTGCCCACCCGCGCCCCGGCGGCAATGGTATCGGTCCGATGATCATCCAGGCGCCGGAAGCGTTTCAGTTCGATACGATCGATGACGTGCTCCACGATCTCGCCACCGGTAAAATGGTGATCGTGACCGACGACGCCGATCGCGAGAACGAAGGCGACCTCATCATGGCCGCGGAAAAGGCCACCCCGCAGGCGATCAATTTCATGACCTTGCACGGCCGCGGATTGATCTGCGCCCCAGTCACGGCGGAGCGTGCCGAGCAGCTCGGGCTCCAGCGAATGGTGGCGCAAAACCGCGAGATGTATCGGACCGATTTTACCGTTTCGGTGGATGCGGCGAAGGGGGTGACGACGGGCATCAGCGCGCACGATCGTGCAGCCACCATCCGCACGATCGCGAATCCGAAATCGACCCCGGAAGATCTCGTGCAACCGGGGCATATCTTCCCTTTGCGTGCGAAGGAAGGCGGCGTGCTTCGGCGCGCGGGCCACACCGAAGCAGCAGTCGATCTTGCGCGCCTTGCTGGTCTGCAGCCCGCGGGTGTGCTATGCGAAATCCTACACGACGACGGCACCATGGCCCGCCTCCCGGAGCTGATGTTGTTCAAGAAAAAGCATCGGCTGCGCATTTGCACGATCCAAAGTTTGATCGCGCATCGCCGGGTGCGGGAGAAGCTCGTGGTGCGCGAGCAGGTGGTGAAATTGCCGACCGATTACGGCGATTTCGATTTGCACATGTATCGCTCGACGCTCGACGGCGCGCATCATCTCGCGCTCGTGAAAGGGAAAATCTCGAAAAGCAAACCGACCCTCGTGCGCGTGCACAGCGAGTGCCTGACCGGGGATGTCTTCGGCTCGCGCCGGTGCGATTGCGGCAACCAGTTGCACGCCGCGCTTCAGCAAATTAGCGAGGCGGGCGGCGTGCTCGTGTATATGCGGCAGGAAGGACGCGGCATTGGTCTCGCCGCGAAGATTCACGCTTACAAATTGCAGGAGGAAGGGCTCGACACCGTCGAGGCCAACGCCAGGCTCGGCTTCGCCAGCGACCTGCGTGATTACGGCATCGGCGCGCAGATTCTCCACGATCTCGGGGTGCGCAAATTCCGCTTCCTCACGAACAACCCGAAGAAGGTCGTTGGGCTCGAGGGCTACGGAATTCAAATGGTCGAACAGGTGCCGATCCAGACCACACCGAATCCGCACAACGCCAAATATCTCGAGACGAAAAAGCTCAAGATGGGTCACCTGCTCTAGCGGCCGGGCCGCCTAACGATGTCGCAATTCGTTCCGCCAAGGCCGCGCCGCGTCAGCGAGAAGCGGGGGTTTGTGCTCGTGGCGAGCCAGTTCAACGCGCGGTATGTGGATGGACTCGTGAACCATTGCACCTCCGAGCTGCGCCTCCTTTCGCCCGATACCACCGTCACAGTCCATCGGGTTCCGGGCGCTTTCGAAATCCCGATCGCCGTGCGCGAGGTCGCGCTCAATAAAGCCGCCGACGGCATCATCGCGCTCGGCGTCATCCTCGAAGGCGAAACAACACACGCGCGCCATCTCGGCGAGGTCGTGAGCAATGCGCTCCAGCAGCTCGCGCTCGAACACGGGGTGCCGGTCATTCACGCCGTCCTCAGTTTGCAAAACGA
>JBBSGS010000128.1:0-7752 GCA_038253875.1 Chthoniobacterales bacterium
GCCCTCACCAACGCCGACCCGCGTCGCGGCATTCTCCTTTACCTTGACCGCAAAGGCAGCCGCACCTTTGCGGTGCTGAAGGCCGGAGGATAGCACCGGGTGCAGATTCTTCTTCCCGCGCTGGCGCTTTGGATTGCTTCGGCCGCCTTCGCGAACGCGGGCTGGACGGTGACAAGATCGGAGCGCGAGAATCCGCCTAACGAATCCGTTGAGCATCGCCAAACGGTGGTGGGGAACAATGAGACGGGCGACCTTGCCACCTTGCATTTTGCAATTTTTCATCCGCGAGCGACGGAGCTTCGGGTCGTTGACCAGGCAGCATCGCTGCGCCGCGATCTCGCTCAGGCGATGGCGCAGGAGCACGCTCTGGCGGGGGTGAACGGCGGCTATTTTGATCCGCTGGATGCGCCGGTCGGGCTGCTGGTAAGCGAGGGAAAAAAAATCACACCAGTGAGCAGTGCACGATTGCTCAGTGGGGTGCTGCTGGCAACTCCGAAGCGCGTCGATATCGTGAGACCCTCGCATTTCAAAATGAGCGGGCAGATTGAGAACGCGGTGCAGTGCGGCCCGCTCCTCCTCGAGCGCGGAAATCCCGTTCCGGGCTTGAATGACACTCGCCCGGCGCGGCGCACCTTCGCCGCCGTGAATGCAAACGGAACCACCGCGGCGCTCGGTGTCTGCTCGGCTGTTTCGCTAGCCCAGCTCGGCCGGATCCTTTGCCTAACGAACGTGGCCGGCGAGCAAAAGTTCGCGCGCGCCCTCAATCTCGATGGCGGTTCGTCGAGCGCTTTCTGGGTCGCGGCAGGGGGCGAAGCTTTTTCCATTCCCGAGCAAAAAACGGTGCGTGATTTCGTGGCGCTCCTGCCACGCTCGACTCGTTAGGGAAAATCCGCGGCAGCGGCGGGCTTGACGAGTCCGCGCTGCAGGCCAAAGCTCCGGGCGCTCATGCGCACTTTCGGCGGCTTTCTTTCTCACGGCCTGCGGGTCTATGGAGAGGTGCGCGGCGACGAGGTGCATCTCCTGCGGGAGCCCTCCTGGCGCGGCTTCGATTTTAGCGGCGAAGTGCGTTCGTTAGGCGACCTCACCGTCGACCTCCCGGTCGACCCGAGCAAGGTGATCGCGGTCGGCCTGAATTATGCCGACCACATCAAAGAAATGGAGCGGACCGAAATTGGTTCGCCGCTTATTTGGTTGAAGGCGCCGAGTTCTCTCCTCCCGCACGAGGGGTCGATCGAGATTGCTTTCCCCGAGCACAAGACCGACTTCGAGACTGAACTCGCGATCGTCGTCGGCGCCCGGGCGAAGGACGTTCCGGTGGAGCGCGCGCTTGAGTTTGTCTTTGGTTACACGATCGCGCTCGACATCAGCGATCGAGACCTGCAGAAGGCGGAAAAGCAGTTTTCGCGCTGCAAATCTTTCGATACTTACACTCCGGTGGGGCCGTTCGTTTACGACGGCGTGGACCCGGGCGACCTCTCAATTTCGTTGCGCCAGAATGGCGAAGTCAGGCAGGAGGCGCGCACGAGTCAGATGATTTATTCGGTCGCGCGAATCGTCTCTTTCGCGAGCGAATCGCTCACTTTGCACCCGGGCGATCTCATCCTGACCGGCACCCCCTCGGGTGTCGGGGCGATCAGCGCCGGCGATGCGCTGGAGGCGAGGGTGAGCGATTGGCCGCCACTGCGCAATCGCGTCGTAAACGCGACTCGATCAGCAAAATAATCTTGCCTCAATGGAATTTACCGCGCTTCCTTTACATCCCACCGCAAAAGTGAATCCGAATAAATTACGAGGTTCAGCTGAATCGCCACCACATGAGACCCGCAAAAGTTTTGCTCGACGCGCTCTTGCTCCCTCTGGGATAACCAATGCCATCAACCATCGCCGGAATCTTCTGTCGACATCATCAACCTGCTCCATATGAAAAAAACGCTAATCGTTAGTCTCTGTTCCTTTGCCTTCGCCGCTGCCGCGTTCGCGCAAGATCCCGCCGCTTCTCCGGCGACCAATCCAGCCGCGGCTACTCCCGCGGATGCGGCAGCCTCGCCTCCAGCTCCCGCGAACACCACCACCACCGCACCCGGAACTCCCGCTGCAGTGGCACCTGGTGCTCCCGCAGGCCTCGCACCCGGAACAACCGCTGCCCCGGCCGTGCAGCCTGCCCCAGGCACGGCTCCAGCCGCAGCCAACTCGGTCTCCGCAACGATCGCGCCCGGCGCGAGCGGCAATCCGGCTCAGCCGACCACTGCGGAAACACCGGGAAGCAAAAATTTCTTCATCGATAACTTCCAAAAGGGCGGCCCGATCATGTGGCCGATCCTGATCGTGTCGATCGTGGCCCTCACTGTGGTGCTGGAACGTTGCTTCTGGTGGGGTGCCCGTTGGTTCCGCCGCGATCCGAAGCGGGTCGAAAAAGTTTTCACCGCGATTGAGACCGGCGACGTGAACGAAGCTTCCAAACTGGCGCGCGGCTCGCGCGATCCGGTTTTGCGCATGCTTTGGAATGGCTTGAATCACCAGCACGCGTCGCTTCAGGGCGCGTTGCAAGTGGCCGCCGGCATCGAGATCAAACGCGCTGGCCGCTTTCTCGTGGTCATGGATACATTGGTCACGCTGGCGCCGTTGCTTGGTTTGTTAGGCACGATCACCGGTCTGATTCGTTCTTTCAGCTTCCTCGGGAATGAAGAACTCGCTGTGCAAGCGGTCACCGGCGGTATTGCCGAAGCGCTCATCGCCACGGCCTGCGGTCTTGGCCTGGCGATTTTCTCCCTCATTCCGTTTAACTTTTTCACCTCTCGAGTGTCTAACTTAGAGTTTGAATTGCAGACCGCGGCGACAAACCTGGAAGTGATGCTGGAAGCCAACGCCAAAGCAAAAAGTGAAGCGGAAATGACCACGACCACCGACCGCCCCTAAGCTTAAGAGCGTTATATGGACTTCGTTTCGCCCATCCCGCACAAGAAGGCACGGATTGAGATCATCCCCCTGATCGACATCATGTTCTTCCTGCTGGCCAGCTTCATGATGGTGAGCTTGAGCCAGGTGCACATGAAGGGCATCAAAGTGAATCTGCCCACGGGAGCGACCGGCGACACCCAGACCAAACGCGAATACGTCAGTCTCTCGGTCGACAAGGATGGGCAGATTTATTTCGACCAAACCAAGGTCGAGCCAAATGAAGTCTATGAGAAGCTGGTGGAGGTACATAAAAACAGCCCGCGTGCGAAGATCTTTATCCGGGGCGACCGCGACACCTACCATGGCGACATTATCCGGCTCATCGAACAAGTGCGGTCGGCCGGAATCTATAAGATTGCTTTTGAAATTAAGAGCCCCTCTCTGCCTTCCCACGCAGGGAACTAGAAAGGTCCGATACCATGGCTAAACCACAGTTCTACAAACCGGCGCCGCGCTGGCAGCTTTGGGCTTGCCTGGCCGGCGCTATTGCCATCGAGTCGGCCGCCATTGGTGTCGCCAGCCTTCAGAAAGAGGATCAAGTCCCGACCGACCTCGGGTTCACCAATCAGCAGCCAGTCGATGCCGTGATCACAGAGATCCCGCCCGAACCGACTCCGCCGCCGGAAGAGGAACCGCCTCCCCCGCCACCGCCGCCACCGGATGAGCCCACGGAATTTACGGTTGAAGAACCTACCCCGCCGCCGCGGCCGAAAGATGCTCCGACGCCGAAGCCCAGGGCCAAGGTATCATCCTCCCGGCCCGCTTCGGCGCCGACTGGCCCTGCCAGTTTTTACTCAGGGAAAGCCAACTTCATCAGTGCCCCGCGCCCACAATACCCCTATGAAGCCAAACGCGCACACGCCACGGGAAGCGGCAAATTTATGCTCCATTTCGATTCGAGCGGTGCTGTGACTGATGTCGACGTCAAACAGAGCACTGGCAATCCGATTCTTGATCAGACTTCTGTCAGCACGTTCCGTCGCTGGCGGAGCAAGCCTGGGGCCTTCCCCGGTGGGTGCAACGTGCCGATCACTTACAATTTGACGGGCGCCCAACTTTAATTTGTTGGAACATTTATGAGAGTCGCATCACCACTTCCGCACAAAAAGCCCCGCATCGAGATCATCCCGTTGATCGACATCATGTTTTTCCTTCTCGCCAGCTTCATGATGGTGAGCTTGAGCCAGGTCCACATGAAAGGTATTCGGGTCAATCTCCCTTCCATTAAGGCCGTGGCGCAACCGACGCCTCCCCCGAATGTAAAGGACTACACCAGCCTGCGCGTGGATGCCGATGGGCTGGTTCATTTTGATCAGGAAGTGCTGACCGACGGCGATGTCCCGGCGCGATTGTTGCAGCTTTTTAATTCCAATCACAACGCCAAGGTCTTCATCAGCGCTGACAAAGAGGCGCTGCACGGAGATGTCATCAAGCTCCTTGATCGAGTGCAAGCCTCCGGCATTACCAAGGTGGCCTACGAGATCAAGGTCAAGGCAGGTGCACCGGGCGCACCCGGCGCTCCGCCTCCTCCCGGGCCGTAGTTCGCCCGATTACCCGGCAAGGCGCGCCGCTTTAAGATAATCGCGCAACCTTGTGAGTGCCATGGCGCGGTGACTGAGCCGGTTTTTTTCGGCTGCGGGAAGTTCTGCAAAGGTCTTCTCGATTCCGATCGGCTGGAACAAGGGGTCATAACCGAAACCGCTCGCGCCCCTTTCCTCCCTAACGACTTCTCCTTCGACCGCGCCCTCGCACTTTGCGAGTATCTGGCCGTCGCGGGCGAGGACGAGAACGCAACGAAACCGGGCCGCGCGCGCAGTCTCGGCGGGCAGCTGCGCCATTTCGTTGAGCAATTTCCGGCGATTCGCCCCGTCGGTTGCGCCTGGGCCGGCATAGCGCGCGGAGAAAATTCCCGGAGCGCCCCCTAACGACTCCACCTCCAGTCCGGAATCATCCGCCAGCACCAGTCCCGGCCACTGCCGGGAAACCGTTACCGCCTTCAACTGCGCGTTCTCCTCAAAGGTCGCGCCATCCTCGGCCACCTCTGGGATCTCTGGATGGGCGCTCAAATCCGCCAACACGAAATTCTCTCCAAGCAATTCGGTAAATTCCTGCACCTTGTGCGCGTTCCGCGTTGCCAGGATCAAATGCTGCATTTTGACCAGATTAACAGGATTGAATCGGATTAAAGAGAGATCTTCGCCACGTTTCAGGGGGTTTCACGTCGCAGAAACCCCATCCTGTAAATCCTGTTAATCCTGTCTACTGTTTGCCCTCTTCCCGCATGAGTGAACGCCGCAAACCGTATCCTTTCGACGCGATCGAGCCGAAGTGGCAATCGCTTTGGGATGAGCGCCGCCTCTTTCACGCCCCCAATCCCGGCGAGCCCGGCTTCGATCCGGCGCGGCCGAAATACTACGTGCTCGATATGTTCCCCTATCCGAGCGGCGCGGGATTGCACGTCGGGCATCCGGAAGGTTACACCGCGACCGACATCATCGCGCGCTACAAGCGCTTCCGCGGCTTCAACGTTCTCCACCCGATGGGTTGGGACGCCTTCGGCCTGCCGGCGGAACAATACGCGATCCGGACCGGACAGCACCCAGAAATCACCACGCACGAGAACATCGCCCGTTTCAAGACGCAGCTGAAACGCATCGGCTTTTCCTACGATTGGGAGCGGGAGATCACCACCACCGACCCCACCTACTTCCGCTGGACGCAGTGGATTTTCCTCCAGATTTACAACTCATGGTTTAATCCCGACACGCGCCGGGCCGAACCGATCTCCAGTTACACCGGCGACGATTCCGACAGTGTTCGCCTCGCCTATGTCGCGGAGGTGCCGGTGAATTGGTGTCCGGAACTCGGCACCGTTCTGGCGAACGAGGAAGTGATCGACGGCAAGAGCGAGGTCGGCGGCTTCCCGGTCGTTAGGCGGCCGATGCGGCAATGGATGTTGCGCATCACCGCCTTCGCCGAGCGGCTGATCGATGAGCTGGAGCCACTCGCCTGGCCGGAAGGGATCAAGCTTTTGCAGCGTAACTGGATCGGAAAAAGTGAAGGCGCGGAGGTGCAATTCCCGCTTGCGCAAGTTCCCGACTTGCCTTGGGCAGCAACACGCGAGCTGGAAGCTCGCGCCACCATCACCGTTTTCACGACCCGGCCGGACACGCTTTATGGCGCCACCTACATGGTCCTGGCACCGGAGCATCCGCTGGTTGATCGCCTAACGACTAACGAAAAGCGCGACGCGGTGGCCGATTATCGGGCGCAAGTCTCGGCCAAGAGCGATCTGGAGCGAACCGATCTCGCAAAAGACAAGAGCGGCGTCTTCACCGGCGCCTATGCGATCAACCCGGCAAGCGAGGAGCGCATTCCGGTCTGGATCGCGGACTATGTGCTGATGGGTTACGGCACCGGTGCCATCATGGGCGTGCCCGCGCACGACGAACGCGACCTGGAATTTGCGCGCAGATACGGATTACGAATTCAGGAAGTCGTGTTACCGGCGGCTCCGGGTAGCGCGCCCGTCTCGGGTGCTGGTTTCGGCGTCTCGCCGAAACAGGCTTTCCCTAAGGTGGAGGTGCCGGATAAAGTCCGCGAAGGCGAGACGCCAGCCCCCGAGACGGGTGCGCTACCCGGATCAGCCCCGTCGGCAGTCCTAAACTATGGTGATACTGCCGGCCATGCAGAGGCTTTTATCGATGATGGCGTGGCGATCAATTCCCCGCTCATTGATGGCCTAACGACTTCGGAAGCGAAACGCCGCATGACCGACTGGCTCGAGGAGCAGGGCCTCGGCCGGCGCACGATCAATTACAAATTGCGTGATTGGCTTTTCTCCCGCCAACGTTATTGGGGCGAGCCATTCCCGATCGTCTGGCGCGATGGAAAACATGAGGCTATTCCGGATTCAGAGCTGCCTTTGCTCCCGCCTCCGCTTCACGATTTCAAGCCCACTGCCACGGGCGAACCGCCGCTGGCCCGGGCAAAGGAATGGGTCCGCTATTCGGATCAGGCGACGCGCGAGTTAAATACCATGCCGCAATGGGCGGGTTCCTGTTGGTATTACCTCCGCTATTGCGACCCGGAAAACAGCAGCCGCTTCGTTGGACAAGAAGCGGAGCGTTACTGGATGAGTGTAGAGGCGGGCGCGTCGCCCGCGGGCCGAGAACCCACATTGCCGCGCTCGCCAAAAGCGGCCGACACGGCCGCCGCTACACTGGGCGGCGTCGACCTCTATGTCGGCGGCACCGAGCACGCCGTGCTCCATCTGCTCTACGCGCGCTTTTGGCACAAGATGCTCTTCGACCTCGGCCATCTCTCCACCTCGGAGCCGTTCCAGCGACTGGTGAACCAGGGCATCATCCTCGGCGAAGACGGTCGCAAAATGTCGAAGCGCTGGGGCAACGTGATCGATCCGCTCGACGTCATCGCTGATTACGGCGCCGACGCCTTCCGCTGCTACGAAATGTTCATGGGCCCGCTCGAACAGATGAAGCCCTGGAGCATGAACGGGGTCGAGGGCGTCTCGCGTTTCCTCGCCCGCGTCTGGCGTCTGCTCATGGAGGAAAACCAGGCGGGCGAATGGGCGCTCTCACCCACGCTCGCGGAGATTCCCCCCGACAAGCCGCAACTCAAAGTGATCCACGCCACAATTAAAAAAGTGAGCGAAGACATCGAAGCGCTCTCCTTCAATACCGCGATCGCGCAGATGATGATTTTCGTGAACGCCTTCACCACCACGGCGTCGCGTCCGGTCGCGGCCATGCGCACGCTCCTTCTCCTCCTTAA
>JBBSGS010000129.1:0-7689 GCA_038253875.1 Chthoniobacterales bacterium
CGAATGTTAACCACGCTCGGCGCGACGCGATTCACGACTGCCGCAATGGTTTTGGAATAGGCGTCGAGCAGACTGTCATCGCTCGTCTCTTCCCGCCTCAGGTTGCCCGCAAGGGCCGCGCCTTCCTCCAACAACGTCCGCACAATTTGCGGCGACGCGGTTTCCGGAAATGGAATGATCTGGCTCATCGTTAGGCTACCAGGGCAGCGGCGCTCCCATATGCACAAAAGTCCCGTTCGGACCATCGGGGTCGAGCGTCGCGAGCTCCACGCTGGTCTTTGCGCCGTTGGGAAGTTCCATTTGCGCACCCTCGCCACCCATGTCGGTTTTCACCCAACCGGGATGGGCCGCATTCACTTTTATCTTCGTGTCTTTCAACTCGTAGGCGAGCTGGACGGTGTAAGCGTTGACCGCCGATTTGGAGACGTTATAAGCCGCGACTTTGTTGTCATAGACCGGCGACCCCGGCTTCGCGTGCAAAGTGATGGAGCCAAGAATGCTCGAGAGATTCACGATCCGCCCTGCGTCGCTTTTGCGGAGCAGCGGCAGGAACGCCTGGGTCGTTTCGATGAGGCCGAAAAAGTTGGTCTCGAAGGTGTCGCGCCAGACCTCGAGCGATTGTTCGCTCACTTTCCGGTCCTTGTCGTCGATCATGACGCCGGCGTTGTTTACGAGGACATCGAGGTGACCGAACTCCTTCTCCACCTGGGCGGCCGCCTTGCGGATGCTCTCCGATTTACTCACGTCGATCTCGAGCGCGCGGGCGTCGAGTCCTTCTTTGCGCAACTGCGCCACAGCTTCTTCGCCTTTCTTGCTATCGCGTGCGCCGACCAGGACGGTCATTTTTTCCTGGGCGAGCTGACGGGCGGTTTCGAGACCGATGCCTTTGTTCGCGCCGGTGATCAATACAATTTTATTTTGGCTCATAATGATGATTCGTTTTTCGAGCGAGACAGCCTTAGCCGGTCTCGCCTATCTGTAATTAATACAATTACAGTTTAGATGCGCTGGTCAAATGACAATTTGCGCGAGCCGCTTGTAGACGTTTCCGCGATAATTTTACCTCGCAGATTGCGAGGACAGACCCGCGCCTTCCAAAGGGAGGCGTCTACAGTTCCTCTTCCTCGACGCCTTCGAGCAATTCCGGCAGCAGCGGCTGCGGATTGTCGGGCAGCTCCTCGACGTCGCGCAGCTTTCGTGTGATCATGCGCGAGCGCACCGCGACCTTGTCCAGGTCGCCCGAGGCCTGATCGAGCTTCTTCTTCACGCTTTCCAGCATCCCGCCAAACTTCCCGAACTCCGTCTTCACCGCCGCGAGCAAATTCCAGACTTCGCTCGAACGCTTTTGAATCGCGAGCGTCCGAAAACCCATCTGCAGGCTGTTGAGCAACGCCGCCAGCGTGGTCGGTCCCGCGAAGACGACACGGCAATCACGTTGCACCTGTTCGACCAGACCGACGCGCCGGATCGCCTCCGCGTAAAGTCCTTCCGTCGGTAAAAACATGAGCGCGAAATCGGTCGTGCGCGGCGGGTTAATGTATTTCGCGCAAATTTCCTTCGCGCTTTTCCGCAGCTGCGTTTCGAGATTTTTCATCGCCTCGTCAGTCGCCACCAGATCGGCCGCCTCCTGCGCCGCGGTCACCCGCTGGTAATCTTCCATAGGAAACTTCGCGTCGATCGGCAGCCAGACGGGTGCCTCTTTCTCGTCACCCGGCAGTTTCAACGCGAAGTCGACCATCTCGCCGCTGCCCTCGCGCGTCTTGACGTTGCGCGCGAATTGCTCCGGCGTAAGCACCTGGTCGAGGAGGGTGCCGAGTTGCACCTCGCCCCAGCCGCCACGCGATTTCACATTGGTGAGCACGCGCTGCAATCCGCCGACATCGCTCGCGAGTTGCTGCATCGCGCCAAGGCCTTGATGCACGCGCTCGAGGCGTTCGCTCACCATTTGAAAGGATTCGCTAAGCCGCTTCTCGAGGGTGCCTTGGAGTTTTTCATCCACGGTCGCGCGCATCTTGTCGATCTGCCGCGCGTTGTCTTCCTGCAATTGCTTGAGGCGCACGTCGACGACGGCGCGCAGACTCTCGAGACGCGTTTCGTTCGATTCCGTGAGCTTTCCGGTTTGTTGCGAGACGGTCTCGAGTTGGCCTTTCAAAATGGCGCCAATCTCCGCGATCGATTGCAGGTTGGTCTCGCCGAGTTTCTGGAGGGCGCCACTCAATTCCTCGCGCTGCGCCTTGGCAGCGTTGGCCGCTTCTTCGCGCCCGCGCGCCGCTTCCTCGCGGCGCGCCCGCTCGTCGCGCTCCTGCGCGCGATCGAGCGCTTCGAACCGTTCGATCAACGCCGCGTCGTCGGAAACCTTGCGGCGGGTGAGCAGAAAAATCCCCGCGACCACGACGGCGCCAATGACAAGACCAAGAAGAGCGGAGAGGACCGGATCCACCCGTAGCGATTAACAGCCGCGCCACGCCGCCGCAAGTGCGGGGCGAAGCACAAGCGTCCTCGCCTGTGCTTCATCGAACTAGAACGACACTCGCACTCCTCCATAAGCCGCGCGGCCTAACGCCGGAAAGCCAAAAACTTCCGAGTAATGCTCGTTCGTTAAGTTATCGATCCGTCCGAAAATCGCGCAGTGCGCGTTGAGCGCGTATTCCGCCGCGAAGTTCACAAACGAATAATCCTCGAGGTCGAAATTTGGACCGCCGAAGTTCTCCCTCTCGCGCGCGTTGACCCACTTCGCTTCCGCGGTGGTGCGGAGCTTTTTGAACCAGAGATACGACGCCGACATATAAAACTCGTTCCGCGGACGCCGCGGCAGCCGCGCGCCCGGCGGTTGAGAGATGTCGGCGGCCGAAGTGTTTTCCGCCTCCAGATAAGTGTAACTGCCGGAGACCGTGAGCTCGTCGGTCACGCGGCCGTGCACTTGCGCTTCTAATCCCTGGGTGCGGGCCGCGCCGAGATTCACGAGATCAAACGCGCCGTTGAAACCGATCACGTTGGAGAGATCATTGTGAAAATAAGTCGCATCGAAAACGATGTGATCGTTCCAGAAATTCTGGGTTACGCCGGCGTCGAAGCCACATACCTCTTCCGGATTGAGACCGAAGTTGTTTCCGAAAATTTTGTCCTGACTTGTCGGCGGACTGAAGCCGGTGGCATAACTCGAATGCACGATCGTGTCAGTCGGTTGAATCCGATAGCTGCCGGCGAAGCGATAAGTCCAGACGCTGCCGAACTGATTGAAGTTATCGTAGCGTCCGCCGGCTACGAGGTTGAGCCCGTCGAAGGGCCGCGCGCTCGCCTGCAGGAAACCGGCGATCTCGTTGGTGTGATCGCTGATGAAGGTCGGCTGCGGCCCGAAGGCCTGCGAAACGAAGGGGCGCTCCTGCCCGGCATCGACGTCGCTGTAGAAAAGGCCACTCGTTAGGGTGAGCCACGGCGCGGGCTTGAGATCGTTCTGGTAATCGACCGTGAAGCGCTTAGAAAGCCCGCGTGTCGGCCCGGTGAAACCGTCGTCGTTCGGATCGTTCACCTGCCGCTCGTGATCGTAGCTCACGATCAACTTGTGCTCCCACCAGTCGGCCGGTTTGTAGTCGAGATGCGGCGCGATCAACCAGCGCTCGGTGAGCAGATTGTCGAGCGGACGGGGATCGAAAACAGTGTTGGGACTGCCCGCGTCGGAGAGCGAATAGGTGAAGAGACCGCTCAGGCGCAGTTGATCGTTAGGCGACCAGCCGAGGTTGGCGACCGCGTCGGAATTTCGATACTGGTTGTTCGGCCGGGCGTTATCCGTGTCGAGCCGGCTCGCGCCTAACGAGTAGTCGAATTGCTGCCAGCTCCCGGAAGTCTGCAGCGTTTCCCGAAAAGTGCCGTAGGAGCCGCCTTCCGCACTGACCGAGCCGCTCGGTGGGCCGCTGCCCTGTTTAGTGAAAATCTGGATTACGCCGGCGAGACCGCGCGGTCCGTAGAGGGTGCTTTGCGGGCCGCGGACGACCTCGATCCGATCGATGTTGTCGATCGTTAGGTCAGCGAAATTGAACAGGCCAGCCAGCCCTTGGTTGATCGGAATGCCGTCGATCAAAACCTGCGTGTGCTCGCTCTTCAGACCTCGCGTAAAGACCGAGGTCAGCTGACCGGGGACGCCGGTTTGCACGACGGATAGTCCTGGCACTTCGCGCAGGGCATCCGAGACCCGCTCGGTTTGCTTCTGCGCGAAATCTTCGGCGGAGATCACGCTGACACTGGCGCCTGTTTCTTCTTCGGGGGTCGGCAGGCGCGTGGCGCTGACTACGACTTCACCTGTTTCCGGCGCGGGCGACGGAGTCGCCGTCGCGTCCTGGGCGCGGACCGCGCCTAACGACGCCGTAAAACCAAGCAGAATCGCGAGCCCCAACTCTGGGTAGCGCCGGCGTCTCGCGTGCTGGTTGCGCTGTTCCAGCGCAACGAACTTTCCAAACGAACCGCGGACACGAACCTCATCCGACCGGTTTAAAGATTGTTTTCGCGAGACGCAACCGTAACGCAGCGCGACAGCGCGATGCCAGGCTTTCAAACCAGCACACGAGACGTGTGCTCTACCCAGGCGGAACGCCCGGCCCCCGAGAGAAAGCGGCCACGCCACCCAATTCCTCAATCCAAACATGACAAGTTACCTCCAATAATTGAGAGGCGGACGCGTCACCTGCCGGCGCTTCATCCACGGCTCTCATTCTTCTTTTCTGCGAAGAAGTTTTGTCGTGCCGGCCCGCACACGCGGCGGCACGAATGAGGTGGAGCGGGCAAATATTCTGGCTCCTGGCTTGCGGGGCGAGCCTAACGACTCACGCACACCTTCTTCCCGCCTTCACCGCCGTCCGGCAGCCGCCGGCCTAACGATTGGCTCTTGGGAAGTCGTATCCAGTTACAGCAGCGCAACTGCTCCCGGTTCACACGGGATTTCTCGCGCCGATCCACTGATCAAACTCGCAAAGAACTGGGGCAAGAAGTAGCCGCTTGCGCTTCGCCGCTCAAGCTCTATTTGTCAGCCTTCCGAAATTCCTCGCAGCGCCTTGAAAGATTCACCCATCCACCTCCTTGTAACCGGCGGCGCCGGCTTCGTCGGCTCCAATCTGGTGCTCGCGCTCCAGGAGAAATTTCCGCAAGCGCAACTCACCGTGATCGACGATTTTCGCTCGGGCGATTTCAAGAATTTGCGCGGTTACGGAGGCGATCTGGTGGCGCAAAACCTCGCCTCGCTCGATTGGCGGGCGCAGTTTGGGGAGCAGGAGTTCGACGCGATTTTTCATCTCGCCTCAATTACCGATACGACGGTGCACGACCAGTTCGTGCAGGTGCACGACAACGTCGAAAGCTTTCGACGGGTTCTCGCCTTCGCCCGGGCCACGCGCACGCGAATCGTTTATGCCTCGTCGGCGGCGACCTACGGCGCCGCCAGCGGGGTGAACGCGGAAGCGGACGAAGCCGCCCCGGCCAACGTTTACGCCTTCTCCAAAGCGATCATGGACAACCTCGCGCGCCGCGCCGCCGCGGATGATCGTGATTGGAAGATTGTCGGCTTGCGTTACTTCAATGTTTACGGGCCACGCGAAGCGCACAAAGGCGTGCCCGCGAGCATGATTCTGCATCTCGCGCGGCAAATGAAAGCCGGGCAGCGGCCGCGTATCTTCAAGCAGGGCGAGCAGAAGCGCGATTTCGTTTACGTGCGGGATATCGTGCAGGGAACCCTGCGCGCGCTGGAGGCGACGGAGAGCGGCATCTATAACCTTGGCTCGGGCCAGGCGCGGTCGTTCAATGAACTCATCGCTATCCTGAATGATTCGTTAGGGACAAACTTCGAACCTGAATATTTCGACAACCCGCACGCCCATTATCAGAATCACACCGAAGCCGACCTCAGCAATGTGCGACGATCGTTAGGCTACGAACCGGAATTTTCGCTTGAGGCCGGCGTGGCGGATTACATGCGGTGGCTGTATCCCGCGGACACGCGCTAAAACATTTGGCATCCTCAGCGCAACGGCGGACCTCGCAACCGTTTAACCCGGCGGCATCGTTCCAAAGCGCAGAAAACGCCCCAGAGATCCCTCGCTTCGCTCGGGATGACAAGCCGATTTCGCGAGCCTAAAGTAGCTCTCCCTTCCGTTCGCCTAACGAGTCCATGAAACCAAAAAAATCCGATCTCCTCGTTGATGTTGTCGAACATATCGACATCAAGAAACACAACGTCGTTCCTCTGGTGGAGGCGATGGGTAGGATGGCGTTTTCCTCGCGTGATCTGGGCCGCGCCGCGCGCATCTACGACGAGATGTTGCAGGAAAAAAACTGCGCCATCATTCTCTGCCTCGCCGGCTCGCTCATCTCCGCGGGCTTGAAGCAGGTCATCGTCGACCTCATCGAGAACAACATGGTGGACGCGATCGTTTCCACGGGCGCGATCATCGTCGATCAGGATTTTTTTGAAGCGCTCGGTTACAAACATTACCAGGGCGATGTTTTCATGAGCGACGAAGTTCTGCGCAAGCTCGCGATCGATCGGATTTACGACACCTACATTGACGAAGATCAGCTTCGCATTTGCGACGCGACCACGGGAGAGATCGCGGACTCGCTCGAGCCGCGGCCTTACTCCTCGCGCGAGTTCATCCGCGAGATGGGCCGCTATTTGCAGAAGCGCGGGAAGACAAAGAACTCGGTCGTGCTCTCCGCTTTCAAAAAGGGCGTGCCGATTTTCTGTCCAGCCTTCAGTGATTGCAGCGCGGGTTTTGGATTGATTCATCATCAATTCAAAAACCCCGATAAACATCTGAGCATCGACTCGGCGAAGGATTTTCTGGAGCTGACGAAAGTGAAGGTCGACTCGAAGCAAAGCGGCCTGCTCATGATCGGCGGGGGCGTGCCGAAGAACTTCGCGCAGGACACGGTGGTGGCGGGCGATTATCTCGGGTTCGACGTCGGCATGCACAAATACGCGGTGCAAATCACGGTGGCGGACGACCGCGACGGCGCGCTTTCGGGTTCCACCCTGAAAGAGGCGAACTCGTGGGGAAAAGTGGATCTCGGCGCGGAGCAGATGGTTTACGCCGAGGCCACGCTGGCCTTGCCGCTCATTGCTGGCTACGCCTATCACAAGCGCAGTTGGAAAAATCGCCAGGCGCACAATTACACCGAGCTGCTTGACGGAGCATCCAAGGCAAAGCGCGCCTAACGGTCTTAGCGCCTAACAATTGTCATCCCGAGCGCTGCGAGGGACCTCGCAAGCTTGTTGGCCTTCGCCAAAATCGTGCGCCGCTCGCGCGTGACTGAATGGTTAGGCAGAGGGAATTTTCTTCGAACACCGCAAGGTCCCTCGCCGTCTTCGCGGCTCGGGATGACAAGTTGTCAGCCTTCCCAAAAAAACTCGGTCGGCCGCTCCATTTCCGCCGCGAGGCTGCGATGCACCGGACAACCGAGCGCGGTCTTCTCGAGGAGGGCGCGCTGCGGATGATCGGACGGCAAGGGAACGTGCACCTCGGTCGTTAGGCGGCTGATTCGACGCGGGTCGCTCGCCATTTCTTTCGCGACTTTCACAGTCATCCCTTTCAACTCGACCGCGTGGCGCTCGGCCACGATCGCCATCGTCGTCGCGATGCAGGTGCCGAGAGCCGTCGCGACCAGATCGGTCGGGGAAAAGGCCGCGCCTTTCCCCTGATTATC
>JBBSGS010000130.1:0-7682 GCA_038253875.1 Chthoniobacterales bacterium
GTTTGGATGGCATCCCATTTTTGACCAGCGATCTACTCACCCACGACGAGGCAATGGAAATGCGCGAGCTGCCGCGCTCGATTATCATTCTTGGCGGCGGCTATATCGCGCTGGAATTAGGGCAAATGTTTCGGCGCTTTGGTGTCGAGGTCACGATCCTCGATCGCAATAGCCAGCTCCTCGCGCATGGTTACGAGCCCGAAGTCGGCGAAACGATCGGCGAAGTTTTCGAGAAAGAAGGCATTAGCGTCATCACCAACGTCTCTGTCCGATCGGTCCGCCAGGAGGGGAAAGAAACCGTCGCCACCATTGAAACCGGCGGTAAGAAGCGGGATCTACGCGCCGAGAAATTTGTCGTGACGACCGGTCGGCAACCCAACTCCGACAAGATCGCGATTGAGAAATCGGGCGTCACTCTCGGCAAGCACGGCGAGGTGCGCGTTGACGAATTTCTCCGTACGAATGTGCCGCACATCTTCGCCGCGGGCGACGTGATCGGGCGCGAAGTCCATAGTCAGATGGCCACACCGGTTGGAAGCCAGGATGGCGGGATCGTCGCGCATAACGCGTTTGCAAATGAAGAAGCGCGCGCCGTCAATCACCGCGTCATTCCACGTACGATTTTCACCGATCCGCAGATCGCCGTCGTCGGCATGACAGAGGAAGAAGCACAGGCCGCGGGTCACAAGTGTTGGTGCAATGTTGTACCGATGGCGCTGGTGCCTCGCGCGGGCGCAATCCGCGATACCGCCGGCATGATCAAGATGGTGGCGGACGACGAGACGGAAGAAGTTCTCGGCGTTTCCATGGTTGGGAACAGCGCGGGTGAAGTTATTCACGAAGCCGCCATGGCGATGCGGTTCCACGCGAAAATCCAGGACTTCATCGACATGTTGCATGTTTATCCGACGATGGCCGAAGCGCTCAAAATCGTCGCGATCTCTCGCTTCAAAGACCCTGCGAAACTTTCCTGCTGTGCAGAATGAAATGTTTATCTCGAAGGGACCGTTTCGAAATTCCGGACGAGCAGATAGTTCCGCCCGGCGTACTGGGTGACGGCACCACGCGCGCGGATTTCGATGGTACCGTCGGCGCATTTGCCGGTAAGCTTTTCAATCTCCGTTAACTGTTCGTTAGGCGAAAGAAAAACGAGGCCGGGCGCAGCGTCCGTTTTCAAAACGACATTGTGCTCCGGTGCGCCAACTTCCCACGAGCAATAACCGCAAAGAGCTTTGCCCTGCACTTCGCCGTTGTCGCTGGCCGTGAGGAGCGAGCCAAATTGCGGCAGCGGCAATGGCGTCGGCGCCGCTGCTTCCGCGACGGGTTGTGATTGTTGTTGTCTTGAGGCCCGCCAGCGGGCCAGACCGGTACCGGCGCCAATAGCCAGAACAAAGACGATCGCGCCGATTGCGATCAGTCGTTTCGATTCGTTAGTCATGTTGGATGAGTTGGTGAGGCGAGCTTTAGAAGATGGTGAGGGCCAGGAGGCGTCTGGGAGTGTGCCCCCAGACGCCTCGTCGCGGTGTTCCTAGCCACCGCAGCAACCACAACCGCAACCCTGCCCGGCCAACGCTTTTTGATTCGCAGCTTTAGCTGCGTTGACGCGATAGCCAAGACTGGCGCCGATCGCGCCCAAGGCCGCAAGCACGGCCATCCATGTGTTTCGTTTGTTCATTCTTACTCCTGTCTGTTCTCGTTAGTGAGCATCGATTCCGTCGCGCAGATTCGCGCATCGGTGTGATGAAAACACCCGGGGAGATTGCCTCCCCGGGCATCTTCCAGCCGCGGCTATTTCATCCCGCAGTGTCCGCAGCAAGCTTTCGCCTTTTGCGTCGGTGCCGGGTTGTCGGCCGCATTGGCGGCGCTGACTCCGTAGCCAAGCCCTGCCCCGATCAATCCAAGCACTGCGATGACTGCCAACCATGTTTTTCTTTGGTTCATTTTGTTTCACCCTCTTTTTGTTTTTCTCCTTCGTTAATTACTTCCACATCTGTAACCCGATATTGCCGGGTCTCGTTGACCGCGCGCGTCAGCTCGTTGACTGACAGCGCGCTGCCGCGCTTCAATTGCAGGCGCGCCCGCCCAGTTTTTGCATCGACCTGCACTGACTCGACACCGGGAACGGTTTGCAAAATTCTGTGCACCTGGCGATCGCATTGTTCACACATCATACCGTCGATGCGGCAGGTGATGACCGCGGGGCGGGCCTGCGCACGACTCACCCATAAAGTCGTCGCTGTAACCAGAACCACGGCCGCTGCCATAGCGAGTACGCCTTGTGGCCCCGGTCGCAGCCACGTCAGCCAGTGATCCCCTGCAGGACGTTCATTAACGGCACGGACCCGCGCATGAACTGCGGCGGCAAAGCCGGCACCGGGCGCGATCTCGTCCGCCTCCGCGTAAACGCGATCTAGCGCATCGAATTCTTCTGCCTCACGCGCGCAACGATCACAGACGCCCAGATGTTCGCCGATGCTGCCACGCTCTGGCTCGTCGAGTTGGCCGTCGATCCAGGCCGAAAGGCGCTGCTGTATTTTTTCGCAATTCATTCGCTACTTATTGCAAACACAACCTCGCGGAAAAACTTGCGCTCACTTTGAAGATTTCAGCCGAGGCGACAATTTCTGGCGCAAGGCCAGCCGGGCGCGATGGATGAGCGATTCGCAGGCAGCGACGGAGATATCGAGAGCGTCGGCGACTTCGCGATAGGAAAAACCCTTCGCCCGCGAGAGGACAAACGCGAGTCGTGGCTTTTCTGGGAGTGATTGGAGGGCGGCATCAAGCGCGCGGCCGGTTTCTCTTCTCATCGCCGCGATGTCGGGACCCGGCGTTTGGGAATCGGGATATTCCATGGCTCCATCACCGGTCTCGAGCGGCTGCGTTCGCCAAAGACGCCGTCGTTCGTTCAAGCAACGGTTCTTCACGATCCGGAAAAGCCAGGTCGAGAATTTCGCGCGCGGCTGATAACGATGCCGTTGCTGATAGACCGTGAAGAAAACATCCTGCGCGAGTTCCTGCGCGCGATCCGCGTCGCCGAGGAAGCGATAAATCGCGTTCAGCACCGGGCGCTCGTAGCGTTCCATTAGTCGATCGAGCGCAGCCGGACTGCAATTCGCTAATTGGCCCATTAGCTCCTCATCGGACGACTCCATCTTTTAACAAACACCGCCACGCCAAAAAACTTGTGGCTTTTCGGAATGAGTTTTCACGGATAACTGTGATCGCGCATTTTCGCTTGGTCGAACCGACACGATCACGCGCATGGCGCGAGACCGGCGGGTGGCGCCGAAGCATCCGGATCGTCGGTGCCATCGCCCTTTTCCTCGGCAGCGGTCATTACATCCGCACCTTCGGGGATTGCTTTTAGCGTGCGCATAAATTCCGGCGCGAAGGGAACACGCGTCGAAGAAATCGCTTGACCTTCTACATATGTCCAGCTGCTAGCGTGGACATGACAACCGTCAAAGAAGGGGTGAAACAAATGCCAAAACAAGATATGCAAGCGTGCATCGATGCCTGCATCGCGTGCGCGAAGGAATGCGATGCTTGTGCCAAGAATTGCATGGGCAGCAATCCCGGCTGCGCGAATGTCTGCATCGACTGCGCGCGCATCTGCTGGGACTGCGCGTCGAGCTGTTGCCGCGAATCGGGCTGCGCCGGTGAGTTCTGTAAAGCCTGCGCGGACATCTGCGAACGCTGCGCCGCCGAATGCGAGAAGTGTGGCACTGAGCAGTGCAAACGCTGCGCGGAAGCGTGCCGGAAATGCGCCGAAGCATGCCGCCAGATGGCCGCGTAATCGGCCCACGAAAACAAAAAATGGGCATGCATACAAAAATGTCTGTGTGCCCATTTTTAACTCTTGACCTTGGACATTGCTCAAAGGTCTAGCGTGAGACCAAAGAAAGGTATCTCACATCTATGACAACCGTTGAACCCGCTCCGCGTTTTTGGAGCGAAGAACCTTCGCAACTGCCGGGCCGCCGCCGCATTCGCGCGCATATCGGGGGGCTGCACTGCTCGTTGTGCACCGGCACAATCGAGAAGGCGCTGGGCAAGCAACCGGGCGTGGACAAAGTCTCAGTTAGCTTGACGCACGAACAGGCACTGATCGAGTATGACCCGAGCGTAACGCGACCCGACAACCTGTTGCAAATCCTCAAGGCGATCGGCTACACCGTCTCCGATCCGCGCAAGGTGCAGCCCTTTGAGGAACAAGAGCGGGAACTGACACGCGAGCGGGGGCGTTTTTTGACCGGGCTGATCATGAGCATCGCCGCCATGGGCCTAGCGGGATATCCGTTCGGCACCGTCTGGTTCTGGTTGTGCGTCTTTTCCATCGCAAGCCTCGTAGTGTTCTCCTTCGTGGTTTTGCGTAGCTGGGGCACGCTCACGGCGTTCGGAGGTTCGGCCGTGCTCGCAGTGTTTGGCGCGGGCGTTTACTATTTTCAATTGCATGGCGCGTTCGGCGCGGCCACCCCTTGGTTCGCCGGTGTGCTCGCCCTGCTTCTGATTTTCGGAGTCGGTGGGCACATTGTGCGCATGGCCGGAGCGGCGCTCGTCCGCGGCATTCTTAACCAGCATGTCCTTGTTGAATTTGGGGCGTTCGCGGGACTCGCCGGCGGAATCATCGGCTTGGCATTTCGCCTGCAGAATTTTCCGACGACCGCCTTTTTCTCGGTGGCGGTAATGGTGCTCACGTATCACATCTTTTCCGAGTGGCTGTCGCTCATCGTGAAGACGCGCAGCTCGCAGGCGGTCAAGAAGCTTCTCGATCTCGAGCCGGACGTCGCCCACGTTGTCAGGGACGGCCAGGAGCAGGAGGTCCCGCTCGAAGAAGTGCGCGTCGGGGACTTGGTGCGCATCCGCCCGGGCGCAAGGATGCCGGTGGACGGTGAGATCGAATCGGGAGAATCGGATGTGGACGAATCGCTCGTCACCGGTGAGCCAGCCCTCGTCGAAAAGCGCGCGGGAGACCGAATTATTAGTGGCTCTCTAAACGGTCACGGCACAGTCTTGGTGCGCGTGACCGTTGTCGGCGAAGAAAGTTTCTTGCGGCAAGTGATCCGAAGCGTGGAAGACGCACGAGCGCTCAAACCCGGTCTGTTGCACCTCGTTGATCGCGTGCTCCGCGTCTACACGCCGCTTGTGCTGCTCTTCTCGGCGGGCGCGACCATCTTCTGGATTGTCTATCCAATGATTGGCGGAGGCGCGCCCGACCTGCAGCGAGCGATGTTTGCCGGGTTGAGTGTGCTGGTCATGGGTTATCCTTGCGCAGTCGGTATCTCGGCGCCGTTATCGATCGTGCGCGGATCGGGTGAAGGGGCGGAGCGCGGCGTGCTGATGCGCACCGGCGAAGCCTTCCAAGCCCTGCGGCGCGTGCAGCGCGTAGTCTTCGATAAGACTGGCACGTTGACCGAGGGCCGCCCTGCCTTACGCGAGATCGTCCCTCTCGCCGTAACCGAGCAAGAACTACTCTCCCTAGCAGGAGCGGCAGAGGCGGGGTCCGAACACCCGCTCGCTCGGGCGCTAGTAGAAGAGGCGTTCAACCGCGGTATCGCTCTGTCCGAGATCAAGGAATTTCAAGCAGTCCCGGGCCGGGGTCTTAGAGCCCGCGTCGGCGTCAGGAACCTTATTGTCGGCAGCCCCTCGTTTCTCGCGGAAGAGGGAGTGAACCTCGCGCCTCAGGAAGGGCGCATCAATGAATTGGAAGGGCAGGGACTGACCGTCATCGCGGCTGCGCGAGATAACGAGCTTCTCGGCCTATTGGCGCTTGGAGATGCACTGCGACCGGATGCTGCCGAGACGGTGCGCCGCCTCCACGCGCTCGGCATCCGCACGAGCATGATCACCGGCGACAACGAACGGGCTGCGCAGCATTTCGCCCATGCCGCGGGAATCGAAGATGTCCATGCGCGGGTCTTGCCAGCCGGAAAGGCGACGATGATTCGCAAGCTTCAAGAGACCGCGCGCGTAGCCATGGTCGGCGACGGCATCAACGACGCGCCCGCCCTGATGCAAGCCGAGGTCGGCATCGCCTTCGGGAGCGGAGCCGACATAGCGATTGAATCCGCCGATATAATCATCCTGAATAAACGCGTGAGCGCCGTGATCGACGCTTACGAGATCAGCCGTTACAGCTACGGAAAGATGCTACAGAACGTATTTCTCGCTTTTACTTTCAACGGCATCGGGATTCCTGCGGCGGCTACTGGATTGGTCTATCCGATTTGGGGAATGGTCGCGATGGCGGCGAGTGTGACCGCCATCTTTATTAATTCCCTGTGGAGCCGCGGAACCTATTTCTTCCAGGCAATCAAGACGGTCGGGCAAACGCCATCGATTCCATCAACGGAGCAGGCATAAGGAGGTTTATCTATGTTGAAGTCTATTACACTCGAAGTCACCGGCGACGAGAAACTGGTTTGTAAAGGATGTCAGGAGCGCGTCGAGCACGCGCTAAAAACTCTGGAAGGTGTCGGAAAGGTTCGCGCGAACGCCCGAACCCAACGTATCGAAGTGCTGTTCGACGCCGCAAAACTCGACGCTGACGTCGTCGCGGAGCGCATTCGTACGGCCGGTTATCAGACCAAAGTAGTCAGTTCAACATCCGATTCAGGCACATGAAAATACAAATCGCAAACCGCAGCCAGGGCGCGAATACAGAACCTCTTCGCGCGACGAAAACCAACTGGCTTGCCACTGTCGCGTCGGCTCTTTCATCGGGCGTGGCCATCATTTGTCCGATCTGCATCCCAGCGGTTGGCGCGTTTCTCGTTTCGATCGGGCTCGGCGTTGCCGTGAACCTAACCGTGCTGCGATCGGTGCTAATCGTGTTGCTGGTAGCGAGCATCGGCTCACTCACGTGGTCTGCCACGAAGCACGGCCGCTGGTGGATCGTCGCGTCGGGGTTACTTGGCGCCACGCTGATTTACGCGGGCCGCTACATCTGGTTCAACGAAATCCTGATGTGGCTCGGCGCAGCCACGCTGATCGGCACGTCGCTGGCAAATTTCAAAATCAAACGCGGCTGCGCGCGCTGCCAGCCGAGCGAGGCGGGCTGGATTTCCCGATGAAAAAACAGATGGAGCAACTGTTAATCGGCAAGCTGGCGAAAAGCGCGGGAGTAAAGACCGATACTGTGCGCTTCTACGAGCGGAGCGGTTTGATCGCGCGGCCGGAGCGAACCGCGGCAGGCTATCGCGTCTATGATGAAGCGGCGCTGAAGCGTTTGCGTTTTATCAAGAAAGCGCAGTCGCTCGGTTTCTCGTTGGAAGAAATCAAACGCATCGTGACTTTGCGCGGGCGCGGCGCGGAGACGTGCAAATGCGTAATCGCGATGGCAGAAGCGACCCTCGCGGAAACCGAATTGAAATTAAACGAATTGCAACGCTTTCACGAAGGCCTGAAGCGGAATGTGAAGCGATGGAAACGTGAGCCGCGAAGCCGCGCCGGAGCAGAGTTCTGCACCCTGATCGAACGCGCCGGAAATTTTGTCCGCACAAACAAAACAGGAAAGGAGGTGAGAAAAAATGGCTCTTAAAGAAGGCGAAACCTATCGCTGCCCCGATTCGGAATGCGGCTGCGAGATTAAAGTGACGAAAGGCGCCGCGCCCGGAAAGGGAGGCAATCAGAACCCGCGCTGCTGTTGCGGAAAAGAGATGACGAAAGCGCAGTAGCGAGCA
>JBBSGS010000131.1:0-7681 GCA_038253875.1 Chthoniobacterales bacterium
ATTCTTTGATTATCTGGAAGGCAAGCTGCCTCCCGCGGAGAAGGAACGCCTGGAGCGGGCTCTCATTTCGGATCCGGAGTTGCAGCGGCAATTTGTTACCGCACGGCAAGTGCATCGCGGCATGCAGCGTGGCGAAGGCGAAACCGCGGCCACGACGCGGGCCGGTTCGCGCGGGCGACAGCTGGCCGCGGCCTTCGCCGTGCTTGTAGCGATGAATGTCGCGCTCGGCTTGATCTATATTTTTCACGCGAATAAACCGAGCGAACAGGTGCAAAAGGCGCGCGAAGAATCGCTCCGCCATCAACTGCAAAGCTCGGTCGAAAAATCAGCCGCGGCTGCCTTCCCTGTCCCAACGATCGGGATGGAGCAGATCGCCATCACGACTCCTCGCGACAAACAGGAGGCAGTCGCGAAAACTATTATCGATGCCGCGAACAAGGCGGGCGGTTCTGGAACAAAGGGCCTGCCTAACGACAATGGCTTTAGCGTTCTCGTGATCGTGCCCGCTTCGGCCGAAGCGGATTTCGGACAGACGCTGGCCTCGTTAGGGGGCCCCTCGCCTGCTCCCGCGAACGGCGCGCCCGCTCTCGCGCCTAACGAGCCGGTGCGCCTACAAATTGTCCTCTCCGGCCCCCCATGATCGCAGTCACGTTTGCTCTCCCGAGCGAAAGCCGAGGTTTCCTTCGATTGCTCGGCAACCAGAAACGCAGAGTCGTCGTGCTTCACACCGGGGTCGGCGAGAAGAGTTGCCGGGAACGCATCGTCCCTTTCCTCGAAGCGCAGCCTTTGGATCTGCTCATCAGCAGCGGCTTCGCCGGAGGTGTCGACCCGTCGTTAGGCGTGGGCGATCTCCTCCTCGCGGATAACTTCTCCAACCCCGAACCGCTTGCCCGTGCCGATGGCATTCTCGTCGCCCGGGTCGCCCGGCTGGTCACCGCCGACCGGGTGATCGAGAGCGCGGCGGATCGCCGGCGACTGGCCCAGGAAAAGGGCGCCGTTGCGGTCGACATGGAAACGGAATGGATCGCCCAGGCTTGCGCGGCGAAAAAAGTGCCGATGCTTTCCTTGCGCGCGATCAGCGACACCGCGGACGCGCCTTTTCCGGCTCCGCCCTCCGTGCTTTTCGATCTTGCGCGGCAACGGACCGATCCGCGCAGGCTCAGCGGCTATCTCCTCAAGAATCCTGCCGCAGTCGTTAGGCTAATCCGCTTCGCGCGGCAGGTCGGCGTCGCCCGCGCCAGTCTCGCCGCGGCCTTGTACGAGCTGCTCGCCGTTACCTAAGGACCACTGCTCGCGGGCTCGATATGCACCAGCACGTCGGCGATCCGCCCATCCGTGCGCCGGATCGCATCTTTTACCGCGTGCGCGATGGAGTGGCCCGCGCGCACCGAGATTGTCTCATCCACCCCCACGTGCAGATCGACGTAAAACTCCAGACCCATTTTCCGGACGAGACATTTATCGATTTTGAGCACGCCGGGCACCGCCGCCGCCGCCGCACGGATGGCGGGCACAATCTGGCCCCGCGGCGCCGTGTCCATGATTTCGTGCAGCGCGGGATTAAGCAATCGATAGCCGTTCGCCCCGATCAACGCGCAGGCAAAAAGCGCGGCCCAGGCATCGGCGCTCTGCCAGGCCGGACCGCCGAGGAGCGCGATCGAAATGCCGATGAAGGCCGCGATCGAAGTGAGCGCATCAGTGCGATGATGCCAGGCATCCGTCTGCACCGCCGTGCTCTCGACATTCCGGCCCAGCCGAATGACCGCGCGATAGAGCAGCTCTTTTACAATCACGACCACGATGAGAACCAGAAGCGTGAATGGTTTCGGCGTGTGATGGGGCTGAAAAACCTCGTAAGCACTGCGCATCGCCAGCCCGAAGGCGGCGGCAATTACGCCTAACGACACCACGATGGCCGCCACCGGCTCGGCCTTGCCATGACCGTACGGGTGCGTCTCATCCGGTGGTCGCGCGGCCAGTTTTAGCCCGCCCCAGATGATCGCCGAGCCCGCGATATCGAGCCCGGATTCAATCCCGTCCGCGATCAAGACATAGGAGTTTCCGAGGAGGCCTGCGGCGATCTTGGCCGTGGCGAGAACGAAGTTCGCGACCATCCCGAGCAGAGCGACGCGCGCGCCCGACTGGAGATTGCTGGCGGAAGTGTTCGCTGTAGGATGCGAGGCCATCGAATGAGCCGGAGTATTAAAGCCATAGTCTATCAGGCGCACGGAAAACCCGCGGAGGTTTTGCGCATGGCCGAGGAGAAACTCCCGCCCGTCGGCGACCACGAGGCACTCGTTAGGCTGCTCTCCGCGCCGATTAATCCGGCCGACTTGAACGCGATCGAGGGAAAATATCCGGTCCGCCCGGAGCTGCCGGCGACGCCTGGTTTCGAGGGCGCGGGCGTGGTCGAGGAAGTGGGCGCGGCGGTGCGGAATCTCGCCACCGGCGCGCAGGTCATTCTCCCGCACGACCTCGGGACCTGGCGCGAAGCGGCGGTTATCGCAACCGACAAACTGGTTCTCGTGCCTAACGAGATCGCGCCGGAACAGGCGGCGATGCTGAAGATCAACCCGATCACCGCCTGGCGGATGCTGCACGATTTCGTTAGGCTGGAGCAGGGCGAGTGGGTGATTCAGAACGCCGCCAACTCCGCCGCGGGCCGCGCGGTTATTCAGATCGCCCGCGAGCTCGGGTATCGAACCGTTAACGTCGTTAGGCGCGCAGAGCTGATCGAAGAGTTGCGCGGGGAAGGCGGCGACGTCGTCCTCCTCGACGACGACGACCTGCGCGACTCTGCCGCGGAGGCGACGGAGCGCGCGCCGATCCGGCTTGCCTTGAATGCGGTCGGGGGCGAAAGCGCTCTCCGCCTTGCCAAGATCGCCGCGCCGGAAGCAACCATCGTTACCTATGGCGCGATGAGCCTGAAGCCGCTGACTTTGCCTAACGGATTGCTGATTTTCAAAAACCTCCGTTTCACCGGCTTCTGGGTCAACAAGTGGTACGAGCAGGCGACCGCCACCGAGCGCGATGAAACCTTTGCCCGGCTCTTCAACCTCGCGCAGCGCGGCCTTCTCCAAACCAAAATCGAGCGCACTTATTCGTTAGGCGATTTTCGCGAGGCGGTGGGGCGCGCTGCGGAAGGAAAGCGTAAAGGCAAGATCCTGTTTCGCGTTTAGGCACGAGCGATCCGGCGCAGTTGCCGAACCCGCCCACACCGCCTTCAATAAAGCATGAAACTTCCTCTTCTCGCAGCCTCGCTTTTGTTCGCGTCGTTAGGCGTGGTCCCGCTTCACGCTCAGGATTGGGCTAAAGAGCGCCTCAACAAATCGCCGCGACACCATGAATGGGTGGAGCTGAAACACGGCGACCGCACGATCAAGGCCTTCATCGTTTATCCCGAAGTGAAAGCGAAGACCGCAGCCGTTCTCGTGGTCCACGAAATTTTCGGCCTCTCGGATTGGGCCCGGGAGCTGGCCGATGAGATCGCCGCCGCCGGTTACATCGCGATCGCCCCCGACCTACTGACCGAGCCGGGAAAGGACGCACAAAGGTATCCCGATCAGGACGCCGCCGTCAAAGCGGTCTCCGCGTTGCAAACGCCGCAGGTGATGGCCGATCTCGACGCCGCCGCGGCCTATGCGGCGAAGTTGCCGGCCTGCAATGGGGCGCTCGCCGTCACTGGGTTTTGCTGGGGTGGCGGCCGTTCCTTCCAATACGCCAATCACAATCCCAAGCTCAAAGCCTCCTATGTTTTCTACGGCCCCGGCCCGGAGGGGAAAGCGGAAGCCGCGAACATCAAATGCCCGGTCTACGGTTTCTATGCCGAGGAAGACGCGCGCATCGGCGCGACCGTGTCGCCTACCGCGGAACTCATGAAGTCGTTAGGCAAGACCTACGAACCGGTGACCTATGCTGGAGCGGGTCACGGTTTCATGCGCGCGGGTGAGGCGCCGGACGCCCAGCCGGCCAACCGCCAGGCACGCGATGATGCCTGGAAGCGCTGGAAATCGCTCTTGCAACAGCTGGAGAATTAGAAGCGCGCCGTGTAACCGCTCGCTCAAGCGGCCGGCACGGCCGCCGCTAGATTAGACGCGCCCTTTCCAAACCGCGGCGTCGATGATCGACCAGAGGTGAACGAGCCACCCGAGCAGGAATACCCAGAGGACGCCCGCGAGGCAGAACTGCAAGATCGCCATGAGAAGCCGGCCCTGGATCAATTGCCCGAGCCCCGGAATGAATAAACTGCAAAGTGCCGCGATGACGTTGCCGGTCGATCCTTGTCCTGTCATGCGTTGAATTTTCTCCGTCAAGGCAGGATGCGCAACCCGCAGTTGCAGCTCCAGTTTTTTTTGTAGAGGCGGCGTATCGCCCGCAAACTTCTCAGATTGAGCGGCGTGGGGTCGAGCAACTGCCCGAAGGTTTCGTCGCGCTCCAATGTCGCGGAAGTCTCGTCGTTCCGCGCCGGGCGCCTGGCTCTCCGCTACGAAGCCCTGGCGAGCCCGCTCTTCTTCGCTCGAATCGGCCTAACGGAATAATCGGGCCGGCACGAGTGCAGGCGCGCCTCCTGCCTAACGAAGCACCGCGGAGGGAAAGTGCGCCCGTGAAGATTCGAACTTCAAACCTTCTGATCCGTAGTCAGATGCTCTATCCAGTTGAGCTACGGGCGCGAGGGAGGGCTAATAAAGAGAGGCTGCGCGATGCGTCAAATCGACCGCGTCAGGTTGTAGGAGGCGGCTGTGGCAGCCGCAGGACGCGCGGCCTCGACCGCGGGCCTGTCCCTAAACGGGCGGCCCGCCCGCCTCTACACCCGGTTGGGCCGCGCGGCGCGATATCGCGCCGGTCGCACTCGCGAAAATGAATGCCTGTGAATCGGCGCTCTGCGGATCGAAAGCTTGCACACGGAGCTGCATACGCATTCAAGTCTCGACGCGCGGTAAGGTTCAGATGCGCGCAAACCCGGTCCTCCGCGAAGAGACATTATTCGGAGCAACATTTTGATCACGCCTTTGGATGTGGACGCCGATGCCTAACGACAAAGGGCCTAATTATCGGTCTGGCCCAGTTCCGAGCGTCTGTTCTATTTCCTGATTACGTTTAGCGTTGGCCTCCGTGATGTGATCTACGCTCTTCCTGAGTTTTGTTCCATCGTATCCAACGAGATCTGCGGCCTGCAGAGGCTTTGTGTTTTCGTGTAACTCAGTTTTGCTTTGAGAATTAGGCTTTCTGAAAGCGGTACTCTTCCGGCAGCCTGATAAAAGCAAAATCGTCAGAAAAATGATTGCGACTAACCGTAAGGGAAGCATGATTTCAAAAGACTAACGAAAACAAGATCAGTCACGGCTTGGGCAGGCGCAAGTGGCAGCAAATCGCGGAACGCGATCTAAGATCGAACATCGAGTGCATGGCGCACTGGGCCCGTTGGCCGCAGCGCTTGGTTCGAGCGTTTGTAGTGTCTTGCACAGTTATATCACCAGGCCGCTGCTGCCAGACGCAAGGCTCGAGTATTGTCCAGCCTACGCGTGAATACCACGCCTGTTGGCGAGCTTGAACAAATACAGCGTGTGTATCGCTCGCGTCCGAGCCTCGTCCCCGACGGCGTCGCATAGTGCGGCCCCAATACCTTGACGCCGAAAATGTGAGCCTACAAACACTCCGCCGAGCCAAGGAGTCAGGTCTTCGCGGGCCATCGAGATCGTGCCTGCAAAGGGAAGCGGTTCCGAGAACTCGTCCATTTTGCATGCGCAACCCAGACGATGGGCAATTATCGCGATTCAGGTGCCTCTTCAGTTTTTCGATTCGAGCTTCAGGGGTTTTTTCGCCAAGAATAGAGCCCCACTGTACGAACAGCCACTGTGCCAATTCCGAGATATACTCGGGGTGCTCAAACAGGTAGTTAATCTGAACTCCGCGCATACCAATTCAATCTTGGGCCTAACGAGACCAAGATGAGCTGCTGCGAGCGAGGGCGCGCGTAGCGGCGGATGAAAGCGTGGAAGTCATGGTAAACTTGGTCGTACGCCGGATCGCAGTCAGCTCCATCGCATGGTTAGACCTTCTCTGGATCGATTAGCTTGTCCATCAAGGCAGCGTAGCGCAACGCCGTCTCCTTCATCGAGCGTGCCATAGCCACGGTCTTGTCGGGTCGCGTCTGACGCTTTGGTACGACGCGAACGCCAAAATGCAGTCCATGCACCTATAAGTATTCCGACAATCGCGGACGCGATGGCGCAGGTGGTCGCAGGATCGCCTTTTGGCTGCGGTCCGGACAATACACGGCAACCCCATATCAAAACGCTGATAGTACACATCGAGAGTATCGGAATCATCCCGCCGATGATCATCGCCGCGATACCCAGCAGTGTTCCGACCAACGCGCGCATTAGGTCTAACGAGAACAAGATGAGCTACGCCTGGCGAGAGCGAGCGTGGCTGCGGATTGACAGTTTTAGTCATGTGAAAAGCTGGATGTACGACGGCCCGGCGTCAACTCCATCGCATGGTTAGATGGTTTGCGTGACATACGCACTGAACTGAACCACCACCAGCGTAGCCACTTCAGGCCGCGTAGTGACAGCCAAAAGTTATCACCGTAACGCGCCGCTGAGAACGCACACGCCAAGCCAAGCGCCGGGATCACGGACCAGCCAAGGTCTAAAGGCCAGAAATAGCGCAGCCAAAGCAGTCCTCCGAAAACGAAACCCAGAAGTGCGCCAAACAAGAAGCGCACCCAAAATTCAAATCTGTCCCGCGGCGGATCGGGGAATCCGAGTGGCGGGTCAGGAGCAACAGGTGGCTTCACCATCTAACAGATATTAGACAAAAGGGTGTTCGCCTATTTCGGTTGCTGGGGAGGCGGGGATCGGCATAAAAGAAGGCATGCTGACAACTCTGCCCGAGTAAAGCGAAGGTGCCAAGCCTAAATTCCTTGAGCAGGTCCAAACGATTTATTTCAGTCTTGAAATCGCTTCCAGACTTTTGCTGGTTAGGCTTTGCTCCGTTGCGGAAATCGGGGAGGGCGCGGCTACTTCCGGGCGGCGCCTTTTTCTTTGAGCGCCTTCCTGGCGAGGCGACTAACGAATATGGTCACGGCGATCGTGGCGAGCAGGCCGATCCCAAGAAAGGTCCATTCCAAGGGGCTGTGGCCTTTCTTTCCACCGCCCAGCCCGGCCTGCCCGATCGCCCCCAGATAGACATAGAGCAGCGTTCCCGGCGCCATGCCGATGAATGAGGCGAGCACGTAAGGCAGAAAGCCGATGGAAGTGACCCCGTAAAAGTAATTGCTGACGTTGAACGGAATGAGCGGACTAAGCCGGAGCAGGCCGACGATTTTCCAGCCCTGCTTGCCGATGGCTTGATCGATCGCCTCGAATTTTTTGTTCTTTTTAAAGGAACTCTCGATGCGTTTGCGTAAGAGATAGCGCCCGACGAGAAAGGCGAGAGCTGCGCCTAACGTCGCTCCGACCAGCGCCACTGCAGTCCCGCCGGCGATCCCGTAGATAAGTCCGGCAGCGATGGTAAAGATGGCGCCGGGGAGAAAGAGGACCGCGGCGAGTGCGTAGACGCCGATGAAAACAAACGCGCCGGCCACGCCGAGGTGGCGCACCCAGCCGGTGAAAGAGTTGACCCATTGCCCGACGGGCAATAACGAGACCGCGATCGAGAGCAAAACAAGCCCCAG
>JBBSGS010000132.1:0-7680 GCA_038253875.1 Chthoniobacterales bacterium
CCAGACGATCGCGAGATTGAAAAAGAAAATCAGATGAGGCACGCCGGCGTTCGAAAAAGCGATCGTGATGATCGCGGTCGTGCCGGTCACGGCCCAGTTCGTGGTGGTGTCGAGGCGTGTCCGCCAGATCATGATACGGCCGAGTTCGCCCCGGTAAAAATGAGAGAGCGCGTTGACGTAGCCAGCGTCGTAGAGACCGCTCGCGACCTGCACCGCAGCTTGTGTCGGCGTTACGTTGGGATCAGTTTCGTCGGCCACGATACTGGGGGAATCATTCGACAAGGCGCGCGCGGGCGTCAATCTATCATTCATTGCCATGGCCTCGTTTCTCCTCACCGAACTTTTTTCGGAAAAGAATCTCGTGCTCAATCTCCAGGGGACAACGGCCGGTGAAGCGGTCTGGGAAATCGTCCAGCGTCTGCGCGAGAGCGGTGAATTAAGCGAGCCGGAAAAATTTTACCAGCTCGTCAGGGACCGCGAGGAGAAAAGCTCGACCGTGGCGAACGGCGGCGTCGCTTTTCCGCACGCGCGCACAAACCTGGTCGAGCAAATCCTCCTCGGTATCGGCCGAAGTACGGCCGGCGTCACGTTCGCCGGCCGCGCGGAGCCGGTGCATCTCATTTTCGTCATCGCCGTCCCGCAACAGATGGTGAACGACTACCTTATCTGCGTCGGCGCGCTCGCCCGCTTGCTGAAAAACGAAGAGCGGCGCGTGGCCTTGCTCGAAGCTGCGACGCCAGCTGAATTCTTCGAAGAACTTCAGCGCGACGGCTAATCGCTCGCGCGCGATGGAGCGCGCCGCTCCGTCGGCGCGAGGTTGAAAAAAACGCGATGACAGAGCATCGCGCTCCAAGCCACCCGCGACCGCGACGCGCGTTGATGATCCCCTCAACCGCGGCTGAGTTCTTCGACCTGCTGCGGAGCGAGAATTATTTCGGGCAATTCGTTAGGCGAGACCGCTGGATGTAGCGCGGGTCTCTGACCCGCTCGCCGCTCGCGATAGTACCAGCGGTGCAAACGTTGCGGCGAACAGCCGCAACGATAAAGCAGAATGAAGAGACCGTTCTGCAAGGAAGTACGCCAGGCGCCGCGGCGGAGGTGCCGCCGGCTCGATGATTCCAAAGGTGGATCAAGCACCGCGACCGGTCCGCTGCGCCGGAGCCGGCGGGAAAATTCCATGTCTTCCATCAGCGGGATCGGGGCAAAGCCGCCGAGCGCGGCGAAAACTTCACGCCTAACGAAGACAGATTGGTCGCCGAAAAATGTGCCGCCCCGCCGGGTCAGGTAACGGGCGATGGTTTCCAGCCAAAGCAGCCGCGGATGGCGCCCGTCAAACTTCCGATAAAAGGCACCGCCGTTCACCTTGGGATCGCGCAGCACGTCGGCGATGGCCGCGACATGCGCCTGCGTGAGGATGGTATCGGCGTGATGAAAAACGAGCACGTCACCCGTCGCGCCCGCCGCTCCCAGGTTCATTTGCGCCCCGCGGTTCGGGGCGGACGCGCGCAGATAAGTGGCGTTCGCCCGGCGCGCGAGTTCCGCCGTCGCGACATTGCCGCCGGCGTCGACCACAATCACTTCGTGCAATTCCTTCAGCCTAACGAGTGCTGGAAGAAGATTGGCCAGATTGATGCGATCGTTCCAGGCCGGCACGATCACGCTGATCCGTACCGGCGCGGCCGCGCAGTCATTCACGAGGATTTGTTGAGGAGCCGGTCGCGGGCGCGATCGAGTGCGCGCCGCTCGCTCGAGGTGAGGCTGCCGATGCCCGATTTGGAGATCTTATCGAGCACGGGGTTAATCGAATCGTAAATGTCCTCCGGCTCGATCACCCGGCGGGCGGGCGGCTGCGGCACCACGCGCAACGAGCGTTTCGAACGCAGGCGCGCCGGCCATTCGCGCAGCCAATCCAGTTCCGGTCCGGCGCCGCGCAAGTGCACGAAACCCCAGGCCAGCGCTACACTCATCCAGAGGACCGCGAGCTGGGACCAGACATGAAAAGCCAGCAGCTGCAGCGAGTAGGCGGCGATCAAGATGAGCGCCACCCATTTTGCCTGCACCCGCAGGAACATTTCGATGCTCGGGTAGATCGCGGCGAAGGCGATAAAGATCCCGAAGTGCAACATGGCGGAGCCGACGAGATCGGCGCGTTCCCAGAGTCCCCAGACGCTCAGAAAAAGCGGCGGCGTGAGCAGAAGCAAGACATAGAGCGCAATGAAGACGCGCCGGCCGATGAAGCGTTCCACTTCGCGACCGAAAGTGAAGAGCATATACATCTCGATCGCGAACCAGATCAGGCCCGAAGGTGAGTGCACAAAAGCATAGGTCGCAATCTGCCAAAGCCGCCCGCCAGCGATGACCTCCGCGCTATCGAAAGCGAGCAAATCGAGGAACGAGCCAGCCCCAAAAGCGACCAGGAAGCAGCCGAGAATCATGCACGCGACATGCACGATCAAAAGCAGCGTCGTGACATGAATCGGATAGCGGCCCACCCATCCGACCGGCTGATAATCATCGGAAGTGACGACGCCGAACATACCGACAGTAAAAGGCGCAGCTTCGCGGAGTGCAAGCGCACTTCTGTAGCGGCGGCTGTGTCAGCCGCAATCCGATGCGCGGCCGCAGCACGACGTCGCTCTGCGGGCGACACGTCCGCCGCTCCCGCTCTGCGGGATAGACACGTGCGCTGAGATTTTTCTTGGCCAGGGAGCCGAAGCGTTCAAATTAATTATCCGCCTGCGCGCTCGCGGGACCTGATTATGGAAAACATTGCCCCTGCCATCTCGCCGCCCGCTGGCATGGGCGAAAATAAACCGGCCCACAAAGGGGTGCTCGACTGGGTGCATGAAATCCAGTCGTTAACCCAACCGGAAAATATTTTTTGGTGCGACGGCTCTGCGGCGGAAAACGATTATCTCCTCGGCGAAGCCTGCCGGATGGGCGTGTTAATCAAGCTCAACCAGGAGAAGGCGCCCGGCTGTTACCTGCACCGTTCCAACCCTAACGACGTCGCGCGGGTCGAGCAGTTCACCCTCATCTGCACGCCGACGCAGGAAGAAGCCGGCCCGACTAATCATTGGGCCGATCCCGCGGAGACCTACAGCAAACTTCACGGCATGCTCAAGGGCGCCATGCGCGGACGCACCATGTTCGTCGTGCCTTACATCATGGGTCCGCCGGAGTCACCGCTCGCCAAGGTCGGGTTCGAAATTACCGATTCCATTTATGTCGTCCTGAGCATGCGCATCATGACGCGGATGGGCGTGCAGGCCTCCGCTAGGCTCGGCGAAAAACTCGACGCCGAATTCAATCGCGGGGTGCATTCTCTCCTCGATATCAATCCGGAGCGGCGCTGGATCTGCCATTTCCCGCAGGACAACGCCATCATCTCGGTCGGCTCCGGCTACGGCGGCAATGTCCTCCTAAGCAAAAAATGCCTCGCCCTGCGCATCGCTTCCTACCTCGCGAAAAAGCAAGGCTGGCTCGCCGAACACATGCTCATCCTGGGCATCGAATCGCCCGAGGGAAAAAAGCATTACGTCGCCGCCGCCTTCCCTAGCGCCTGCGGCAAAACCAACTTCGCCATGCTCATCCCGCCGAAGCATTTCGCCGGCTGGAAGATCACCACCGTGGGCGACGACATCGCCTGGATGCAAATCGGCAAAGACGGCCGCCTCTACGCGGTCAACCCGGAGAATGGTTATTTCGGCGTCGTGCCCGGGACGAGCTACAAATCAAATCCCAACGCCATGAAGGCGATCGAGCACGACACGCTCTTCACGAATGTCGCCCTAACGAGTGACGGCAACGTCTGGTGGGAAGGCAAGGATGGCGCCCCGCCTAACGACGCCACCGACTGGAAAGGCAACCCCTGGACTCCGGCCTCGAAAGAGAAAGCGGCGCACCCAAACAGCCGTTTCGCCGTCCCGATGCAGAACAACCCAGTGCTCGATGCGGAGGTGAACGATCCGGCCGGCGTCCCGATCAGCGCGATCATCTTCGGCGGACGCCGGAGCGACACCATGCCGCTGGTTTTCCGGGCGTTCGATTGGGAGCACGGCGTTTACGTCGGCGCGACCATGGCCTCGGAGACAACCGCGGCGGCGACCGGGGCGGTCGGCAAAGTGCGGCGCGACCCAATGGCGATGCTGCCGTTTTGCGGCTACAACATCGGCGAATATTTCCGGCACTGGCTCAAGACGGGGCCGCGCCTAACGAATCCGCCGCTCGTCTTTCACGTTAACTGGTTTCGCAAAAACGCGGAGGGGAAATATCTCTGGCCCGGTTTTGGAGACAACATGCGAGTTTTGAAATGGATCATCGACCGCTGCGAAGGCAAAAGCGGCGCGGAGAAAACCGCGATCGGCTGCATTCCACGGCCGGAGGATCTCGATCTCGAGGGGCTGGAGGGCGTCTCGCCGGAGCAGTTGCAGGAGTTGCTCTCCGTGAAACCGGAGGAATGGCAGAAAGAGCTGGCGGGGCAAAAGGAGTTCTTCGAGTCGCTCGCGCCTAACGTGCCCGAGGAACTACTCGCGCAGCACCAGAAACTGGCCGCGCGGCTCGGTCGTTAGGCCGTCGGGGCGCCTTCTGGGTAGCGCATGCGTCTCGCGTGCGCACGCCAAGGGAAGTTCGCGACGGTGGAACACCGTCGCCAGCACACGAGACGTGTGCGCTACCCGGCATTATCTTGCCGCCGTTTTCGGTCGCGCAAAATTTCGTCTCAATACGCCGAGGCCGGCGGCGCGATCAACTGCACAAATGTCCGCACGATAATTCCGCACTCCAGCATCAGGTTCCAATTCTCCAGATACTCGAGATCGCACGCCACCCGATTCTCGATGTCCTTGCTCGTCTGCGCTTCGCCACGGAAGCCGCGCACCTGCGCCAGCCCCGTGATCCCCGGCTTCACGAAAGCGCGCACATGATAACTCGCCATCAACTGCGAGAATTGCTCGTTATGCTCGATCAAATGCGGCCGCGGCCCGACCGTGCTCATCTCCCCGCGGAGCACGTTCCAGAACTGCGGGATCTCGTCGATGCTCAGTCTGCGGAACCATTTGCCTAACGGATAGACGCGCTCGTCCTCTGTCGTCGCCTGGCGCGCCAGATCGTGATTTTCCGGATGCATGGTGCGGAACTTCAGGATCTCAAAGCGACGGTTCTGGATGCCCGCACGAATCTGCCAGTGAAAAAGCGGCCCGGGCGATTGCAGTCGTTGCGCCAGCCAGACGATGAGCGCGAGCGGCGGGAAGATGAACACCATGATCGGAACCGTGAGGGTGATGTCGAGGGTGCGCTTGAAGGCGCGGTTGAGCGGATTCTCCAACGGCTCCTCGCGCAGTCCGATAAAACGAAAGCCGTCATCTTCGAAGTGCACCACTGGATGCCGCAGCTTTTCCTCGAGATCGCTCACAATCAGAAGCCGAACGCCGAGCTGATCGCAGGCGGTAATGACGTCGCGGTTCCTGTCGTCGAATTTCGGGAACTCGAGCATGATGACCTGGGTCACGCCCATTTCCTGGATCGTTGACCGGAGCTTCTTCGTGTCGCCGAGCACGGGGATTTTGTCCTCGGTGCAATCGAGCGGTTCGTCGCAAATTATGCCGACGGTTCGCAACCCGACGTCCGCTTTGCGTCGCAACCAGCCGCGCAGTTGCTTCGCTTTGGCGGTCGAGCCGACGAGGAGCGTTTTCTCATCGCGCAGGCCGAAAATTCCGCGAGCCAAAAACTGCGGCAGAAAATGATGCGAAAAGAGCAGCGCGATATAGAGCCAGGGAACAAAGTTGAAGAAGAATATGCGTGAGATGAACGCGTCCTTCGCCGCGATGAGGTAGAGCACGAGTGCGCCGACGCTCGCGACGGTCTGCCGGAGCGCGAGCCGGTGCTGGCGAAGGAGCTCGGCCTGGAGGAAATAGTTTTTCGAGCCCTCGCGGCTGAGAGACTCGGCCAGAATTCCGACAAGGAGCATCATACAGTAAGTGGTGTAACTGCCCCGCGTGAGCTGTCCGCTCGGCGAATAAAACGTCACCATCACCCAGACCCCAAACCAGAAGAGCGCCGCTACGATCAGGAGCTGGCAAAGCAGAAAAACCCGATACAGACCTTGCGTGCGCTGGGTGAGCATGTTTATCGACTGGGAACGAAGATCAATCTCGCGTAAAAATCGCGGCCGGCTCCCGATCAGAGCGGTCGAGACAAACCTGGCCTTGCCGAGAGCTTAAAACCATAAAGCTACTCCCATACCATCGCCGTTCTTCGATCCATGCAAACACCGCCTCCTTCTCCCGTCGTTCGACCGCACTCGGCCAGCGACGCAGCGGCAGCCTGGACAGCGCTGGCCCTCCCTGCGCTCGTCGTGCTCGGGTCGTTTCTCGGTGGCGCGACTCAGCGCTGGAGTGAAGGGATCGTCATCGCCGGGTTCGCGCTCCTCCTTCTCGCCCGCCCGCCGCGGCATTCGCTCGGCCCGGCGCTCAATACGCTCGCGCTCCTTTTTCTCGCCCTCGCGGCGGCCGCCTTTTTGCCGGCTCACTGGTTTCACGCGCCGGCTTGGCGGGTCTCCCTAACGAATGATTTCGGCCTCCACCTCGCGCCGACATTGAGCGTGCAGCCGTGGTTGACGCTCGATTGTTACGTCACCCTCCTCGCCGGCTTCGCCTGGGTTTATTACGTCGCCACGCTCGACGCCGACCTGCGCGATATCCGCATGGCCGCTCGCGTCTTCGCGGGCGGGACGATCGTACTCGCTGCGCTCGCCATTTTTTTGCATCTCCGGCAGAGCACCCTGCCCTTCTGGCATAACGTCCGCAACTTCGGTCCCTACCCGAATCGCAACCAGACTGGCGATCTCTTCGGCATCACCACGCTCGTCGTGCTCGGCTGCATGCAGGACGATTTTCACCGCGGCCACAAACGTTGGATTTTCTGGCTCGGCGGCGTCGGCGTCCTCATCGCCGCGCTCATTCTCGATTTCTCGCGCGCCGGCATTTTGATTCTCGTCCTCGGGATCGGCGCCTGGCTCGTTAGGCTGGCCTTTCGCAAATGGACCGGCGCCGGTGTTGCCGTCGCGCTTTCAGTGCTGCTCGCTCTTCTCGCTGCGCTCCTTCTTTTTGGCGGCGAAACGATCGCCCGGTTTCATCTCCGCCTCGGGGGCGACGAGTCGATCATGGCCGACTACCGCTGGCTCATTTTTCGCGATGCCTGGACGATGATCAAATCTTCTCCCTGGTGCGGACTCGGGTTGGGAAATTTCGAAAGCGTCTTCGCCCTCTTCCGCGATGTCTCGCAGGGAGTGACCCGCTCACTTCATCCGGAAAGCGACTGGCTCTGGCTTTGGAGCGAGATGGGCTGGCCGGCCATCGCCATCGTCCTCACGGCCTCCCTGCTTTTCGTTAGGCGGGTTTTTCCTTTGCGCGAGGGAACAAATCAACGGCTGCGTTACACTGCACTCCTCGGCGCACTTCTTTTTGCGCTGCACGGCTTCGTCGATGTTTCGGCGCATCGCTTCGGGACTTTTCTCGCCGGCACATTCCTCATCGGCCTCGCCCAGCACCGGCCGGCCGCACCCGGACCGCGCCGCTGGCCACCGATCGTCTTTCGGGTTGTCGGGATACTACTTTTAGGGATTGGCGTCACCTGGGTTGTCGCCTGGCGCGGCGATCTGCCGCTGCCCGGTTACCTCGG
>JBBSGS010000133.1:0-7639 GCA_038253875.1 Chthoniobacterales bacterium
CTTCTGCGCAGTTTCGCCGCGACGCAGAGCGCGCGCCCGCTCAGGCTCCTTATCCTTGCCGGCAGCTCATTTGCCAGTTATGAGCCGTTACTTGATCAGCTCGGCGTGCGCGACCGCGTGATCGTCAAAGAGGAGGTGCGCGAAGTGGAAGAGTATCTCGACGCCGCGGATGCGGGGCTTTACACCTCCGAGAGCGAGAGTTTTGGCTTGAGCATTCTCGAAACGCTCTTCCACGGGAAGCCGGTGGTTGCCTTCCGGGTTGGCGGCATTCCGGAAGTCGTGATCGACGGTGAGTGTGGTTTTCTTCATCCCTTTGGAGAGATCGAAGCCGTGGCCCGGTCGCTTTCTTTGCTTGCTGATTCGCCAGAGCTTGCGCTCGAGATGGGTGAACGCGGACGCCAGCGCGCCGAGAAAAACTTTACCGCCGATCAGATCGTTCCGAAGTATGAGTCGCTTTATCGGAGGGTGGTTCGTTAGGTTGTCGACGCCCTTTGCGGAGCGAAACGTCTACAGTGCCGTTTCCCTCCACGAAGTAGGTCGTCTTCTCGACGGTCGTTAGGCGCAAAGTTTGGCGCCAGGTGGCATCGGCGAACTCACGTTGCGCTTTGAGTTCCTGCGTCTGCTCCGCCGGAGTGGAGGCCGCGCCGCGGAGCGCTTCCGTTAACACTCGTCCGTCCATCGGTTGCGGCGGCTTCAAACCGAGGAGCATGAGGATCGTCGGGGCGACGTCAATATTGCCGGTCGGCGTTTCGTCGATCCAACCGCGGCGGAAATCCGGGCCGCATGCGATCAAGGTGTTGTCGAGGTCGTGCGGACTAAATGTGCCGTGGGTTCCCTGGCCGAGGTTTTTGCCGAGATCGGAGGCGACTTCGCCGCGCGTTCCGAACTCGTTAGGCTGATCGTTCCAGCGGGAGGCGACGATGATGTCTGGCGCGGTCGCGGTCTGGAGGTGGGCTTCGGCCAGAGTGAAAGTGCCCGCCATTTTTTCGCGGGTGAGGATGACGCCGGCGAAGGGGGAACGCTGCAGATAATCGACCAGTTTGCGCGTGATGGCTGCGTCATGCCCGATGACGTAAAGTTCGAAGCTTCCTCCCAGACTAACGACGAGGACCTGGCCCGACTTGGGCGCCGCGGTGAAAGCGCGGACGGCGTCGAAACCCGCCGCGCGCAAGTGCTCCGCGACGTCGACCGCGAGATCGATCGTGGAGAAACCGTGATCGGAGACGACGATGACGTCCGTGCTCGTTAGGGCATGCTTTGCCCGCAAGGCCTCGAACACTCGGGCGAGGTTTTCGTCGCTGCTCTTGATCGCCGCGCGCGAGGCGGGCGAGCCCGGGGCGCTTTCGTGCTCGGTGAGATCCGGCTCGCTCATCCAGAGGAGAGAAAACTTCGGCACGACTTCCTTCCAGAGCACGTCGGTCAGTGCGCGGGTGGTCCAGGCGTCTTCCTCGCGGTTGGGCAATGCGCCTTTGCGGAAGGGGAATGGTCCGATCGCCGGGAAAATTGCCGCCTCCGCGGACTTCGGCAGAATCTTCCCGCGATAAATCACGACTGAGTGCGTTGCCGCGTCGCTCTTGCGTTGGCGGGCGCGATCGGCCAGTTGCGCGACCGGTTTCGAGCCGGCGACGGCGGTGCGATAGCCGGCCTTCTGCACGATCTCAGCCACGGTCGGAACCGCGATGTATTTCGCGCTGATCTGTGCGTTGCTCGCGTCGAGGGCGGGGAAATCGCCCGTGTCGAACTGCTTCAGCGGATCGATCTCGGGGCGAAATTCCTGGTTTGAAATGATGCCGTTATGCTCCGGATAATCGCCCGTCGCGAGGACCGCGCCGTTGACGTTCGTGGAGCTCGGGTAGGCCGCGTGATTGTTGCGGAAGAAGACGCCGGCGCGGGCGAGAGCGGCCAGGGTGGGTGCAGTTTCGGTGGTGACGAAATCGGGCCGCATTCCATCCCAGACGATCAGGACGACGTGCTCTGCGGGAACGCGCGTCGGCGGCGGATCGGCGGCGCCGAGTCCGCTAAGGGCGATGACCAATACCATCGTTAGGCTGATTCTTCGGCAAAGCATCGGGCGGTACCTTTAGCGTCCCGGCGCGATTTTTCGAGGGCGCGTTTTGGTGACGATCAGGTGACGACACGCGGGCGGCGGTTGCCGGCCGTGATAGGTTCGCGACTGCGATGGGCGCACTCCAGCATTTCTGCTTTCCGGCGTCGCGCCGGTTGAAACTCAGTCGCGACTTCGCGCGGGTCCGCGCCGAAGGGCGGACGGTGCGCGGCGGGCTGTTGCTGCTTGGCGTGCTCGATTTGGGCGACGCTTCGGAATTTCGTGTGGGACTGGTGACCTCGAAGCGGGTGGGGGGCGCCGTCCAGCGGAATCGCCTGCGACGCCGGTTGCGCGAGATTGTGCGGCGGCATCAACATGAGATCCGGAAGGGCGTGTGGCTGGTGGTGGTGACGCGTCCGGCCGCAGCGCGAACGACCTCGGAGGACTTGGAGGCGGAGTGGTTGAAGCTGGCGGGCAGGGCGGGGTTGCTTCACTCGTCCGCGAATTCCTAATCCTGCTCTTGCTCTTGCTCCTGCTCCTAATCCTCCCTGTCCCCTTGGATTAAGATTAGGAGCAGGAGCACGAGAGGAGGATGAGATTTGCGTCGCGCTCGGCGCGCCCCTATTCTACGCCCCTGCCGATGGTTCCGCTCGTTCGTTTCCTCATTCGCGCCTACCAATGGACGCTCTCGCCGATCCTTACCGTACTCGGCGGCCCCGGCACCGGTTGCCGGTTTCATCCGACCTGTTCGGCCTACTTCCTTGAAGCGGTGGAACGGTACGGCGCGCTCCGTGGGGGCTGGCTCGGACTGAAGCGCCTCGGGCGTTGTCAGCCGTGGGGCGGGCAGGGGGAAGATCCGGTTCCGGCGCGGCAGGATCACCTTCACTCTCACGGCTTTGCTTGTGAATAGGCCGGCCGGCTCAGTTTATGGATCGACAAGCTTGGATTGCCGTTACTCTTTGCATCGTCGGGCTGGTCGCCTGGCAGGTTTACACCCTGCAACATCCGCGACCCCTTCCGGTGCGCGCGCTTGCTTCGCCGAGCCCGGGCGCGTCCTCCGGTGCGAGCGCGACGCCCGCTCCTGAAGCTTCCGCCACTCCCCAGCCTAACGAGCCCGCAGCCACGCCGGCACCGGCTTCGTTTCTCGAGAAAACGGCGAGCCTGCGCAACGCCGATTTGCAGCTGCGCCTAACGAATCGCGGCGGTGGCATTGCCGACGCGGTGCTGCCAAAACATAAAGCGGAGAACGGTCAGCCCGTGAAGCTGAATGCGGCCAACCGGGCGCCGATCGGGGCGATTCTTGAGAAACCGGCCGCGCCGCTGCTAGCTGAGTTTACGATAGTGCCCGCTCCGGCAGGGAGCGTGCAGTTCGAGCGGGCGCTGCTGAATGGCGTGACCCTGCGGAAGAAGTTCACCCTGCCCGCGCCGCCTAACGAAAAGGACAACTACGTCGCGCAGCTCGAAGTCGATTTCCAAAACAACGGCACGACCGCCTACAAGAATCCCGGTTACTTCCTCGCGCTTGGTTCGGCGGCGCCCATCCATCGCAACGACCTCCCGAACTACACGCGGGCGACCTGGTGTATCAACGGCAAGGCGAAATACACCGACGTGAGCTGGTTCGCGGCCCAGAGTTATCCGTTCGTCGGCGTGCAGAAGCGAGCCGCCCAGCAGTATTACAACGAGCCCCTCGCCGACGCGGAATGGCTCGGGGTGAGCAATCAGTTTTTCGTGATGCTGGCGACGCCGCTCACGACCAAGGCGACCTCCGTCTGGGCGACGCGTTTCGAGGCGGGCACGACGGCGAAAGGCGATCCCGAATACGGCATCGAGAGCGCGATGGGGATGCCCGGTTTTCAAGTGCCACCGGGGAAGACCGCGACCGTGCAGTTCCAGCTCTATCTCGGACCGAAGCTCTACCATCGCCTCGCGCAACTGACCCACGACGAAGCCGAGATCATGGATTTCGGGCTCTGGAAATTGGTCAGCCAGGCGCTGCTCAACATGATGAATTTTCTGCACAGTTTCCTGGGCAATTATGCCCTCGCGATTCTCGTGCTGACCGCAATCATCAAGCTCATCCTCTGGCCGCTACAGACGAAGGCGAACAAGTCGATGCGGCGCATGTCCGCGCTCTCGCCCAAGATGCAGGAGCTGCGCGAAAAGTTTAAGGACGACCCGACGAAGATGAACGCCGAGGTCATGAAGCTCTACAAGGATTACGGCATTAATCCGGTGAGCGGGTGTCTCCCGATGATGATCCAGATCCCGATTTTCTTCGGGCTTTTCACGATGCTGCGGCAAGCGGTCGAGCTGCGTAACGCCAGCTTTCTCTGGGTGCACGATCTCTCGCAACCGGACACCATTGCGCACATTCCAGGAATCGGCTGGCCGATCAACATCCTCCCCTTGATCATGGCCGGAACGAACATCTGGCTCATGCGCCTCACGCCCAAGAGCGGCGATGCCACTCAGCAGCGCGTGATGATGTTCATGCCCCTGATCTTCGTTGTCTTCTGCTACAATTTTGCGGCGGCGCTCGCTTTGTATTATACAACTCAGAACCTTTTCACGATTCTGCAGTTGTATCAGAATCGGAGCCAACCGCTGCCGAAGCTGGAGAAAGTGAACCAGCCGGCCAAGCGCAAAGGGGAGGGACGTTGATGAGCACCGAGACCCGACCGAAAGCCAACGCCAAGGAGCTTCTCGATACGATGCTCGGCTATCTCGGCTTCGTCGTGCAAATCGAGGCGACCGAGGGCGACGGCGGCAATCCGACCCTGCAAATTTACACCGAGGAAGCCGATCGCCTGATTGGTCGCGATGGCGAGACGCTTGACGCCATCCAGTTTCTCCTCAACCGCGTTCTCCAGGCGGAAAACCCGGACGCGCCGAAATGGTTGGTCGACTGCGAGATGTATCGCTCGATGCGCGAGGACAAGATCGTGCATCACGTCCGGCAGCTGGCTGAGCGGGTGCGCATCTCGGGGCGGCCGTTGCAACTCGAGCCGATGAATTCGTACGAACGTCGCATCGTGCACGAGGCGTTTAAGGACGACCCGGACGTGGGGACGTGGAGTCCATCCGATTCCGCGCGGATCAAGCAGATCACCCTCATTCGCCGCCCGGCAAAGAAGGCCACTTCCGAGTAACCATGTGACCGGCTAAAATTCCGGAAGCACGGGCTGCCAGCCCGTAGTTTTTTGCGACCCTCCGAAACAGCGCGTGGAGAGATCGCGCGGGCTGGCTGAAACGGGCGGGCGTGGAAGCGACAGTCGCGTTCTGGAGCGTGCAGGGAAAAGCCGATAACACCCGGAGTGAAACGCGGCTCACCATGTCACCGCCCCGAAAGTTCGCCGCGGCGGACCGCCGCGACCAACGGGCTCGCAGCCGTGTCCCCGGACTCGAATCCAGCTACGCCGCGATTTGCGCGTCGCTCCTATTTCTTGCTCTTCTTTTTCGGCGGCAGATTCTTTTGCTTCGTTCCGGCGAACTCTTCGAGCTGCTTTTTGCTCATCGACTTGGCCATGCTTTTCGAAGCCCCTTTGAGCGAGGATTTTTTCGTCTCGCCACGTTTCGCGGCGAGTGCTGCGCCCGCCGCCATTTGCTGTTTTTTGGATTTTGCTGGCATAACAACACTACGCATACGAGGGTAGAGCCGGTTTTCTGTAATTTGCGTTTATAATTACTAGAAAACAATCATTGCCGCCACCGCCTCGATATTTCATACTCTGAGTCCATGTTTGTTCGCCCCAAAGTTTTTGCCCCGTTCATACTGCTGTTCGCGCTAAGCGCTGTCGCTTTTGCTGGGACGGATTGGAAAATCGTTAAAGTATCCGGCCGCGAGTACCTCACGGCCAATAACGTTGCGAAATTTTACGGCCTGCCCAGCGGCGTCGCACCGATTGAGAAGCGCCTGCGTTTCGACGACGGCAAGAATTCCGTCGAGTTCCAGCTCGATAGCCGCGAGGTCATGATCAACGGCGTGCGCAACTGGCTCTGCTTCCCCGTGACCGAAAAGGATGGCGAATACCTCGTCTCCCGCGTCGATCTCGCAAAGACCCTCGAGCCGCAGCTCCGTCCGCAGATGATCCCCAACCTCGGTCATTTCAAGACCGTCGTCCTCGACCCTGGGCATGGCGGCTACGACAAAGGGGCCATCAGTGCCTACGGCTGCGAGAAGGATTTCGCGCTCGACGTCGCCCGCAACATCAAGCCGCTGCTCGAAGCGAAAGGCCTCGAAGTGAAAATGACGCGCGCCAGCGACATCTTCGTGCCGCTGGAATTGCGTGCACGGATCGCGAACGCAACCAAAGATTCGATTTTCGTCAGCATCCACTTCAACGCCACCGACGCGAATCCGTCCGCCCAAGGCTTCGAGGTTTTCTCACTCACACCGCGCGGCGCGCCGTCCACCGCGGACGACGCGCTCGCGTTACGGTTTATGAACATGCAAGCCGGCAGTCCGGTCGACGCGCCCAGCCTCGCCCTCTCGATGAGCGTGTTTCATTCAGTCGTCGGCCACTTCTCCGAGGTCGACCGCGGGATCAAGCGTGCCCGCTTCGCCGTGCTTCGCCTAACGAAAATCCCTGCGATCCTGGTCGAAGGCGGATTCCTTACCGAGCGCGGCGAGAGCCGCTTGATCGCGCAGAGCGGCTGGCGGGCCAAGCTCGCGCAATCGATCGCCACCGGCATCGTCAATTACAAGGGCTTGGTCGACAGCAAGGCGCGCCCGATGATGGTGGCCGATTATCGCCGCGAGTTCGAAGGCCAGCTCGTTCTGCGCGACGCCACCGCGCCCGCCAAACCGGCAGTGTCGCCCGCGTCCGTCGTCATCCCGACGAGCAACTAACGCGACAGCATCGGCCCGGCTCTCCCGCTGGATTGCCGCATCGCGGCACGGTCCGTTCTTGCCGCGAGTCTCATTACCCGAATGAGGTTGACCCGTTTACTCGTGGTCCTCAGTCTGGTAGGGATCAACCGACCCAAGGGAAAGTGAAAATGAAAAAACTAATCAGCTACACACTCACCGCTTTATTGGCGACGATCGCTTTGTCGATTGCCTCGCCGGATAAAGCCGCACTCGAAGCGAAGGAAAATACCGTCTGGCAGGCCTTCAAAGATAAGAAGGCCGACGAGTTTAAAAAGTTCGTCTCGTCCCACATGATGGCCGTCTATTCCGACGGGATCTACGACATGCAAAAAGAAGTCGATGGGATGGCGAAAACGGAAATGAAATCGTTTGCCCTTAGTGATTTCAACGTCGTTATGACGGATGCCGACACCGCTCTCGTCACCTACAAGGCGAAGGTAGAATCGAGCGCGGACGGAAAAGATAACTCAGGCGATTACAACTGCGGCACCGTCTGGCATATGAAGAAGGGCGAGTGGCACGCCGTCTTCCACAGCGACATGAAAGCGGAAGCACCCGCGAAATAACACCGCCGCAAAAACCCGAACCGAAAGGAAGACTGATGAAAAAACTGATGAGTTACACCGTGGTTGCGCTCCTCGCGACGATCGCCATTTCGATCGCCGCGCCCGACAAGGACGCGCTCATGACCAAAGAGAATGCCGCCTGGCAGGCGTTCAAAG
>JBBSGS010000134.1:0-7526 GCA_038253875.1 Chthoniobacterales bacterium
CTCGAGCTTGCGCAGGCGCATCAAGATCACATCCAACTCGTCGGCATCGGTCACCTCCGCGGGCAACGCTTCGTTCAAGTCATCGAAGGTGAGATACCCCTGCTCCTTCGCGAGTTGGATCAACTCCCGAATACGCGCTTGTGTCTGGCTCGCGCCGTTGGCGGAGACGCCGCCTTCGTCGCCCCTGTTTTCTTGAAGAAAAGCGGGAGCCGGTTTGCGACTGCCCGGTGGACGTCCACGTGATCGTTTGCCCGCCGGCCGACCGTGACTGCTCTCTACGACTGACGCTGTGAGCGAAGGTTCTTTCCGGGGCCGTCCGCGAGGGCGCTTAATCTTTTCGACGGCGTCCGCCGATTTCCTGCCTGAACCCAACGGCCGCCCTCGTTTCTTAGGCGCGACCGCGGAGGGTTTCGGTTTGCTAGCGCGGCCAGCCGCTTTGGGGTGTTTAGCCAAATCGAAATCAGTTAAGTTCTAAAGAAGGAACAAGCAGGTGCCATTCCGTCTACAATCATGGGGTGTCGAGCTGGCGGTTCGGCGAAAGTCGGGAAAACTCGTCGAGCTGCCCACGGAGGTCAACCACTTGTTTCTGGAGCGTGACTACCTCGCCCGCGGTGATTTGCGGCAGTTTCAAGCGGCTTTCCGCCGACTGGAGCCGGCGGCGCAAAGCGGGCTGGCGCAGTCCCTGCCACCACTCGCGGGCAAGCGCCTCGGCGTTAGGCGGTTTCTTTTGCAAGAGCCAGCCCGAGACTAACGATTCCTCTTCGGGCGGGAGCGACGACAGGAAGAGGTTGAGCGAGGCCGGGTCGTCCGGGCGCAGATCGCTCGCGAGGATCTTGCCGAGCATCTCTGTACCCGGAGTTTCTTGCGTAACGCCGGGCCAGTCCTGCGAGAGGAGAAAATTGCGGGCGTAGCCGTCGCGCAGGGCGAGCAGGCAGAGCAGCGCGATTTCGTGCCGCGGCGCGGGTGCGACCGTCCTCGGAGTTTCGTTAGGCGTGCGCGTCCGCTGGGTTTTTGGAAGGAGGTTGGCGAAGTCGGCCGGAGCTACGCCGAGGCGCGCTGTCACCTTGCTTATGACTTCATTGCGCATGAGTGGGTCGTGCACGCGCGCGACCGTCTCGGCCAGTTGCCGCGCCAGTTGCATCTTCGCGTTCAGGTTGTTGAGATCGGCGGAAGCGGCGGCGCGCTCAATCCAGAAATCGAAAAAATCCCGTGCCGCGCTGATTCGGGCGCTGAACTTTTCCGCGCCATCTTTTCGGACTAACGAATCGGGATCTTCACCCGGCGGCATCTCCGCGACGCGCACCACCAGATCATGTTGCAGGAGCGGTTCGAGTGAGCGCTCCGCCGCTTTTTCGCCCGCGGCATCGGCGTCGAAACAGAGGACGACTTCATTCACATAGCGCTTGAGAATGCGCGCCTGCCCTTCGGTAAACGCAGTCCCCTGCGGTGCGACCACGTTCGTTAGGCCGGCCTCGAAGAGGGTGATGAGATCGAGCTGGCCTTCGCAGAGGATCGCGCACTCCGCCTCGATTAAGCCGCGCTTCGTTTTGTGCAGACCGAAAAGGATGCTGCCTTTGCGAAAAAGCGGCGTCTCGGGCGAGTTGAGATATTTCGCGCTCTCCGGCTCGCCCTTCAAAATGCGTCCACTGAACGCGATCACCTCGCCGACGTCGTTGCAGATCGGGAACATGAGCCGGCCGCGAAACCGATCGTAAACCTCGCTCTCGGGCCGCTCCTCATCGCGCAGTTTGACGAGGCCGCTCTGCAAAAGCGTGCTCCGTTTGTAGCCGCGGTCGAGGGCCCATTTCAGGCAGGCGTCCCAGGTTTCCGGAGCGAAGCCGAGCTGCCACGACTTCGCGACCGCATTGGTGATTTCGCGCGCTTTCAAATACTCCCGAGCGGGCGCGGCGAACTCGCGTTTCAGCAGGTTTTCTTGAAACCATTCCGCCGCTTCTGCGTGCAACTTGAGCAGCGTTTGCCGGGCTTCATGTTGGCGATCATCCTCCGTGCTGCTGCCGCGTTCCTCGATGATCGGGATGCCCGCGCGCGCCGCGAGTTTCTTCACCGCCTCGGGGAAACTGATGTGCTCGTAAAGCCTGACGAATTTGAACACGCCCCCGCCTTCGCCGCAGCCGAAGCATTTAAAAATCTGCCGCTGCGGATTGACCGTGAAGGAAGGCGACTTCTCCTGATGGAACGGGCAGAGTGCCTTCCAAGCGGTGCCCGCGCGCTTCAGCGGAAAATAGGAGCCGATCACCTCCACGATGTCGTTCGCGGCGGCCACCTGCTCGATCGTATGATTGGGGATTGTGCCCATGCAGCGCTTCTTTTTCCTCGTGACGAAACCGGAGCGATGGCAGATTAACGCAGCGGCTCCTGGCCTCCAAACGATCTTGTCATGCTCCGTCACGCGCTAAGCGTTTTTGTCTTATTTCTAATGGCCGCCTTCTCGTTAGGCGCGGCGAATGCGCGCGACGTCATCGGGCGGGGCGATCTCGTGGTGGTGCCGCTGCATGGCGAGGTCTCGCCTTCGCTCGCAGTCTTTCTCCGGCGCGCGGAGAAAATGGCCGAGAGCGCGGGCGCCAGCGCGATCATTTTCGACATGGACACTTATGGCGGCCGGCTTGATTCCGCCGAAGAGATCACCGGCATTTTGAATCACGCCACGATCCCGACCTACACCTACGTCAACTCCAACGCCGGTTCCGCCGGCGCGCTCATCGCTTTCGCCACCCGGCATATTTACATGGCGCCGGTGAGCGCAATCGGTGCGGCGGCTCCGATCCTATCCTCGGGCGAAGATCTACCGGCGACACAAAAAGAAAAAACCATTTCCTACTGGTCTGCACTCATTCGCGGCACGGCTTTGCGCAACGGCCACAACCCCGACATCGGCGAGGCCTTCATCAACAAAGAGAAGGAAGTGAAAGTCGGCGATCGCGTGGTCCATGCGAAAGGCTCGCTCCTCACGCTCAATGCGCAGGAGGCAACCGAAAAAATCAACGGCAAACCTCTGCTCGTCGAGGGCATCGCTGAGTCGCTTGCGGACCTAACCCAGAAGGCGGGTTTGAAAGGCGAGGTCGTACGATTCGATCCGAGCGGTTTCGAGCAACTCGCTTTCTGGCTGACCACACTCGCGCCGCTGCTGTTGTTAGGCGGAATCATCGGCGCCTATCTCGAATTCAAGATACCCGGGTTCGGATTCGCGGGAATTCTATCCGCGATTTGTTTTGCGCTCTTTTTTCTTGGCCACTACTTCGCCGGCCTGGCCGGTTGGGAAGCGGTCGCCCTCTTTGTCGTCGGTTTTATTTTCGTCCTTGTCGAAGTTTTGTTCTTCGGGCATTCGACCATCGTCTTCGGCGTCGTCGGCGTGCTTCTCATGCTCGTCTCGCTGCTTTGGGCGATGATCGATCGTTACCCTGGGCAAGGCTTCCCCAGCGGCGCGATGCTGAAGATTCCGGTCATCAATCTTTTCATCACCCTGTTCCTGGCCGCGATCGTCATCGCGGTGCTGGCGAAGTTCCTGCCTCGAACGAGCATTTACCGTCGCTTCATTCTTTCGACGACAAACCCGCCTGGGCCGTCGTTAGCCGGCGCGCCGCGCGCATTTTTCCCGGCGATCCCGATCGCGCCTGGAATGCGCGGCCGCTCCCTCACCATTCTGCGGCCAAGCGGCAAGGCGCAATTCGACGATCGCGTGGTGGACGTAGTGACCGAGGGCGAGTTCATCGCGCCAGAAATGCCGGTCGCGGTCGTCGCGACGGACGGAATGCGCGTAGTGGTGAAAGGAATTGTCGCTTGAGGTCGCGCCGCTCGCTCGCACCGCATCTCCGCGTGGCGCTTTCTTATCTTGCATATTTGGTGTTCGCGCTTTTTGCGCTCTACCCGCTGGGCCGGGTCGCGATCTATGCGTTCCAGTGGCAACTCCGGGCGATCGGCCCGACGTCACCTGGCCTAACGAGCGCCCCTTTGTTCGATGCCGCGACCTTGAGGTGGTGCGGGCAGATGGCCCTGGTCGCACTCACCGTTGCCATCTTGGGCCTCGCGCTCGCTTCTGTGCTTGGTTATTTTTTCTCGCGCTTTCGGGTCCGACCGCGATCTGACGCTGTCGATCGCTCTCCCGCTCCGCAAATACTGCCGGCGTTGATTCTGCTCGCGCCGCTTGGCTTTCTGCTTTTCAAGTTAGGACAAGGCAAATCCTCGCTCTGGGTGAGCGCGATCTTCCTGGTAACCGCGCTGCCTTTTTCTAGCTGGCAGCTAAAGTGCTGCTACGACGCCATTCCTCTTGCGGTGGAAGAATTCGCGACAATCGACGGCTGCACGGCTTGGCAAAAATATTATTCGCTTCTTTGGCCGGCAATCGCGCCCGCCTTGTATTGGACCGCGCTCTTCTCCTTCGCCGCCGCCTGGAACATTTACCTCGTCGCCGGGCTCCTGTTACGTGAGACGGAATTGTTTCCGCTGCCGCATCCCTGGGGCTTCTTGCAGACCGACGCCGGCGCCCAATGGGCGCTCTATGCGACGACAGTGTTGGCGGGGTCTCTGCTTCTTGCCTGCCTGCTTTTCTTGCTGGGCCGGCGAGCCTCCTCGGAGGCGGCGGAAGTGGCGTAAACGTTGAACTCCTCGGCGCTTGGGAGCGACGGTGCGACGATCGATTTTTGCGTCGACTCCGACCATTTGCAGCTCCGATACGGTTGCGGCGAAGTCGTTAGTCAGCGCACGTTGTTCATCGCGTTGCGCGCCGGCACTGACGCCGGCTCAGCGGTCGTTCCTTTCAGCGAAAACTTCGAAGGCTCGACCGTCTTCCTGCCTTTCCCGGCGGATAGACTTTATCTAATCCATTGGCAGAAAAATTCCGCCGCGATTGTCGAGCGGATTTGGGAGGATTGGCGATGGAACGAAGCCTGCGCCGCGCCTAACGACTTCTCGGTAGCGATCGAGGAATCGTTGTGCATCGTCCGGTTCCCTCTTTCGCTTTTCGCGGCGAACGCAAAGGTCGACGCGGTCGTTTATGCGAAAGATTTCTCGTATGGAAAATCGTGGGGCTGGTTCTTCGGCTGCTCCGATCCATCGGTCGCGGCGGGCGAAGGCGACAAATACATTCCGCATTATCTCGAGCTCGCTCCGAACGCCGGAAGCCCGCCTGTCGTGACCACGCGCAGCCGGCTCGGGAGCGATCGCGCCCGCGTTCGCATCTACCAGCTTTTCGTTAGGCTCTTCGGCAACGTTAACGAGACGCGCCTACCGAATGGCACCCTCGCGCGGAATGGGGTGGGAAAATTCAACGATATTAACGACGTAGCGCTTCGCGCGATTCGGCAAATGGGTTTCTCGCACGTCTGGCTCACCGGTGTCCTGCAGCAGGTCTCGGCAACCGATTACTCCGATGCCGGGCAACCGGCCGCCGATGCGGATCTGCTCAAGGGACTCGCCGGCAGCCCATACGCGGTGGCGGATTATTTCGACGTCTGCCCCGATTACGCAGTTGATCCGAAAGCACGTCTAACGGAATTCAAAACGCTCCTCCACCGCATCCACGCGCACCGAATGAAAGCGCTGATCGACTTCGTACCGAACCATGTGGCGCGCTCTTACCACTCCGACGTCAGACCGGAGATCAATTTTGGCGACGCTGACGATCGCTCGGTATTTTTCGATCCTGACAATAACTTCTTCTACCTCCAGCCGGACGGCGACGGTCCGCCGCTGCAATTGCCTACCTGGAAAGACGGGGTCACGCTCAGCCCGACGGGGAAGTTGGAAGGAATGCAGTGTGACGGTCGTTTCGACGGGGAATTGGACCACGGCAAAGTGACCGGGAATAACGTGGTCAGTTGGAAGCCAACTCTGGGCGATTGGTATGAGACCGTAAAACTCAATTACGGCTTCGATTTTACCGATCCAGAAAAAAACGTGCGCGAATATCCAAACGCGCGCACACCGGAAAAGCCGATCCCGAATACGTGGGAAAAAATGGATCGCGTGATTGCTTATTGGCAGGCGATGGGGGTCGACGGTTTCCGTTGCGACATGGCGCACATGGAACCGCCGGAGTTTTGGAAATGGCTCATCCAGCGCGCCCGCGAACGCTCGCCCGACGTCGCCTTTATCGCGGAAGCTTACGACAACGATCCGGCGAAAGTTCCCGGGAGCGATCTGGTGACTTCGCGTCTGAACGGCGGGCGCGGGAACGTGATGTTTGATCTGCTCGATGCCGGTTTCAACGGCGTTTACGACGACCCGACCTATCGGGTGCTCAAAGGTGTTTACGAAGGCGGGCGCTGGGCGAACGACCTCGACAGCGCCGAACGCGATCCCTTCATTTTCGAAAACTCACTTCGTTATGCCGAAAATCACGACGAGGTGCGGCTGGCGTCGCCGAGTCAGTGGGGCGGATGCGGAATGAATGTCGGTCGGCCGGTGGCGGCGATCCTCTACGGCCTCTCGCGCGGACCGGTGATGCTCTACAACGGCCAGGAAGTCGGCGAGCCGGCGGCCGGCGCGGAGGGCTTTGGCGGCGATGATTCGCGCACCTCGATCTTCGATTATTGGTCGATGCCGGAAATGGTCGGCTGGGTGAACGGCCACAAATACGACGGCGGGAATTTATCCGGGGAGCAAAAGGCCTTGCGCGAGTTCTACGGGCGACTCGTTAGGCTGAGCGGTGAACTGGCCTTCCGCAGTGGCGCGCTCTTCCCGCTTAATCCGGCGAACCGGGAGAACGCCCACTTCGGCCGGGTCCGTGACGAGGGCGTGAGCGGCCACTGGTGCTATGGCTTCCTGCGCTACGACGTGGCGACGAAACAGCGCTTCCTCGTGCTGGCGAACTTGCATCCGAGTGAAGCGCTGCAAAATGTTCGCGTCATCTTCCCGCCGGAGGCGCGGCGCTTCCTCGATCTGCTCGAGCCACAAATGAAACTGAAATTCATCGATCGTCTCGCGCCCGCACCGGCAACGATCATCTCCGCGGTCGGAGACTTGGCGGCAGCCGGATTGGAAATTTCCGAGCTCCCGCCTCTTTCCGCCCTTTACCTGGAGTTCTCGCCTAACGACCCCGAGCTTCCCGCATGAGCTTCACCAGATACCGGGAAAAATGCTCCGGATTCAGGTGCTCCACCGGCTGGAGCTGCCAGTCTGGATACCCCATTTCAGTCAGCAATTGCTCGGTCAACGGCCGGAGCAGTTCCACGTCCTCCGGGGTAAAAAACTCCCGCCAATTTCCCCACGAAGCGGATCGCCTGGTGCGGGAAAATTCACCGACCTCTCGCTTGGACGACAACTGCACGCTCAGGTAGGACTCCAGGCCCGAGAGGCCGCCCTGCATGAAAGTCTCGTACTTCATCAGATAACCCCACTCCTGGAATGAGGTGAGGTAATTCCAGTAGTCGCCGGTGCGCGACCAGACCGCTCTCGGTCAGCAGCCAGCGGCTCGAATACCCTTTCCATCGCATAATGCGATTCACCTCCGCGCAAAGGGTGGCGAAGGAAATCGTCTGCGGGTTTTCCTCCTTCGCCCGCACCAGCGC
>JBBSGS010000135.1:0-7441 GCA_038253875.1 Chthoniobacterales bacterium
CTTTGCGTTGCGCGCGAGCTGACCAAGAAGTTCGAGGAATTCCGCCGCGGGACCGGCGCGGAGCTGCTTGCCCATTACGAGGCGCACCTGGCTAAGGGTGAGATCACGTTTTTGGTCGCGGGCAAGGAGGCGAAATAAGTGAAACGATCCGGCATTTTTTCCCACGACTGCCAGGGACTCGGGCAGCGAACACATAGCTGATGGATGATACGCCTCACCCGTTTGCCGGCAAAAATGTTTTTGGCACCATTTTCAATCTCTGCAAAGAAACCTTCCGCCAATGGCTGGAGGACAACGCGCCGCAGCTCGGCGCGGCACTCGCTTACTACACGGTCTTCTCGCTCGCGCCGCTCATTCTCGTTCTCCTCGCGATTCTCGGTCTGATTTTTCGCCATGATCCCGCCGGCGCCTGGGAAAAGGTGACCGCGCAACTGAGTTATTTCGTCGATCGCAGCGCTATCGACGTCATCCAAGGCATCGCGCAGAAGGCATCGCAGCCGGGTAAGAGTGTGCTCGCGACGATCATCGGGGTGGCGCTGGCACTCCTGGGAGCGAGCGGCGTCTTCGGGCAATTGCAGAATGCGCTCAATACAATTTAGGGCGTGAAGGCCAAGCCGGGCGGCGGGATTTGGGGATTTCTCCGGTCGCGTTTTCTTTCTTTCGCCATGGTCGGGGGCGTTTGCTTTTTGCTCCTGGTCTCGATGACGGTCGCTCAAAACCTTTTCCCATTATGTACAGGCGCATCTGCCCGGGGGATTTGTTGTGGCGATCGCGGCGTATCTGCTTTTCGATTTCGGTGTGGTGGTTCTTCTGCTGGCGATGATTTTCAAATTCCTGCCCGACGCGAAAATTCGCTGGCGCGATGTCTGGCTCGGCGCCGCGATCACCGCGCTGCTTTTTGGATTTGGGAAGTGGGCACTCGGTTGGTATCTCGGCAGCGGTTACGCCGCCTCGGCTTATGGCGCTGCCAGCTCACTCATCAGCCTCCTATTGTGGGTATATTATTCTTCGCAGATTCTGCTTCTCGGCGCGGAGTTCACCCAAGTTTATGCGGACCATTTCGGCTCGCACGTTGTGCCCAACCCCTACGCCGTGCGCGTCGAGAGACAGGAGATCGAAAAGCCTCGTTCTTAATTCTGCGTGGCAGGAACGAGTGCGGGGGCATTTCCGCTTGTCAACGTAGCCTCCCTGTGTGACTTTCTGCGACTTTTCCGAAGGCTATGGCTTACGCAATTATCAAAACTGGCGGCAGACAATACCGCGTCGCCGAGGGCGACACGATCGATGTGGATCTGCTCAAGGGCGACGCGGGCGCGAAAATGACGTTCGGTGACGTGCTCCTGCACGCTGATGGCGAGAATTTAACCCACGGCAGCCCGCTGGTTTCCGGCGCGAGCGTCGCGGGCGAAGTCGTCGAGCAGCGCAAAGACAAAAAGGTCATCGCCTTCAAATACCGCCGCCGGAAAGGTTATCACCGTACGGTCGGCCATCGCCGCAAGCTGACGCGGGTAAAAATCACCAGCATCAGCCTCGGATCGAAAAATAAAAAAGCCGCTGCCGCAAAAGAAGCGGTGGAGTAATTCCCCACCCCAACTCTAAACTTCTCAAATGGCTCATAAAAAAGGACAAGGCAGCGTCAAGAACGGCCGTGACAGCGTCAGCAAGCGGCTCGGCGTGAAAAAATTTGGAAGCGAAGTCGTGGTTGCCGGCAACATTATCATTCGCCAGCGCGGCACGAAATTTCTCCCGGGCAGGAACGTTGGCTTGGGTCGGGACTACACCATCTTTGCTTTGGTCGACGGCCAGGTGCGCTTCGACCGCGCTGGTCGCCGCGTCAACGTCGTGCCGGCGGAAATTGCCTCGACCAGCTAGAGCGGCGGTCGGTGCGCGCTGTCGTTAGGCTAACGCCAGCGGGGTTGATCCTCGCCGGAGCTTTCGCATTGTGCCGGGAAGCGCTTTCGGGTATAAGCACGCCACTCGATGAAATATCACACCTACCTCCTCTTTGGCGCTCCCGGGAGCGGCAAAGGCACCCAGGGCCGGTCGCTTGGATCGATCCCCCGGTTCTTTCATTGCGCCTGTGGGGATGTCTTTCGCACCATCGACACCCGCACTCGCCTCGGCCGCGCCTTTCTCGATTATTCCAGCCGCGGCGACCTCGTTCCGGATGAAATCACGGTGGAGCTTTGGAAGGCGCGCATCGACGCCGCCGTCGACGGCCACGAATTCAAACCCGATATCGACGTGCTCGTGCTCGACGGAATTCCGCGCAATGTGGGCCAGGCTTCGATCATGGACGAGATGATCGATGTGCAAAAAGTCTTTCACCTTTCCTGTCCCAATCGCGAAGCCCTCTTCGCGCGTTTGAAGAAACGGGCTTTGAAAGACAACCGGCTCGACGATGCCAATGAAGAGGTCATCAAGCGGCGGCTGCAAACATACGAGGACGAATCCAAACCCGTGCTCGAACACTACAAAGGCCGGGTCCAGGTGGTGGACGCCACCGAGCCGCCGGCAAAGGTCTTATTCAAAATTTTGGGGACGGTCGCCAACGGCAAGCATGAGCCAGAAACAGTTTGAGAATTTCACCGCCTCCAGCCTCTACTGTGAGAAATGCAAAACCGCGATGCCGGTGCGCGAACGTCTCCTCCTCGTCCTGCCTGATCGCGAACTCTACGACTATCTTTGCACCGGCTGCGCATCGTCCGTGGGCCAGCGCGAAGTGACTGCCGGCGATAAGCTGATGGCCCGCGCTTCTGCTCCGCACGCTGCCCCGCGAGCCGTCGCGCCGGGCGGCTTCATGCCGTAAGGCGGCATGCGCATCGTCTTCATCGGCACGGGCGAAATCGGAGTGCCCGCGTTAGGCGAGATGCTCCATGCGCGTGCTCACAAAGTCGTCGGAGCGGTCACCCAACCCGACAAACCGGTTGGTCGCTCTCAAAGCATCCAGGCTTCGCCAATCAAATCGCTGCTCGCCGCGACGGCAGTGCCGGTTTTGCAGCCGGCGCGGATTCGGGAGGACACTTCGGTCGCTGCCATCCGCGAGCTTTCGCCGGACGCGATTGTCGTGATGGCCTACGGGCAAATCTTGCCCAGGAGCGTGCTCGAAATTCCGCCAGTCGCTTGTCTCAACTTGCATGCCTCGCTCCTCCCGCGACATCGCGGCGCCGCCCCGATCCAGGCGGCGATCGCGGCGGGCGACGACGAGACCGGCATCACCGTGATGTACATGGACGAGGGTCTCGACACCGGGGACGTGCTTTCTCGGACGCGCCTGCAAATTTCGCCTAACGAGACCGGCGGTTCGCTGCACGACCGGCTCGCGCAACTCGCACCGGAGACGCTACTCGAGGCACTCGACCGGCTCGCTGCCGGCAACGCTCCCCGCACTCCGCAGGACCCAGCGCTCGCCAGTTATGCCCCAAAGCTGGAACGCGCCCACGGCCGGATCGATTGGCAGGAAAGCGCCGCGGTGATCGAGCGCAAGATTCGCGCCTTCGATCCCTGGCCGGGAGCATTCACCGAGCTGGCGGATGCCGCCGGAAAAAAGCGCCACCTGAAAATCTTCCGCGCCTCCGTCCTCGCCAAGGCCGCGGGCGAGCCCGGCTCGCTTTCCCGGCCTAACGACATCGTTGTCGTCGCGGCGGGGAACGGCGCGCTCCGTCTGGACTCGGTCCAGCTCGAAGGCAAACGCCGGATGGGTGCGGTCGAGTTTTTTCGCGGTTTTTCCTCCCCAACGCTTCATTTCTGATCGATCATCCCCAGCCAATGGACAGCGCCGCCTCGCCCATCTACAAACGCATCGTTTTGAAATTGAGCGGGGAAGCGCTGCGCGAAAAAGGCGGGCGCGACACGATCTCGCCGCAAATCGTCAAGGAGATCGCCCGCCAGGTGCAGGAGATTTACGCGCTCGGGGTGCAAATTTGCATCGTCATCGGCGGCGGAAACATCTGGCGCGGCCTCGCCGCCAGTCATCGCGGAATGGATCGCACGACAGCCGATTACATGGGCATGCTCGCGACCGTCATCAACGGCCTCGCTTTGCAAAATCAGCTCGAGCAAAGCGGCGTCGTCACGCGCGTGCAGACGGCGATCGAGATGCAAAACATCGCCGAGCCGTTCATCCTCCGGCGCGCCATCCGGCACTTGGAGCGTGGTCGCGTTGTCATCTTCGTGGCCGGCACCGGCAACCCTTATTTCTCCACCGACACGACCGCGGCTTTGCGCGCAAGCGAGGTCGGCGCCGATATCATTTTAAAAGGGACGAAAGTGGATGGCATCTACGACCGCGACCCGAACGTGCACAGCGACGCCCAGCGTTACGATCGCATCAGCTACACCGACGCCCTAACGAAACGCCTGCAGGTGATGGATTCGACCGCCTTCAGTCTCTGCATGGACAACAAAATCCCCATCATCGTTTTCGACATGAACAATCCGACGAACATCCGCGACGTTATCCTTGGGCGTCCCGTCGGCACGCTCGTGACGGATTAGCGATTGCCAATTTCGAGAGCGCGGCTTTGTTTCACCCACTTTTATGAGCGCCGAAGATATTCTCCTCGAAGCCGAAATGGCGATGGACAAAAGCGTGGACTACATGATCCACGAATTCTCCAGCGTGCGCACCGGGAAGGCTTCGCCGGCGCTGGTCGAGAACGTCGACGTCGAGGCCTACGGCTCGTCGATGAAACTGAAGCAGCTCGCGCTCATCACCACGCCGGAACCGCGTTTGCTCGTCGTTCAGCCGTTCGATGCCTCGACCGTACGCGACATCGAGAAGGCGCTGAAAGAATCAAAGATCGGCATCCAGCCTCTGGTCGATGGCAAGCTCATCCGGCTCCCCATTCCCGAGCTCTCCGAAGAGCGGCGCAGAGATCTGGTGAAGTCCCTCAAACAAATGGCCGAGGAAGCGCGCGTGCGTGTGCGGGCCAATCGCCGGAGCGCGATGGAAGACGCCAAAAAAATGGAAAAGGCCGGCGAAGCGACCGAAGACCAGCTCCGCGATATGGAGGGGGAGATTCAGAAATTGACCGACCGCTTCGTCAAGTCGATCGACGACCACCTCGAGCGCAAAGATGCCGAGGTGATGAAGGTTTAGGACGGTAACTGCGAAATTCTCTCCGCGGTTCCTTACTCTGTCATCCTGAGCCGGCGCAGCGCGGCGAGGGACCTCGCATGCGGCTTTTGGCTCGCGCCACGCTCCCGCACCTCACGCGAAAGGGATGGCACTTGGTAGCGCAGAAAGTCGGCCGCGCTCGGGAGGTTCCTCCGCCGCGCTGCGCCGGCTCAGAATGACAACGTCGCCTCCACCGTCGCCGCCGCCTCGGTCGCCGTGACCGCGTTCATGCAACGGAAATCGAGCGGGCACTCGCGCAGAAAACAGGGACTGCATTCGACTTGACGCCTAACGACGACGCTCTTTTTCCCCAGCGGTCCCGTCAGGCGAGGCTCCGTCGATCCGAAGACTGCGACCACCGGCACTCCAAGCAACGTCGCGAGGTGCATCGTGCCGGTATCGTTCGTGAGGAGAAGCGCGCACTGCTGCAGTTCCTCGATCAACTCTTCCAGCGTCGTTAGGCCAATCTTGTTCGTGCAAGCTTCGCCCAGAGCCGCCGCGATTGGCGCGCCGGCTTCCGCGTCCCCGGCCGTGCCGAAAAGTGTCCAGTGCCCGCCGATTGCCGCCGCCGTCTCCGCAAATCGCTTCGGCAACCAGCGTTTCGCCGGTCCGTACTCGGCCCCAGGGCAAAGCCCAAAACTGGGTACGGACAAAGTCGCGGGACGCGCCTCTGCGAGCGCGATCTCGCCCGCGATCGCGTCCACGCCTAACGATCGCGCGAGGTCGAGGTAATGCTCCACTTGATGAGGCGGCGGGCCGTTGCGCTCGACCGGCGGCACGATCTGGTGCAAGAGCCAGCGGCGGTGATGTCTCGCATAGCCGACGCGCCGCGGAACTCCTCCTAGCCAAAGTTCGAGTGCGCTCCGGAGCGAATTCGGGAAGACGATCCCGGCGTCGAAGGGCGCCTGCCGCCGGAGCAGCCGGCGCACAGCAGGCAAGGACATTTTGCCTAACGAAATCACGGAATCCACTTCCGGCAGCAGCCGCCAGACCGCCGCGAGTTTTTCCTGGGCGAGTATCGTGACGTGGGCATCGGGTCGCCCGCGCTTGATCGCCCGCACCGCGGGAATGCTGATGACGCTATCGCCGAGCCAATTGCTCGCCCGGATAAGGATGCGAAACGGTTGCAGCGTGGCCGCGTTTTCGGGAACGAAGGCGCCCCGTTTATATTTTCCCAAGAGAAAGTTCGGACACGGTGTTTTCCAGCGGTTGTGGACCCAGAACCAATCTTCCGGCGCGCGCCTGATTTCGGTTTCGATGGCGGCGTTGGTTCGCGCGGTGAGCGATTGGATACTGTCGTTAGGCTGATCGAGCGCCGGTGTGAAAATCATCCGCCAGCGCGCCGCGCCGTCGGTGTAAAGCGAGGCCGCGATGAGGGCCGCGCCGGTCCGTTTGCAGAGCAGACCAGGCAGCGGTGAAGTCGAAGCGAGGCGCCCGAAAAAAGGGGTCCACAATCCATGATCGCCCGAATGCTGATCGCTCAGGATGCCGATCATTCCCCCGCTCCGGAGGAGACGGATTGCTTCCTGGAAACCTTCGCTGCGGTCGAACAGTTGCACTCCAAAACGCGCCCGCTGTCGCCTAACGAAATTGTCGATCAGGCGGTTGCCGAGTTTCTGATAAACCGTACTCAGTCGCGCGTAGCCGAAGTAGTGCGGCAGGATCTGCGCGAAAAGTTCCCAATTGCCGAGGTGGCTGAGCGCAAGCACGACCGGCCGGCCCGCGCGCAGATGGCGATGCACTTCCTCGACGCCCTCGGTGGCAACCAGCGCCGCCACCGCCGGCAGCGACATGGAGTTGAGCTTCATGCCGCTAAGAAGGTTCGCGCCGAGCTGTTGGAAATGCCGGCGCACGAGCCGGCCTTTCTCGGCCCCGGTGATTTCGCTGCCGAAGGCGATCTGCATGTTGTGTCGCGCGAGCCGGCGATAATTCGGGAGCGCGATCCAGGCGAGAAAGCCGAGGAATTTCCCGAGCGCAAAGATCGTGCCTAACGGCAGCGCGATGATCAAGGCGAGCGCGGCGCGGTAGAGAAAATAAACGAAGAAATCAAGCATGCAGATCAGCCGGCGCCGGCTGGAAGACGTGCGGCAGAAACCGTAAATTTGCCTGCGAGCGCCTGCAATCATTATAATGTGCCCTCGTGCAGCGGCGCCTTCTTCAGACGGTGCGGTCGGATTTCGTGCGCCTTATGGCGCGCAAGTTTGCACCCGCGCGCCTCCTCGTGGCCGGGCGCGAGCCCGGGCAGCAGGCGGAACAATGGCGGCTCGAAAAAATTGAGAGCACGCTCTGCCCCGGCCTCGCGGAGCTGGACGCGCTTCCGCA
>JBBSGS010000136.1:0-7420 GCA_038253875.1 Chthoniobacterales bacterium
GCACCAAGGCGGTGTGATCGATCCCGAGATTGATTTGTCCGCTTGTGATCGCCTCCTCCAGCTCGGAGGGCGAATTCGCCCGCACGATGCCCGCGCCGCGCCCGCCGATGTTGGGCTTGATCACGAGCGGGAAATCGAATTTCGGCGCGATGCGTTTCGCTTCCTCGAGGCAATTGATTACGCGCGAGCGCGGGAAGGGGACGCCTAACGAGTGTAGCAATGACAACTGCGCCGCTTTCGAGATTTCGAGGGCGAAGGCTTCGCGGCCATTGATCACGCGGGTGCCGAGGCTCTCGATGTGCGCGAGGAAATCGCGCGCATAGAACACGGCTTGCTCGTTGCCCCGGAGGAAGGCCGACGCGCTCATTCGATTGAAGAGAAGCGCGTACTCCTTCGTGCGCGCGGTTACATCATAAGAGTGACAGGTGGCGTCGATCTTTGTGTAAGCGGTCCCGCGCAGATCCAGCTCGGCGAAGAGCGGGCGGAACCAATCCGGATGCTCGAAATAAATTCCTATCGGAAGCCGTTTAAGACGCATGAGAACTCTTACGCGACGGGGGCGAGATGCGCGACTGCCTGCCTGGCAATCAGAGGCGGGCGTGAGCGCGCTCTGCGTTCTCCGGGTAGCGCACGCGTCTCGCGTGCTGGTTTTCGCGTCTCGCGAAAACAGGCTTTGCCAAGGCGGCCAACGGCTGAAAAAGTTCGCGACGGCGGGACACCATCGCCGGCACGCGCGACGCCTGCCCTACCCGGAAACAGAATTCCGGTGCTCATTCTCGATAAGTTCCGCACATGATTCTTTATTGGACCGCTCCCCAGATTCGCTGCTTGTAGGAGCCGCGGCCGGAAGTGAAGTGATAAATTCCGTAGGCCGCCCGATTCTTCAGGTAGTACTTCTGATGATACTCTTCCGCCGGCCAGAATTTGCTTGCGGGCAGGATCACCGTTGCGATCGGCTTCTGGAACTTCCCGGATTTCTCCAAAGCTTCCTTTGATGCGTCGGCAGCCTTCTTTTGCTCATCCGTGGTATAGAAGATTGCGGTCGTGTACTGGTCGCCGAAGTCGTGAAACTGCCCGTCGGCTTGGATCGGGTTGATGTTGTGCCAGAAAACTTCGACCAACTTTTCGTAAGTGACCTTCGTCGGGTCGTAGGTAATTTCGATCGCCTCGCGATGACTCGTCCCACCTGCGGAAACTTGCCGGTAGGTCGGGTTTTCTTCCGGTCCTCCGGTGTACCCGACCAAGGTTGCAGTCACGCCCGAGACGTGATCGAACGGCGGTTGCATGCACCAGAAACATCCACCCGCGAAGATTGCCTTCGCTTGGTTCGCGGGCGTTCCATTTTGCCCGCGCGCGCCGCCGGCCACAGCGAGTGCAACGAGAAGAGCGCAGGCTAGGATCGCTCCTTTCACATTCACGCTCTTAAGGGTCGCGAGGCGGGCTTTTATTCCAGCGTCGTGCGCCGAGGAGAGGGTGGCAATTTCCATGGCCGGGAATAATCACCCCGCGCGGGCGTCTCATGGCCGGCGATATTATTCGCCGCTCCGATTAAACCTATGAAAACATCCTTCAAAATCCTTCCGCTAATTTGCTTCGCCTTGACCGCTTCTTCGCTGCTCGCGGCCCCCAAAGCGAACGTCGACAAGAACGGAGTCGCCATCCAGGGTTACGACCCGGTCGCTTTCTTCACCGACGGCAAGCCTGTGCTGGGAGAAGAGAAGTTTCACGCCAGCTTTCATGATGCGACCTACCGGTTCGCTTCCGCGGAACACCAGGCAATGTTCGAAAAGAACCCGGCAAAATATGAGCCACAATTTGGCGGCTATTGCGCCTACGGTGTGAGCAAGGGGCACCTCGCGCCGGTGAAGATCGATGCGTTTCAGATCGTTGATGGCCGTCTTCTCATGCAATACGATTTGGAAGTGAAGGATATTTTCAACAAGGATCAGCACGGCAACCTCGACACAGCAGACAAGAAGTGGGTGTCGCTGCCAGACAAAGGTCATTAGGCTTTGGGATACTGGCGCGCCAAGGTCGTGAGCGTGCGAGCGGCGGCATCTTACGGGAATCGCCTCCGCTGGACGGCGCGTTGGCAGGCATTCTGGCAGCCGGTTCATTCGGAGAAGGAGAGACTGCTGCGCGAACGCTGGGACTCTCTGCCGCCTGAGTTACAGACCCCGAACCAGGTGAGCGGCCGTCATCTTACTCACTGCGGTTTCACCACCGGGGCGAGCTATTGCTCGTTTCACTGCACGCACTGTTATCTGCCGAAAAACGCGAACCAAGTGCCGATGCCTTCGCTCGCGCAGATGAAGGAGCAGATCGACGCCAACCGTCGCTTTCAGGGTCCCGGCGGCGGATTGCAAATCACCGGCGGCGATGTCGCTGACGCCTACTTCAAAACCGGGCGAGAGGACGAGTTGGTGGAAATTGTCCGCTACGCCGTCGATGCGGGCCTGGTACCGATGTTGATGACACATGGCCAGACGCTGCTCGAGCATCCTGAGTTCTTGGAAAGACTGATGCTCGTCGGTGGCCTGCGACAGGTCGCCGTGCACATCGATATGACGCAGGCCGGCAGGCACGGCTATCGCATTTCGCGAGTCGAGAGCGAAGCCGACCTTCATCCGGTGCGCGCCGCGTTCACCTGCCTGGCGATCGGGTTGCGACAGAAAACCGGTTTGCCGTTGGAGTTCGCCCACAATTGCACCGTCACCGAGCGCAACATCGAGCATGTCCCGGAGGTCCTGCGCTGGTTCCTCGCCGAGCCTGAGCGCACGCGGATCTGGCGCAACATCAGCTTCCTCCCCGAAGCCGACACCGGCCGCACCCGCATCTCCGACCATCCGGTCACGCCTGAGCGCGTTTGGGAGAAAATCTGCGACGGCGCCGGCGTCGCGTTGGAACGGAAAGCTGCCATCTTCGGCCATCCCGATTGCAACAACGGAGCGTTCCTTCTCATTGCGCGTCCGTCGGGCCGGGTGATGTCGGCTTTGCCTAACGACAATAAGTCGCGCGCCCTGCTTAGCGAAGCGCTGGCCGCTTTCGGCGCGATCTCCACGATGGCAGATGACGCGGGGACGTTGCCTTATCGCATGGCCGGTGCGCTCGCACGGCATCCGCGGTTGGCCGCGCGAGTTTTCTTCCGAGCGATTGCTCTGGCTGCAACAGGCGGGATTCCTTTCGAGTTTCTCCGCGCCCTGTTGACCGGCCGCGCGCAGACCATCAATACCGGCACCCACAACTTCATGGATGCGAGTCGCGTCGCCAATGCGCCGGATGATCCCGTGACGAAGAGCCGCCTCGATGCCTGCGTTTTCAAAGGCGCAGTGAAAAACCGCGGCACCGGCGAATGGGAAGCAGTCCCGATGTGTGCCATGAATCAGCAGCGCTGGAGTGATCTCTACGAAGAACGAATACTGGCTGGAGGCGAGATTCCCAGCGCTCCAACTCCGGCATGAACGTTCGCCCTCGTTTTAAAGCATCTGCAACCATTCCCCCTTGCGATTGATGATCGACCTCGTCGGGTGAGGTGAATTCCCGGAATAGAAATCGCGCGTCGCCTTCCTATCTTTCCGGATTGGCGGCGAATAAGGGTTGCAAGACCGGAGTCACTCCAAAATGCGCACCAATTCCGAGGACTGGACGGGAGTGTCGGCCGCACACCGCTGGTTCGTTTGCACAGGCTCTCCGAATTAACCGGCTGCGAGATTCTCGGAAAAGCCGAGTTCATGAATCCGGGTGGCTCGGTTAAGGATCGTGCCGCTCTGGGAATCATCGAGGAGGCCGAGGAGCGAGGTTTGCTCAAGCCTGGTGCGACCATCGTCGAAGGCACCACGGGCAACACCGGAATCGGTCTTGCCATCATTGGTCGCGCTCGAGGCCATCCCACGTTGATTATCATTCCAGATAATCAATCGCCCGAAAAATCGGCTCCGTTGCGCATGCTCGGGGCGGAAGTGATCGCCGTTCCGGAAAAACCGTATCGCGATCCGCAGAACTATGCTGCTTCTGGGCGAATCAGTTCGATAACACGGCCAACCGCCACATTATCGCCACCGGCCCAGAAATCTGGAAGCAAACCAAAGGCGAGGCCAGCGCTTTTGTGGCCGCGGTCGGCACCGGCAGCCCTCAAGATCATTGGCCAGCTTCTACGCGAAGAAGGTTTTTTTCTCGGCCTCTCCAGTGGGATTAACGCCGGCGCTGTGCGCTATGCCCGGGAGCGTGGGCCGGGCCAGACCATTGTTACGATTCTCTGCGACTCCGGACACAAGTATCAATCGACCCTTTACGACGCTGAATGGCTGGCTCGGAAACAACTCGATCCCGGGCGTCCGCTCGAATCTATTTTCGATCCACGATAGCCATCGAAGATTTTCGCCGAGTCCTATCCTTTTTCCTTGAGAGCGAGAGGAGCTAGCAGAGATGACGATGCAGGTCCTCTGGCACCTTCTGCAGCTATGGCGCTCGCTAAGTCGTCGGCATTGCCATCACGATCGGAACGGAATAAACCGCGGGCGTTGTTACTCGAAGACTGCGACTCATCGAAAGCACCTCGCCCGAACATCCTTGAACATGAAAACGACAATCTTACTCGCCATGGCTTTTCTTACCCACGTCGGACACCTGGCCGCGCAACAGGAGACTGCCGCGGCGAACAAACCCGCCACCAAGCGCGTCGCATTTGCGCAAAGTTGTTTCTGGACCGGCGAAATGATGCTGGGACAGATCGAAGGCGTGGTCCGCACCGAAGCCGGCTTCTTTAAAGGCCGCGAAGTGACGCTCGTGGATTACGCGCCGGCACAGGTCACACTCGAAGACCTTACGCGCCAGGCCAGGCAAGCCGGGGTGGCCGATACCGTTTATCTCGATGCGGATTCGCAACGCTCGCTGAAAGGCGTTTCCATCGAGCAGCTGCTCGATAAGTCATACCGCGCCGCCCCGGCGAGCGATCAAAAGAAGCAGCTTGAAGGAACACCTTTCGCCCATCTCCAGCTTACTCCGGAGCAGGCCACAAAAGTGAACGCCTTTGTGCGCCAGGATCAGGACAAAGCGATCGGCTGGCTTACGCCGTCTCAGCGGGCGCAGGTGACGGGCGCACAATGAATTTCATTCAACCGGAGCGATAACGCAGACTGTCGATTGTCGCAAACGGCATTCTGGAAATGGCACGAAGGCGCAGGAGGCCTTTCAAAGTCTACTGCACAGGAATCGGAAATCGACACGCACCACGCTACAATCGACAGATAGTGCGTTATCTCTGTGAAAGCGTGCATCGAGCGCCCAGCTCCGCTGTCGCGATGATCCTCGCGCTGACAGAGCAGCGCGCTCCACACTTCGCTCAGCAGGCATCCGACACCGGGAGCTATTACCCCGTATGGGGGGCTGGTATGGCGCGATCGCGGAAGTTCTGGTTCCGGGTAGCGCACGCGTCACGCGTGCTGGCGACGATGTCTCGCCGTCGCGAACTTTGCGGCTGCTGGGACGCTGTGCAAAGCCTGTCTCGCGGGGCGCAGAAACGAGCACGCAAGAAAGGCGCGCGCTCTGCCTCCCGAACGGCGCTGCTAAGCTGCGCTACTTTCGATTGATACAATTCACCGCTTCGGGAATGCTCTGCGGATTGAGACTCGGACGGAGGGATATTGGAACCGGACGAATAAGACGTCGCCCAAACTATCTCGCAGCAACGAAAAGCATTCACATTCCTTGGATTCAAAGATGGCCTGATTCAGAAAATTTTGTGTTAATCCGCGCAATCTGCGCGCAAGAAAGCCATAACTAGACCTCTTCTAAGAAAATGCCCATTCGTATCACAGTTATCGGCGCCGGCGGGGTCGGCGGCTATTTCGGGGCGCGGCTGGCGCAGGGCGGGTGCGAGGTAGCCTTCATCGCGCGCGGCGCTCAACTGGACGCGTTGCGCGGGCAGGGACTTCGGGTCGAAAGCGAGCTCGGCAATATCCATCTTCCGCAAGTGTGCGTGAGTGAGAATCCCGAGGCGCTGGGACCGGCCGATGTCGTGTTGATCTGCGTGAAGCTCTGGGACACGGAGAACGCCGCGCGCGCGGTGCAGCCCATTGTCGGACCGGACACAGCCGTGATCTCGCTGCAGAATAGCGTGCGGAAAGAGGAGTTACTCAGCGAGATCCTCGGTACACGGGCCGTCCTTGGTGGTCTTTGCTATGTCGCGGCGAAGATTGTTCGCCCTGGTGTCATTCTCCAGACCGGGAAGATGCAGCGGCTCGTCTTCGGCGAACGTGACGGCGCCATCTCAGGGCGCGCGCAAAATTTTCTCGAAGCCTGCCACCGCAGCGGCATCGAGGCCGAGATGAGCACGGACATACAACGCGCGATCTGGGAGAAATTTGTCTTTGTCGTCGGTACATCAGCCACCACCACGACGATGCGCCAGACCATCGGACCGATCCGCGCCAATCCCCGCACGCGCGCGTTCCTGCTCGAGATAATGCGCGAAGTGGTGGCTGTGGGCCGGGCGCACGGCGTTTCACTGGCCGCCGATTTTGCAGAAAACCGCCTCGCGTTTTGCGATGGCCTGCCTCCGGGCATGGACTCCTCGATGCACACCGACCTGGAACATGGCCAGCGGCTCGAGCTCGACTGGTTAAGCGGTAGTGTGGTCGAGCTAGGCGAAGCCGTCGGCGTGCCTGCGCCTCTTAACCGCGCAGTCAGGGATATACTGGCACTGCACGCTCAGGGGAAAGTCAGATGATGTGCTTATAGTCCGTGGATTGATGCTCCACATTCCGGTGAAGTGTGTGGATGTCAGTCCGCGCCTCGATCGATCAGGTGTGGACTACGGACTCGATCTAAAGAACTTTCACGAAGGCAGTCACAACGCATCGATTGTTCCGATGCTCATAGCGACGGAACGACCAAGTGCCCGGCGGTTCGCCTTTGCGCTGATCCTGACAAGGTTTTCAGGCCCATTGTTGTCGATCCTGCGAGCTTCCGAAGTGCGCTCGAATCAGCGCTTCGCATCAGCGACGGCGCAACTCTCGATGCGGAGATTTAGTCGCGCGCGTCGTACCATCCGGCGCCGACGATTGTTGAAGCTGCCCGTTCTCTCTACGCGCAGCATTCGGTAGAAGCGATTGCTCGATTCGATGCCGGCGCGCAAAATCTTCACCTCACGTCGCGACGCATCGAGGAATTGGTCTATGGAGCTCAAGCCAATCGACGCAAACGCATTTGCTTCGTCACTGACGTGCCCGGCGCGGGAAGACTTTGGTTGGCTTGAATCTAGCGACGCGACGCGAAGTTAATCAACCGACGCGTGCTCTCTTTCTATCCGGCAACGGCCCATTGGTTGCCGTTCTTCGCGAAGCGTTGACGCGTGACGAAGTCGCACGACGAACGAAGCAGGGCGAAAAGGTCCGCAAGGGCAAGGTTGGCGAAAGCGTGA
>JBBSGS010000137.1:0-7358 GCA_038253875.1 Chthoniobacterales bacterium
ATGCCGCAAACAGCCGATGCGGCGAAAGCGAAAGCGGACGTCGCCATCGCGGGAGTGCAGCGCATCGAGACGCTGCTCAACTACGCGCAGATCACCGCGCCGTTCTCCGGCGTCATCACGAAACGCTGGGTCGATCCCGGCGCGCTCGTTCCCGCGGCGACTTCGAGCAGCTCGACGAAGCACGCCGCTGTCCTCACCCTGATGGATTTCCGCACGGTGCGGATCGACGTGGCGATTCCTGAACCCGAGGCGCCATTGGTGAAGAAGAATTTGCCCGTGAAAGTGACGGTGAGCGAACTGCCCGGTCGCACATTTGACGGCACGATCACCCGTTTTTCTTACGCGCTCGATGAATCGACCAAGACGATGACAACTGAAATCGACATTCCAAATCCCGACCTGGACTTGCGTCCCGGGATGTGGGCCACCGTCGAAATCGCGCTGCAAAAAAAAGACAATGCGCTCCTCGTTCCGGCCGAAACGCTCGTCACCGAGAAAGCGAAAAGCTCGGTCTTTGTCGTCCGCGAGGGCAAAGCGCAAAAAGTTTCCTTGACGACTGGTTTCGATGACGGCGTGAACGTGGAAATTCTCAAGGGCGTTGCACCTAACGACGCCGTCATCGTCGCCGGCAAACAATCGGTGACCGACGGAGAAAAAGTTCAACCGATCGAACGCAAATGAAGCGCTGGTGTTTCGCTTTTGCGATCTTTGCCGTGCTTGTTTATTTCGTCGCAGAGGCGGCCGAACCAAAGTCGCTCACGATTGACCTCCCTTCGACGCTCCGGCTAGCCGGGGCGCGCAATCTCGATGTGCAACTGGCCAGAGAAAAGTTCGCCGAAGCGCGGGCGGCCGAGGAGAGCGCCATCGAGCGCTTTTTCCCGTGGGTCGCGCCGGGCATCACCTATCGCCGGCACGACAATTTGATCCAAAATACCGAGGGCGTGATCGAAGACGTGCATAAACAAAGTTACGCCCCCGGCGGAACGATCGTCGCGCAGACTGACATCGGCGACGCAATTTTCAAATCGCTCGAAGCGCACCAGCTCATGAAAGCCGCTCGCCACGGCCTTGATGCGCAGCAGCAGGAAACGATTCTGGCCGCTGCGCACGCGTATTTCGATCTTGCCGCCGCGCACGAAGCGGTGGGTGTTGCGCGGGAAGCATTGCGAGTATCGACCGATTACGCCGCGGAAATTGAGCGGGCAGTGAATGCCGGCATCGCATTCAAGGGCGACGCGCTGCGCGTCAAAGTGCAGCAACAGCGCGACCAGATCGCCCTGCGCCGAGCGGAAGAAAATGCGCGACTCGCTTCCGCGAAGCTGGTTCAGATTTTGCATCTCGATCCAACCGTGCTGATGCCGCGCGATGCGAGCGTCGTGCCGCTCTCGCTTGTTTCCACGAAGGAGTCACTCGGCGATCTTGTCTCGCAGGCTTTGGCGGCGCGACCCGAAACGCAACAGAGCGCAGCGCTGCTCGGCGCCGCTCAGCATGGGAAGAACGGCGCAATTTACGGTCCGCTGATACCGACTGTCGGCGGACAGGCGTTTTTCGGCGGACTCGGCGGCGGAAAAGGCAGCGACACCGGACACTTCGGCGAATCCGAGGACTACACGGCACTGCTCACCTGGCGCGTCGGACCAGGCGGTCTCTTTGACTTCGGCAACATCCACGCCCGGCAGGCGCGCTTGCGCGGCGCCGAACTCACCGCCGATAAGGTGAGCGATCAAGTTGCGAACGAAGTCATTACCAGCCAGACTCGCGTCCAATCACTCGCCGACCAGATCGCCACGGCCAAAGAATCGCTTTCCGACGCGGAAGAAGCTTTGCGCCTCGGCCAGGAACGGAAGGAATTCGGCGTCGGGGCGGTTCTTGAAACAATTCTAGCCCAACTGGAGTTATCGCGTGTTCGGAATGATTATCTCAACATCGTCACCGATTACAACAAGATGCAGTACGCACTGCTTCGGGCACTGGGTCGCCTTTCCTCGCCGCTCGCTCCGGGCGCTGGCGCGGGACGCGATGCCACTCGGACCATACAAAACCGGCGAGCAAGGGCAGCCAGATGATGCCATCCTGAAGAAACAGCAGCGCCCATCCTACGGCGCGGCAAGCAGAAATCAGAGGCTGTGGTGATTGTCATATCTCCGCCGCCTTGTCTTATTCCGATTTCACCATTCGTCGCTAAAGTGCGGAACTTTATTTTATTTTTCAAACTGACCCACTACCGGACGTTCTCCGCCAGACAGCTTGGCGGGAAAATGGCCGAGGCGATGATCCAGCCCCGACGGACTATGTTCGAACTGGGTTTGCGGTGCGCCACTGGACACCCACGCGCGGGTCGGGAAGGTTGCGGAGCAGGTCCGATAAGGCGTGGCGATAGCTTCGGAAGGGCGGCCGTTCTTCCGCGGCGAACGGCTGGAGATCCGCCGCGAATTGCGGCAGCTCCGCATGCGCCAGTCCGGCGCGCTTGTGATGCACGCCATGAAACGGCTCATGGAGCAAGGAGAACGAGACGAGCCGGCCGCCCCAGCCCTCTGCGACAATGCTCCGGGTGGAACTGTTCACCGTGTTCCCGGCGAGCCCGACGTGCTCGATGTACTTGCGCCAGCTTTGCAGGTTCGCGGCGATGAGCGCAGGCGCCAGATACATCCACAAAAAATAGCGGACGGCGTGGAAGTAGGTGACTGCGGATAAGAGGCCGATCCAGACCAGAGCGATCACGATTAATTCAGTCCAAATCCGCCGGCGCACCTTCTTTTGTCGAATCGGCGAACCATTTCGCAAAAAAGTGCGCTGAAACAAAAACGGCGTGAAGACCAGCCCGGCGGTGAGCTCGAGGAAGGCGGCGAGCACCCTTTTCCAGCGCGGCATATGCGGAAGAACGAACGGCCAAAGTTCTTCGTCGCGCTCCGTGCCGAGGTTGGCGTGATGAGTCTGATGCGCCGCGCGGTAAAGGCTGAAGCTCATGAAGCTGAGGGCGCCAAGGACGACGCCGTTCACTTCGTTGAACCGGCGGTTGCGCCGGAGAAGGCCGTGGGACGCCTCATGAAAACCGACGAGCGAGCCGTGCATGAGATGGCTGATGAGCAAGACCAGCGCGGCCACCAGCCAGATGGAGGCCCCCTGATACAACATCGCGGCCAGTGCGATTTCGCTGGCTAAAAAGAGGATGGAAACAATCTGGTAAGCCGAGCGGCTGACCCAATGCGGCTCTTCGATTGTGTTCGATGATGTGCTCATGGATTGCTTACTGAGTGTTCAAGGAGGGCGGCGGTGCGACTCTCGGGCGAACGGCAAACGCTGGCCAGCACGGCCTGGTATAACTCACCCAGCTTCCGAATATCAGCAATGCGAAACAGGTCCCGCCGGAACAACCAGGCAACCTCGAGCCCGTCGCCGTCCTCATTGATTTCGCAGCCGAGATCGAATCGGGCCGTGCCGGTTGAGCGAATTCGAAGCTGGAGCGACAGGGCCGGCACCGCCGCATCGGGCGCGGGATGGTTTTGCAGCGCGAAACGGACCTGGAAAATCGGGTTGCGTCCGGGCGAGGCCGGCTCGCCCAGCGCGCGCACGAGTTCGGCAAAAGGCATGGCGTTGGCGAAAGAATCAACCGTCGCCTGATGCACCGCTCGGAGCGTGTCAGAAAACTTCCGCTCCAGCTCGATCCGACCGCGCAACGGCACGACACCGGCGAAGTAGCCCATCGTTTCGCGCACCGACTGTGTTCTTCGATTCGCAACCGGCGTGCCCACGAGGATATCGTCAGCGCCCGCCCATTTGGAGAGCGCGATCTGGAAGGATGCGAGGAGCGTGCTGAAGAGAGTGGCGCCATTTTGCCGGGCCAGTTCTCGCACCGCCCGTCCGAGGTCCGCCGGAACGAGCGAAACCCAGCGTTCCCGTTCCCCCGAGGCCGCCTCGGGCTCGGCCGGTGAGCTCCAGAGCGGGCGTGTCCCAGCCAAAGAGGATTTCCAAAAAGCGGCGCGTCGCTCCAGTTCGGCAGGCTGCCAGAAAGCGCGCTCGGCGGCGCCCCACTGCGAATAAGAGAGCGGCACCGGGCGATGTCCGTTCCGGACACCTCTCATCCCGTCGATGTAAGCCGCGACCAGGTCTTGAAAGAAAACGCCTAACGTCCAGCCGTCAGCAATCGCGTGATGAATCGCAAAGATGAGCACGTGGTCCTCGGCGCCGCGCCGGAACATCTCGACGCGATAGAGCGGACCCCGCAGCAGATCGAACGGTTTGCGGAAAACCTCCTGCGCCAGTTCATCGATCGCTTCCGGCTCCCGCTGCGTAGCCGGGAGGTCGCGGAGGGTGAACATTGGCTTGCCGGTGCTCCGAACCATCTGCATGGGCTGATCTTTGCCCGGAAGGAACGAGAGGCGAAAAACCTCCTGCCGCTCCACCACCTTTTGCAAGGCGGCCTCGGCTCCCTCCGCGGTGAGGGCGCCGCGCGCGCGAATGATCGCGCAAATGTGATTGGAGACGTCCGTCACCGGCAGAGGCGCGGCCTCCCAGAGTTCCCGCTGCGGAAAGGTCAGCGGCTCGAGGCGGGCTTCGCCACTCTCCAGCCATTGCTTTAAGCGGGCGCGTTTATCTCCGGACATGGCGCGTCGTTAGGCGCGAACTTCCGGCGCGCTCTTCTCCACTTCGATCTCGCCCTCGAGCAGCTGGTCGATCTCTTCATCGGAGAGCGCTTCCAAATCCACGGCTTCCGCCCGCGCGCTCTCCACCGGTGGCACCGGCGCCACGGGTGCAGGCGAATCGGCCTCCGCGTTGCCGCCCGCGTATTCGGCGATCAAGGTTGCGATTTGGCCAATGGTGCGGGCGTGCATTAGGCTCGCCGGGGGCAGGGCCACGCCGATGGCGGCCTCGAGCGAATTTTCGATCTCGACGGCCATGAGCGAATCGAGCCCGAGATCCGTCAACGGCTGGTCGTCGCGCAAACTTTCCGGTTTCACCCGCAAAACGGAACCGACCACGTCGCGGACGGCCTCGCCGATAATTCCCTCGCGCTCTTCCGGCGCAGCGCCTTCGATCTTGAGTGCCCAGTTGTTTTTTGCGCCCCCGATTTCGGCGCCTTCGGCGCCCGCAGCGATGACGTTGTCCAGCAAAGGAGAATCCTGGACGGCTCGGAACGCCTGCCGCCATTTCGACCAGTCCGCCCGCAAAGCCATCGCCTGCGCGGCGCCAGCGGAAAGGAACGATTCCAGCAGAACGATCACCTCGTCCGGGGTGAGCGCCGCCAGGCCGAGGCGGGCAAGGTATTCCGCCACCCGCTCATTGCGCGCCACGTAACCTTCGCCGCCCAGCGCGCCCCAGTTGATCGCGAGCGCCGGTAAGCCGAGAGCCTGGCGATGAAGCGCCAGGGCATCGAGAAACGCGTTCGCCGCCGCATAGTTGCCTTGCGCAAGGTTGCCGAAAACGCTCGAGACGGACGAGAACAGGACAAAGCAATCGAGGTCCAGGCCGAGAGTTCCTTCGTGCAGGAGCCAGGCGCCGTGCGCTTTCGGCGCGAGCACGCTGCGCATCCGTTCGCGCGTGAGCGAGGCGAGCGGCGCGTCGTCGATCACCATCGCGAGGTGGAACACGCCCTTGAGCGGATGGCCGGCCGATGAAATCTCCGCGAGCAACCGTTGCACGTCCTCCCGCGAGCCGACATCCGCCCGCACCACCTGCACGTCCACGCCGCGCCCGCGCAGTTTGGCCAGAAATTCTTCCGCTTCGGATGTGGCCGGTCCGCTTCGACTGGTGAGCACGAGATGTCGCGCCCCGCAATCGGCCAGCCATCCGGCCAAGACCTTGCCGAAACCGCCAAACGCGCCTGTGATCAAGTAACAACCATCCGGCTTCACCTCGAAACCAGTAGCCAACGGCTCGCCGCGCCGCGTGACAAAAGGCTCCGGAAACGCCACCACCACTTTGCCGGTATGTTTGCCTTGAGCCATCCAACGGAAGGCTGCGTCCACGCGGCAGGCTGGGAACGCACGGAACTGGAGCGGACGAAGCGCCTTTTGCTCCACCAGGCCGGAAATTTTTTCCAAAAGTTGGCGGGTCAGTTCTTCGTCGCCGCTAAAGATTGCGTCCATCGCGACGACGTGGAACGACGCATTCTTGCGCATCGGCCAGAGCGGGATGCGTGAGTTCTGATAGATGTCCCGCTTGCCAATTTCGACGAACCGGCCGAACGGCGCGAGGCAGGAGAGTCCCATCGGGATCGCTTCGGCGGCGAGCGCGTTCAAGACCACATCGACACCTTTGCCGCCGGTAATTTCCATGACCGATTCCGTAAAGTCTCCGCGCCGCGAGTCGATGACATGCTTGACTCCGAGAACTCGCAGCAACTCACGCTTTGCCGGGCTGCCCGCACTCGCGATGACTTCCGCGCCGAGATGATGCGCGATCTGAATCGCCGCCATGCCGACACCGCCAGCGCCGGCGTGAATGAGGACGCGCTCGCCCGCTTCCAGGTGGGCGACGGTTTTCAACGCATGCCACGAGGTCATGAAGACCACCGGCAAGGTCCCCGCTTCTTCAAAAGACAATCCGTCGGGGATGGGGCGCACATCGCCGCTGCGCGCCATCGCGTGAGTCGCGAGGCCGAAAACCGCGAGACCAAAAACCCGGTCTCCCGGCGCCACATCGGTCACGCCGCGGCCCACGGCCTTGACCACGCCGGCCACTTCGTCGCCGTAGATCCGCGCATCCGCCGTTTCCGCAGGATAAAGCGCGAGTGCCTTGAGCACGTCCCGGAAATTCATGCCCGCGGCTTTCACTTCGATCACGATCTGGCCCGGACCGCAGGGCGGCAGGGCGAAGGGAACCAGGCGCAGCGAACTGAGAAGACCGCGCTCCAAAGATTCCATGCGCAACGGCACCGAGGGATCGAGCAGCTCTTCGCGGCGCGGCAGACCGCGACCGATACGCCGGACGTAGCGGGCTTCTCCGCGGAAAGCGACCTCGCACTCGGAATCGTTCTGAAACAGCTCACCCCATAGCAGGACTTCGTCCGCCGCCGAAGCGGCAGGCGGGAGATCAATGCCGCGGCAGGTGAGGTTCGGATATTCGTTCGCCGCCACGCGCAGCAAACCGATGACCGGCGCCTGCTCCACTGCCACGACGTGCTCGCGTCCGATCGATTGCGCGCCACGCGTGACCAGATCCAGGCGCAGCGTGGCCGTTGGGCCGAGGACTTCAACCGCCTGGGCGAGATGCAACAAAGCATCGCTGCCAAACAAGGCGCCGTCTTTGCCGGACCCCGGCGCGCCTTCGTCCAAACTCCACAAGAAAACGAAACGCTCCGGAGGTTCTTCGAGACACGTCTCGAGCAACTGTTTCCAATCCTCTGGCGCCTCGGCGAG
>JBBSGS010000138.1:0-7352 GCA_038253875.1 Chthoniobacterales bacterium
GCGTCATCGGCATTTTGATGTTCCCCTGGAAACTTTACACCGATCCGAGTGGCTACATTTTCACCTGGCTGATCGGCTACAGCGCATTGTTAGGCCCGATCGGCGGAATCATGATCGCCGACTACTTCGTTCATCGACGACCGCAGCTCGACGTGGACGATCTTTATCGGCTCGAGGGCCGTTATCGTTACAGCGGGGGCTTTAGCCGGGTGGCGCTTGCCGCGCTGGTCTTAAGCGTTCTGCCGAACATTCCCGGGTTTCTCGTCACGATTAAGGTGCTCGCGGAAACTTTCGTCGCGCCGCTCTTCATTTCCCTTTACCATTACGCCTGGTTCGTCGGGTTCCCGCTCGCGTTTGTCCTTTACCTGGTCGGCCGACGATTTTTTTCCGATCTCGCCTAACGATTATACCTATGCAAGCACCCGAACTGCCGCCCTTCGCCTTCCAACCGAAGCCCTATACCGGCTCCGCGCCCGACCAAATCCTGCGGTTGCGCAAACAATTCCTGAACCCTGGGATCTTTCTCTATTATAAAAAGCCGCTCACCCTCGTGCAGGGGAAAATGCAGTATGTCTGGGACGAAACCGGGCGGCGTTATCTCGATGCGCTCGGCGGGATCGTGACGATCAGCGTGGGGCATTGTCACCCGGACGTGGTCGCGGCGGCGCAGCAGCAGAACGAGCTCCTCCAGCATTCGACCACGATCTACCTCCACCCGAACATCGCCGAGTATGCCGAGAAGCTGGCGTCGAAAATGCCGGGTGAGTTGAAGGTCTGTTATTTCGTTAACTCCGGCTCGGAAGCAAACGACCTCGCGCTCCTCATGGCCCGCGCCTACACGGGCAATTACGACATGATCGCGTTGCGGAATGCCTATCACGGCGGCAACGCCTCCGGCATGAGCCTGACGGCGCACGCGACGTGGAAATTCAACGTTCCGCATAGCTTCGGGGTGCATCACTCGATCACGCCCGATCCCTATCGCGGCGCGTGGGGACATGATGATGCCGAAGCCGGGGAAAAGTATGCGGCCGATGTGAAGAACCTGATCGACTACGCGACGCCAGGCCAGATCGCCGGGTTCATCGCCGAGTCGATTCAGGGTGTCGGCGGCTGCGTCGTTTTTCCGGATGGTTACTTGCAACATGCGTATGAGCACGTCCGCGCGGCGGGCGGCGTCTGCATCGCCGATGAAGTGCAATCCGGGTTCGGCCGCACCGGCACGCATTACTGGGGTTTTGAAACCCAAGGGGTCATCCCCGATATTGTTTGCATGGCGAAGGGCATCGGCAACGGCTGCCCGTTAGGCGCGGTCGTGACCACGCCGAAGATCGCGGCCGCGCTTTCGCAGCGAATTCATTTCAATACCTTCGGCGGCAACCCGGTCGTCTCGGCGCAAGGCAAAGCGGTTCTGGAGGTGATCGACCGGGAGAAGTTGCAGGCCAACTCACTCGCCATGGGCCAACGCCTCTTTGCTGGACTCCAGCGCTTGGAGGAGAAACACAACATCATCGGCGACGTCCGCGGGAAAGGCTTGATGCTCGGCATCGAGTTGGTGAAGGACCGCGCCACCAAAGAGCCGGCCAAGGCCGAGTGCGCGCAGGTGCTCGAGACCTGCCGCGATCTCGGCTTGTTGTTAGGCAAAGGCGGGTTGCAAGGTCAGACGATCCGCTTCTCGCCGCCGATGTGCATCCATCAGCAGGATGCCGATTTTATCCTGGAAGTCCTCGATAGGTCTTTAGCCGCCTTGTGAGCGAGGAGAACGAGACTTGGATGAAGGAGGCCGTTTCGTTAGGCCGAACGGGGATGTTGCAGGACGGCGGCGGCCCCTTCGGCGCCGTCGTGGTGTGCGCTGGCCAGATTGCGGGACGCGGTCACAATCGCGTCACTCAGTTACTCGACCCGACCGCGCACGCTGAAGTCATGGCCATCCGCGACGCCTGTCGCTCGTTAGGCCGATTCGACCTGCGCGGATGCGAACTCTATACCAGTTGCGAGCCCTGCCCGATGTGTCTGGCCGCGATCTATTGGGCGCGGCTCGACCAAGTTTACTACGCCTGCACCCGCCACGACGCCGCGGAGATCGGCTTCGACGACAATTTCATCTACGAGCAACTGCCGCTCGAGATCGCCGCACGCACGCTTCCTCTGCGGCAGATCGCGCGGGAAGAATCGCTCGCCCTTTTCCGGGAATGGTCCGCCAAGCCGGACAAGGTCGAGTATTAGGGCAGTGGATCGCGGGAAGCGAGACTGGAGCGCGCCGCTCTGTCGGCGCGAGTCTCAAACACGCGATGACGGAGCATCGCGCTCCATTAAGGTCTCGATTTTAGTGAGCATTCGCACCAGGGCTGCGGCACGCCGGGGATGACGCTTGCGCTGCGCGGCTCGCTTCTGCCAATCTCGCGCCTGTGCTCGCCCGGATTTACTCCGCTGCCGTTCTCGGCGTCGATGCCTACGAAGTCGAGATCGAGGTCAACGCCGCGGGCGGGAATCCAAAGATCGTCATCGTTGGCCTGCCCGACACCGCAGTGAAAGAGAGTCAGGATCGCGTCACCACCGCGATCAGCAACAGCGGCTACTACTGGCCGCGTGGGCGTACGACGATCAACCTCGCGCCGGCCGACATTAAAAAGGAAGGACCGAGCTTCGACCTGCCGATCGCGCTCGGCATGATCGCCGCCGCGCAAGAAATCGAGGAGGATCTGTTCGCGAATTTTAGCTTCGTCGGAGAGCTCGCGCTCAACGGCGCGGTGCGCGCGGTCAAAGGTGTGCTCCCGGTCGCGCTGGAAGCGCGGCGCCGCGGCAAACGCGCCATGATCGTGCCGGCCGCGAACGCGCGCGAAGCCGCCATGGTCGCGGGGATCGACATCTACGGGGTGCAAAATTTGCGGCAGGCTTTTCAATTCGTTAGGGGAGAAAAGCAACTCACCGCGGCGCGCGGCGATTGGAGCGAGTTCTTCGCCACTCATCAAAGTTACGAGGTCGATTTCGCCGACGTCAAAGGCCAGGCCCACGTCAAGCGCGCGGTCGAAGTGGCGGTCGCGGGCGGTCATAACATTCTCATGATCGGCCCGCCCGGCTCCGGCAAATCGATGCTCTCGAAAAGAATCGCGACCATTATCCCGCCGATGGCGCTGGAGGAAGCGATTGAGACGACGAAAATCCACAGCATCGCCGGCCTGCTCAACGGCGAACAATCCTTCGTCGCGACGCGGCCCTTTCGTTCGCCCCATCATACCATCTCGGACGTGGGATTGTTAGGCGGCTCGGCCACGCCCGCTCCCGGCGAGGTAAGCCTCGCCCACAACGGCGTCCTTTTTCTCGATGAGCTGCCGGAGTTCAAACGCTCGACCCTAGAGGTGATGCGCCAGCCGCTTGAGGACGGTCGCGTGACGGTTTCACGTGCCGCGGGCACGGTCACGTTTCCGTCAGAGTTCATGTTGGTCGCGGCGATGAATCCCTGCCCGTGCGGATATTTCGGCGATCTCAAACGCGAGTGCCGTTGCAGCCCGGTGCAAGTGCAACGTTACCGCCAGCGGATTTCCGGTCCGTTGCTCGATCGCATCGATCTCCACATCGAAGTGCCGTCAGTGGAATACCGCGACATCTCGAGTGATCGCGCGGAGGAAAAATCGGACGCGATCCGCGAGCGCATCGGCCAGGCGCGCGCACGGCAGCAGGCGCGTTTCGCGTCGGACGGGAAGACGACCTGCAACGCCCGCATGACGACGCGCGCGATCAAGGCGCATTGCAAACTGAGCGATGAATCGCAGGAGCTGATTCGCGTCGCGATGAGTGAACTAAATCTCAGCGCGCGCGCTTACGATCGCATCCTTAAAGTCTCGCGCACGATCGCCGATCTCGAGGGCGCGGAAGCGATCTCGCCCGAGCATGTGAGCGAGGCGATCCAATACCGCACCTTCGATCGCACGCTCTGGGTGTAATCGTTAGGCAGTGAAAAACCGAAATGTTCCAAACGAGTGAAGTGAGGAAGCTCTTTTTTTTGCTTCTCCCCTGACTTGATCATTCGGATTTCGGAATTTAATCTTCCGGCCGGCCGTCGAGCAACGGCTCGCAGGGCAGGGTCGCCGCGCCGTTTTCGGTGCAGACCGCATAGTGCGCGCCCGGATACATGGAGACGCCGGCGAATTCGCCGCGCACATTGAGCGCGTAAAAGTTCAGGCCGAAATTCGGCAGGCCTCGGTTGTTGAGAAGATGTTTGGCGACGGTGTTTTGCTGCACCCGACGGCAGGCCTCAAGCGCGGCGTCTTTCGGATGCATTCCGCGCCGCATGTTTTCCACGATCAGGAACGAGGAGACGCTGAAGACATTCGACTCGCCGCGACCGGTCGAGCCGGCTGCGCCCACCTCTCCGTCCACGTAGAGGCCCGCGCCAAGGATCGGTGAATCTCCCGCGCGCCCGGGCAGCTTCCAGGCGAGGCCGCTAGTTGTGGTCACACCGCAGACGTCGCCTTTCGTATTCACGCCGTCGCAGTTGATTGTGCCGTAAATATGCTGCGGGTCGACCAGACCTTCCGCCACCAGTTCATGCATCACACGGTTGCTCACGGTGACGCGCGCTTCTTCACCGATCTCGCCAGCGAGAGCCATGCGGCGCAGCCATTCCTGCCAGATGTTTCGAGAATTGTCCGAGTTCAAATCCGCTTCGATCTCAAAGCCCTGAGCGCGCGCAAACGCCTGCGCGCCGGCGCCGACGAGAAGGTGATGATCGGTTTTCTCCATCACCGCCTTGGCCACGAGCGAAGGGGTGCGCACGCCTTCCAACCCCGCGACCGCACCGGCACGCTTCGTCGGCCCATGCATGCACGAGGCGTCGAGTTGCAGCACGCCGTCAACGTTAGGCAGGCCGCCGTAACCGACGCTCGTATCGAGAGGGTCGAGTTCTACGATGTTCACTCCGGCGACAACCGCGCCGAGCACATCGACCCCGCGCATCATTTCACCAAAGGCCTTTTCCACGCAGGTCATGCTGCCACTGTTGCGGAAACGATTTCCGTTCGCGGAGGCGATGACAACCGGTCGAATTGATTTCATCTTTGCTAATCCGATTCGGCGGAAAAAAGGCAAGCGCTTCCATTCATTACTGGCAGAAACAAGCGCCCGAAAACATGACGGTCGCGTCGCCTCAAGAGTTTGTGCTTAGCTCGCTCCAGACATACTTTACGCAGTTGACCCAGGCTAAGCGTTTCCATCCAACCCTATCGGAAGCAAGCGCCCGAACACATGATGATGGTGTCGCCCCAAAGTCGTGCTCGCTCGCTTTAGGCATACTTTGCAAATTATGGCCCATCATCTATTGGCCATCGACGCGCTAATACATCCCGAAGGGATAACAGGTCGGGAGCCCTAGCTCTGCGCCTTCCGACGTGCTGCGGCGCTGGAGATACTGCAGACTCGCTGAGGCAATCGCTCGAATCGCCCTCGACCCTAACCTTCTCTCCCAGGAAGAAGGAAGCCCCTCTCCCATGTATCTGTTTCGGGTCGAATAGCGGGAGCGCCAAGCGCCGTAGGCGCGCCATGTTTTATAGATCCGACCAAACGACATGTCCCCAGCTCCGTTAGGAGCGTCATGTTGCATTGTGCAAGGAGACATGCCGTTCTTACCGGAGCTGGACTTCTGTTGTGGAATCATTGCTCCGTTGGATCGCATCACTCACTTTCTGCAAACTTGTCGCGAGCGCTTCAATTCGCATCTGGTGTTCGGCGACAGTCGAGTCGAAGTCTTTTCGCTGTTGTGCAATCATCGCCGCCTGCCTTGGAACCAGAAACTCGTTCAGTCACATCGCGTTCACTGCTTCGTAGCGCACAGTAAACACTGCTCGGCTACGAGGCCGAACTGCGGGATGCCCTCGGGATCAAATCGCGAAGGGATGGAAATGCGGTTCTTATCGGAACCGGAAAAGGAGATAAGACAATCGCCGCAAAGGAGGGATTCATCGTTTGCTTGGCGTTTGTTTTCATGGGGTGGGGCTAATGGTATTATGTTATCGATTGAAGGTATCGGCGCTCGCGGCAACGCGCAGGACCGGCTCAAGCTCAATCTGACCGCTTACCTTTTGCACCGTCGCAGTCAGGTCTTCGATTTGCTTCTGCTGCCCGGCAATCTTTGCCTGAAAATCTTTCTGCTGATTCGCTACGGCAGATTTGAGTTCAGTAATGGTTTTCTGTTGTTCCTGGACGATGCGGTGCTCTTTGAGGAACTCGTTCAGGAGCATCGCGTTCACCGCTTCGTAGCGAACCGTGTAAACTTTGCCGTCCGCGTCGCGAGCAACCAGATCGGGATTCACCTTTTCTACGTCCTCAGCCACGAGCCCAAACTGCAGGATACCGTCAGGATCAAGCTCATGTTTGTAGCGGAAAGTAATGGGTTTAAGCGCCAGCAACGCCTCGCTCGTGTCGTTCATTGGCTGGATCTCTTCCTTGTAACGCGCGGAGGAAACGATCGTCCCGAGCTTACCGGCCGGATTCACGACCACCTGCACGCCACTTGGAACGGTAGCCCCGGAAATACCCTGCACGAAGGTCGCCTTCTGGGTTCCTGCCTTACCGATTCGGATCGTGTTTGCTTCGCCAGCCGATCCAGGCGCACCGATATCGATATTATTGTTCCCGGTCGTAAGATTGGAGCCTGCCAGATAGCCGATAGCGATGTTGTTGTTGCCGGTGGTGTTCCCTAAAAGCGCCTGAGAGCCACTGGCCGTGTTGTTGATGCCGGTGGTGGTGTGATTGAGTCAGTGTTGTTTTGCAGAGCATGATAACCAGTGGCGGTGTTATGGCTTGCGCTGGTGTTGCTCAAGAGCGCATTAACGCCAGTGGCCGTGTTGGAGTCGCCGGTGGTGTTCGCGTTGAGCGCCTAAGCTCCGTTGGCCGTGTTGTTGCTCGCGGTGTTGGCACGGAGCGTAAAAGCTCCATTGGCGGTGTTGTTGCTCCCGGTAGTGTTGCTATAGAGCGCCCGCACACCGGTGGCCGTGTTGAAGTTGCGGTCATTGCGATAGAGCGCCTCCAAACCATTGGCCGTGTTGTAGTCGCCAGCGATGTTGCTAAGGAGGGCGGACACCCCACTGGCCGTGTTGTAACTGCCGGTGGTGTTATTATAGAGCGCAGTAGCTCCATCAGCCGTGTTGTCCACACCGGTGGTGTTCAAAACTAACGCACAGCGCCGCTGGCCGTGTTGTATGAGCCGGTAGTGCCGCTATTGAGCGCTTCAGAACCAATTGCGGTATTGTTGGTGCCGGTTGTGAGGCTGAAAAGAGCATCAGTCCCTTCGGCAGTGTTGCGATTTGGATAGCCTCCGTCCGGTGCTGGCGTGACCGCCCGGGCCACCGGCAAAA
>JBBSGS010000139.1:0-7336 GCA_038253875.1 Chthoniobacterales bacterium
CAACTACTCGGCCGCAGCGGTCTGCGCGTCTCCGATCTATGCCTCGGCACCATGACTTTCGGTGACGACTGGGGCTGGGGCGCGGCCAGGGATGAAGCGCGCAAGATTTACGACTCTTACCGCGAGGCGGGCGGTAACTTCATCGATACTGCTAATATCTATACCAATGGCTCCAGCGAGAAGCTCGTCGGCGAATTCATTGCCGGCCATCGCCAGGAGGTTGTGGTGGCGACCAAATACACGAACGCAGCCGTCGGCTTTAGCGGTAAGCCCAACAATGATGCAAACGCGGGCGGCAATCAGCGCAAGAATATGGTCCAGGCCGTGGAAGCCAGCTTGAAACGTCTCGGGACTGATTACGTCGATCTCTATTGGCTGCATATCTGGGATCAGATGACGCCGGCCGAAGAAGTCATGCGCGCCTTCGACGATCTCGTGCGCGCGGGCAAAGTGCTCTATGTCGGTATCTCTGATGCACCTGCCTGGGTGGTAGCCAAGTCTAACACGTTAGCGGAGCTGCGCGGCTGGACTCGTTATGTCGGTTTGCAGATTGAATACAGCTTGCTCGAGCGTACGGTCGAACGCGATCTGATTCCCGTGGCGAGGGATCAACAGATGACAGTGCTAGCCTGGTCGCCTTTGCGCAATGGATTGCTCACCGGAAAATACCTGCCGGAAAATGTGAAGCAATCCGAGGCGGAGGGCGCGCGCATGCACACCGAAATGATGCAGGGGTTCGGCTCCGTCGAAGAGAGCATTCACACGACCGTCCGGGAAGTCATCGCGGTCGGCCGGGAGCTAGGTGTATCCGCAGCGCAAGTCGCGCTAGCCTGGCTGCGTTATTGTCCCGTCCCGGTCATTCCCATCATCGGCGCGCGCAAACTCGCGCAGATCGAAGACAACATCCGCAGCCTGGAGGTGCAGCTTTCTCCAGAACAACTCGCACGCCTGGACAAAGCTACCGCAGTCTCGCTCGGTTTTCCGCACGACTTTCTCGCGCTCGATCCTGTTCGCGCCATCACTTTCGGCGGCATGAGAGACCGAATCAAAGCCTGATCTCAGAGGCCTCCTTTGAGTGACCAAACACAGACTACTCCGTAATCCAACAATTTCGTAAACATCATGATCGTCATCACCACCCCAACAGGCACGATCGGCCGCCAGGTCGTCGAGAATGTCCTCGCCAGCGGCGAGCCTATCCGCGTGATCGCGCGCGACCCCGCGCGCCTCCCGGGTCAGATACGCAAACGCGTCGAGGTCGTGCAGGGATCGCACGGCGACATCGACGTCGTGAACCAGGCGTTCGCGGGTGCTGACCTTGTGTTCTGGCTAGTGCCCCCGGACCCACACACCAAAAGCGTCGAGGCCGCCTATGTGGACTTCACCAAGCCAGCGTGCGACGCCATCAAGAGTCAGGGAGTGAAACGAGTGGTCGGAGTTTCCGCCCTCGGCCGCGGGACGGCGGTAGCCGGCAACGCGGGATTGGTCACTGCGTCGCTGGCAAGGGACGACCTGATCGCAAGCACGGGCGTAAGCTACCGCGCACTGACCATGCCTTCATTCATGGATAACATTCTCCGCCAGCTAGAGCCGATAAAGAACCAGGGCATGTTCTTCGACGCGGCCTCCAGAGACCGCAAACTCCCGACCTGCGCCACCCGCGACATCGCCGCGGTCGCCGCCAGGCTGCTGCTCGACCGTTCCTGGAGCGGACAGGGCCACGTCGCGATCCTCGGGCCCGAGGACCTGTCGTTTAATGACATGGCGCAAATCATGTCTGAGGTGTTGGGTAAGCCGGTGCGCTACCAGCAGATCCCTTTCGAGGCGTTGAAGGCCCGCCTCCTTGAACGCGGCATGTCTGAGGCGTTCGCGCAGGGCTACGTCGACATGATGGTGGCCAAGAACGACGGGCTCGACAACGCCGAGCCGCGCAACCCGCAGTCCACCACCCCCACCGGCTTCCGCCAATGGTGCGAGGAACTCTTAAAGCCTGCGGTCCTCAGCTAGAGAAAAGATCCATACGGTTTTCCACTGACTTCAGAATTCCGGCCGCGGCCTAACGAATTCCAGTTTCACCAAACAAATTATGAACAACAATAGAATCGCACTGATCACCGGCGCCAATAAAGGCATCGGCTTTGAAATCGCTCGCCAACTGGGCAAGGACCATGGCATGACCGTGCTTCTCGCCGCGCGCGACGACACTCGCGGGCGCGAAGCGGCGGAGAAACTAACGACACTCGGAGTCGATGCGCGCGTCATTTCCCTCGATGTGACGGACTCCGCCAGCGTGGCGGGCGCAGCGAAACACATCGAGCGGGACTTTGGAAGACTCGACGTGCTGGTCAACAATGCAGGCGTCGCGCTGGATCGCAGTCCGCCGAGCCAGACTGACGTGGAGAAGTTCAAGGCGACTCACGAAACCAACGTTCTCGGTCCGTTGCTCGTGACTAAAGCAATGTTGCCGCTGCTCAAGCGTTCATCCGCCGGCCGCATCGTAAACATGTCGAGCGGTCTCGGTTCGCTCACTCAGAACAATAACCCGAGTTGGGAGTTCAGCAGTGTCAGGCTGGTCGCCTACAACTCTTCAAAGGCCGCGCTGAACATGCAGACAGTCCTCTTCGCCCGCGAGCTGGCGGAGGAAGGTTCGCCGATCAAAGTCAACTCCGCTGATCCCGGCTACACCTCGACCGATCTCAATCAGCATCAGGGGACCCGCACGGTCGAGGAAGGGGCGCGCGCCGCCGTCCGCTTGGCGACTTTGCCTAACGACGGACCCAGCGGCGGATTCTTCAACGAGGAGGGGACAGTCCCATGGTAATCCCGATCTTCGTTTTCGCTAACGAGTCACCTTCCAATCCTCCCCCTGGTAAACGAACAACCTAACGAAAACAAAACCGACATGAAGACCAATACACAAAAACTTACCGGCAAAGTTGCCATCGTCACCGGTGCTTCAAAAGGCATCGGCGCCGCCATTGCCACCCACCTCGCCGCCGAAGGCGCGTCCGTCGTGGTCAATTATTCCTCGAGCAAGGAAGGAGCCGATCGCGTCGTCGATCTTATCGCCAAAAACGGCGGCAAAGCCATCGCGGTGCAGGCGAACGTGGCCCAGAAAGCCGAGATCGATCGTCTCTTTGCCGAAACGAAAAAGGCTTTCGGCCGCGTCGATATTCTCGTCAATAACGCCGGCGTTTACGAGTTCAAGCCGCTGGCGGAAGTGACCGAAGAACATTTCCATCGGCAGTTCGACGTAAACGTCTTCGGCCTCCTCTTCGCCGCGCAGAAAGCCGCCGAATCCTTCGGTCCCGAGGGCGGCAGCATTATCAACATCAGCTCGGTCGTATCGGTCAGCCCTCAGCCTAACGGGTCCGTTTATTCCGCCACGAAAGCCGCGGTCGACGCCATCACCAGCGCGCTGGCGCAGGAACTCGGCCCGCGCAAAATACGCGTGAACTCACTCAATCCCGGCATGGTTGAAACCGAGGGCGCGCACGCCGCCGGTTTCATCGGCTCTGAATTTCAACGCAAGAGCGAAGCGCAAACACCTCTCGGCCGCATCGGCCAGCCCGACGACATCGGCCCGGTCGCCGTTTTCCTTGCCTCGGATGATTCATGCTGGGTCACTGGTCAGGCGCTGCTCGTGTCGGGGGGGCGGAAGTGATTCCCATGTCCGACGGCAAGTTAACGAATGCCTAACGAATGATGTCCGAACACCCGAAAAACTTTGGCGACCTCGCGTTTACGCCCGCGGTCAAGGCGACCCAGGAACGTCTCGGCTCGCGCGGGAATTACGCGCGGCTGGAAGGACGAACCTCGCGCACCGAGCTCACTGCTCCCGAAACGGCGTTCATCGCCGCACGTGATTCGTTTTACATCGCGACCGTGGGCGAAAACGGCTGGCCCTACATCCAGTATCGCGGCGGTCCCAAGGGCTTCCTGCGCGTGCTCGATGCGAGCACACTGGGCTTCGCGGATTTTCGCGGCAATCGCCAATACATTTCGACTGGCAACATCGCTTCCACCGGCCGCGCCTGTCTTTTTCTGATGGATTATCCGGCGCAGGAACGCCTGAAGATTTGGGCGGAAGCGGAAATCACAGAAGACGCCGCCGTGCTCGAGCGAGTGGCCGATCCAAGTTACAGCGCGCGGATCGAGCGCGGATTTTTGTTTCACGTCCTCGCATTCGATTGGAATTGCCAGCAGCACATCGTGCCGCGCTACACGTTCGCGGAGTTCGCCGCCGCCTTTCCAGAAAACTTTGCAAGCCCCGGCCGAGATAAACCATGAACCAACCCACACCGGGAAGAAAACGGTCGTCGAAAAGCTCGAACAACTTCAATCCCGGACAGCCTAGCGAACTAAGAACACCGACAAATCATGAAACTAAAAAATAAGATCGCCGTCATCACTGGCGGGAACAGCGGGATCGGCTTCGCCACCGCGCAGGAATTCAAAGCGGAAGGCGCACGCGTCATCATCATCGGGCGCAGCGCCGACGCCGTGACGAAAGCCGCAAAGGAAATCGGCGGTGACACTCTCGGCGTGACCGCCGACGTCTCGCGCGTGGCCGACATCGACCGCGCCTTCCAGACTATCCGCGAGAAGGCCGGTCGCGTAGACGTGCTTTTCGTCAACGCCGGGGTCGGCAAGTTCGCGCCGCTGGCGGATGCAAGCGAGGCCTTGTTCGACGAGATCACGGACGCGAATTTCAAGGGAGCGTACTTCACCGTGCAACGCGCCCTGCCGCTCTTGAGCGAAGGGGCATCGGTCATTTTCACTTCCTCCGCCGCGGTGCATTTCGGCATGCCGGGCGCGAGCATTTATGCCGCTGGCAAGGCGGCCTTGAACAGTCTGGCCAAAACCCTCGCGATCGAGCTCGCAGGCAAAAAGATTCGGGTCAACGTGGTCACGCCTGGTCCGATTGCCACGCCGATCTTCGACAAGATGGGGATGCCGAAGGAAGAGCAGGAGAAGGTCGCCGCAGGCCTCGTCGCCCAGGTTCCGCTCGGCCGCGTGGGTGAAGCGGCCGAAATCGGCAAAGCCGTCACATATCTCGCATCGTCGGACAGCGCCTACGTCACCGGCACAGAACTGGTGGTCGACGGCGGCGTGTCGCAAAACTAACCACTGCTAAGACTTCACGATCTAACTCACAGAAAACCCAATATGAAGAAAACCAGCTCAATCGCTGCTCCCGACCTGACGAAACGTCCACCGCGCAGTCCGCGCTCCCGCCTCGGCGGCTACGCAATCCTGCCGCGCATGCTCGACAAAGGTCGCGCCGAAATAGTCGGCACGAGCGGCGAGTTTCATTACAACTGCCCGCTCGACCAACACATCATCAACTTCCTTGGGTTCGATCCCGAGGCCTTGCGCGAGCAGCTCGCGGACGGAAAAGGTGACGGAGAAATCCTCGAGTGGCTCAGCGCGAACGCGAAGCATCAGCGCACCCCATGGGAGATCGAACAGTGGAGCGATTACATGCAGCGCCGCGGTCCCGACAGCGATGCCGAGACGCTCGGCTTTTTCGCCGAGGCCGTTGGCAAATTCTCCAAGACTCGCGAAGACATCAAGACTTGGGCCGACTTTCTCGACCTGGACGACTTCGTGACTTTCGGTGGTAAGCCGTGACCAGAGTAAACATCACCGTCGCGAGCAGTCCGCCCGGCGACTGTCATCCAGATCGCGCAGGCGGACGGGCGGCTATCTTTAGAGAATGGCTCGTTCAAACTACCGCTGCGCGAGGAAAGAGAACGAGCTCGCTATCGCCCTGAGTAACAATTTCCCGAATGGTAGAAGTCATTACGGATGGGGACTAATTCTTCGGCTGGGATGATCTCAAAGGGATCGAGTTAATCCCAGTGAAAAGAATCTTCCTTGACGCATCACTGCAAACTTAACCCAAGAATAACCACGCAGATCTAACTAAGAAAAACAGATCTGATATGAACACCAACACACAAAACTTACCGGCAAAGTTGCCATCGTCACCGGAGCCTCTCAGGGCATCGGCGCCGCCATCGCCACTCAGCTCGCCGCGGACGGCGCGGATCGCGTCGTCGATCTCATCGCCAAGCGCGGCGGCACGGCTGTCGCGGTGCGGGCCGACGTTATGCTGGTGATGGCCGGCGGATCAACGTCTTCAGCAACAAAGGGGGTCGCCGACGCTTGCCGTCGGCAGATTGGGGCTCACACGTTGCGCTCACCTATTCGAAATCCGCGTTACAGTGGAACGAATCGCTCCACACAAATGGGTAAAAACGGACCGCGCGTCGTCGCATTTAAATGCTGACGCCAGCAATGGGCTGCGTTGCACAGTTCAGTTAGCGGCTAGGTGTTTAGCGGAGAGAAATCGTGCGCAGTCCGCCCCGATACTCAAGCGCGGCGATCGCCCGACTGCCGTACCAAGAAGTCATTTTGCCGTTGATGAGTCTGATCGCAATCCGCGGCGGCAACATTTCCCGTAACGCCGCCGCATGCTCCGGCCGGAACGCAAACGGCTCGCTTGCCAGGAGGACGAGATCGACTCCGTTGAGCAAAGCCTCGTCTTTGAGATCTACAGGGGCCAGCACTCAGCGGTAGCGGCAGGCACCGTGTCCCGACCCATCAACGCCAGCATGCCCGAGATATAGGTGTCACGCGCGATAGGCATCCACGGATCCTTCCAGATCAGGTAAAGGACGTTTCTGCGCGACCATCGCGTCGCTCGCCGTTCCAGCACCGCAAGTGCGGCTTCGAATCTTCGGCAGAGCCCTTCCGCCTCTTCACTGCGGTCGAATCGCCGAGGGGGCGATACAGCCCAAGGTTATCGCGCGGTGCTCGGGGGTAAGTGACAACGATGTGCGGGACAATTCAGCCAGGGCCGCGGCGTCCTCCTTCGTGTTCTCTTCAACGTTCACGATGGCGTGCGTGGGCCTCACGGCACGCGCCTTATCGAGCTGGAGGTTTTTGGTCCCGCCGACTTTGGGAATCGTCCGCACGATTTCCCGGGGATGGATGCCGAAGGCGGTGCGCCCGACCAGTTGCAGCCAGCCCCAAGACGCAAAGCAACTCGGTGATACTAGGCACAAGGCAGATGATGCGGGCGTCAGGGCCTGCCGGGATATGAGCCGCGCCGACCGCGTCAACGAGAGGGGCGTTGATGAACGGTCTTGCTGGCGTTGCGAGGATAACAGACTGCATTCATCGCAGAGCTTCAGGCGGTTCAACCCCGCCATTCTTGAGAAGTATCGATCAAAATCCAGCCGCGCAGTAGGCCCGGACAACAGGGCTTCGTCCTAAAACGTCTACGGACGAGCTGAAACGCTCTAAGCACTAATACGCGCTATTATCA
>JBBSGS010000140.1:0-7183 GCA_038253875.1 Chthoniobacterales bacterium
CTCGGGTGCTTCTTCCTTTGCGATCGTGGTGGTGCCGTCGCCGCAGGAGGCGAAGGCGAGCTGCATTTTATCGTCGAAGGCGCAGCCGTCGGGCCCCTCGCCGATGGGCACGTTTGCGATCACTTTGCCGCTCTCGGTATCGAGCATCGTCATCATCTTGTTATCGCAAGTGCTAAACAAACGATGATGCGCCGCGTCGAGAGCAATGCCACTCGGCCCTTCGCCCGGCGTGAGCGGCCATCGAGCGAGCACTTCATGCTTCGAGGTGTCGATCGCCACGACTTCGTTCTTGTCCTCGATGTTGCAGTAAACGCGTCCGGCTTCGCTGTCGGCCACGGCAAATTCCGGGCTGCCGCCGAGCTGAATCGTGCCTACCACTTTGGAAGTCTTCGCATCGATCGCGGTCACGGAGTTGCCGTGATGGTTGAAGATGTAAACCTCCCCATGTTTCGGCTCGTAGACGAGCGCATCGGGACCTTCGCCGGTGTCGAGTTTCGAAAGAGTCTTCAGCGTTTTGAGATCGACCACGCTCGCTTTCGCTTCCTTGCCGTTGGAGGAAAATCCGCGCCCCACTTCCGGCACCGCGATAAAACCATGCACACCCGGTGTATCGGCGATCTCGCCTACCACCGCGTCCTTCTCCAAATCGATCACCACCACCTTGGTCGAATGCGACAGGTATAAGCGATGCGCCGCGGAGTCGACCGTCAGAATATCCCAGCCGCCTTCCCCGCCGATCGGGATTTTCTTCTCAAATTTGTAAGTCTCCTCACCGAAAGCCAACGCGCCTTGCAGCGCCAACGAAACCGCCAGGAACACGAGTTTAAAACGCATACCGAACCGCTACGGCAATCCGCCCAAAATTGCACGCGGCCAAAGAAGACGCCTGCCTGCCTAACGAGCCCTTGAGGCAGGGGAACTACCTGGCGAGGCCGCGCAGCATGAGGAAAAGCCACACGCCGGCGAAAATGGGCGGCACCAGAACCGGCGAAGCAAGGCCGGCGACACGAGTGAAGGGCGCGCCCTGCAGCGGAGGAAAGCCGGCGTTTCCGAAAGATGAGTTGCAGATGACGCGCGCCCGGCGTTGCAGGCGGAAGAGGGCGGCGACGCCAGCAATGATGCTCGCGTAAATGAGTGCGGCCGAGACAAGCCGAGCGCGGGAATGGCCGTGAGCAGCCAGGCGCGTTGCGTCGCGATAAAGCGATTGGCCACGTCTCCGGGGCCGTTAAGGACGATCGCGTAGGCGCTGAAGAGGAAGGATTGCGCAGCGAGCAACCAGGAAAGCCTTTGTGTCGTTAGGCTGTCTTCATGCTCCACCTGGCCGCGAAGAATGTGATAATGCTCGGCGGCGGAGAGAGGCTCGGCATTTTACGAAGTGGACGGCGCTTCGCGCAGCGCAACCGGTTCTTCGGCGCGCGGCTTTTCCTCTTTTCTGTCGAAAGCAAACCCACGGATGACGACGTAGAAAACCGGGGTAAGAAGCAAACCGAAAAAAGTCACCCCGAGCATCCCGAAGAAAACGGCTGTGCCTAACGACTGGCGCATTTCCGCGCCTGCGCCCGAGGCGATAACCAGCGGCACGACGCCGAGAATGAACGCAAACGAAGTCATCAAAATCGGCCGCAAGCGCAGCCGGCTGGCTTCGACCGCGGCTTCGAATCGGTTCTTCCCTGCGTGCTCCTGTTGGCGCGCGAACTCGACAATCAGAATGGCGTTTTTGCTCGCCAGGCCGACGAGCACAACGAAGCCGATCTGGGTGAGAATGTTGTTATCGAGACTGCGCAGCATCACGCCGCAGATCGCGCTGAGGAGACACATTGGCACGATCAGGATGACCGCGAGCGGCAGCGTCCAGCTTTCATATTGCGCCGCCAAGGTGAGGAAAACGAAAAGCACGCAGAGCGGGAAAATGAAGATCGCGGTGTTCCCTGCGGCGCGTTGTTGGTAGGCGAGGTCGGTCCATTCGAAGTTCATTCCGTTAGGCAGATTTTCGTGCGCGAGACGCTCCATGGTGTCGAGCGATTGCCCGGAGCTGAAGCCGTGCGCGGTGTCGCCATTGATCTCCGCCGCGGGGAAAAGGTTGTAGCGCACGACCCGGTCGGGGCCGGTCGTTTCCTTGATGTTCATGACCGAACCTAGAGGCACGATCCCACCGCCGGCGTTGCGCGTCTTCAAGCGCGCGATGTCGGAAACTTCATCGCGGAACGGCGCATCGGCCTGCGCCGTCACTCGGTAGGTGCGCCCGAAAAGGTTGAACTCATTCACGAAGGTCGAGCCGAGATAGATTTGCAGGGTGTCGAAAATATTGCCTAACGGCACGTTCAACATCTTTGCTTTCGTGCGATCGACCTCGGCGAAAAGCTGCGGGGTGGAAGCGCGAAACTGGGTGAAGACCTGGACCAAACCGGCATCGCCGCGAGCCGCGGCAATCACCTTGTCGGTCGCCGCCTGCAGCTCGCGCAGTCCGGCGCCGGTTCGATCCTGCACTTCCATTTTAAAACCGCCGCCCGTCCCGAGGCCGCGCACCGGTGGCGGCGGGATGACTGCGATCTGCGCGCCCTGCACGACGGAGAGCCGCTTGCGCAAATCGTTGATCACGGTGACGCCGTCGAGTTTCCGCCCCCGCTCTTCAAAGGGCGCGAAGCCGGGAAAGAGCGCGGCCGCGTTCGAGCTGTTCGCGCGGGTCGCGCCGGAAAAGCCAGCGAATGCGACGACGCGATTGATGCCCGGAGTCTGCAGCCCGATCTGGATGATTTGCCTAACGACTTCATCCGTGCGCTCGAGCGAGGCGCCGTCCGGCAGTTGCACCGCGATGACCGCATAACCCTGGTCGAGCGCGGGGATGAATCCGCTCGGAACGCGCTGGAAAGCGAGAAAGGTGAGCACGAGCAGAATCGCGTAAACGACGAGCACGAGTCCGGTCCGCCTAACGAGGCGGCCGACCGTCGGCACGTAAACGCCAACCGTTTTGCCGAAGAAGGCGTTGAAGCCGCGGAAGAGCCAGCCAAAGGCGAGATCGAAGAGGCGCCCGAACCAATCCTTTTTGGCTCCGCGCGGCTGGAGAAGAATGCCGCCGAGGGCGGGACTGAGGGTGAGCGAAACGAACGCGGAGATGGCGGTCGAGACCGCGATCGTTAGGGCAAATTGCCGGTAAAATTGCCCCGTGATCCCGCTGATGAAAGCGGTCGGAATGAAGACCGCGGCGAGCACGAGCGCGACCGAGACGACCGGGCCGCCCACTTCGTCCATCGCCTTGCGCGCGGCGTCGCAGGGCGAGAATCCTTCCTCGATGTTGCGCTCGATATTTTCGACCACAACGATGGCGTCATCAACGACGATGCCGATGGCGAGGACGAGCCCGAAGAGCGAAAGATTGTTGAGTGAAAATCCGAGCGAGGACATGGCCGCGAATGTGCCGATCAACGAAACCGGAATGGCGACGAGCGGAATAAGGGTGGCGCGCCACGACTGCAGGAAAATCATGACCACGAGGACGACGAGGATAACCGCCTCGAAAATTGTGTGCACGACCGCGCGGACCGATTCCTCGACGAAAACCGTCGGGTCGTAAATGACCTTGTACTCGAGCCCTTTCGGGAAATCCTTGCTCAGCTGCTGCATCGCGTCGCGGACGGCGTGGGCGGTCGCGATCGCGTTCGAGCCCGGGCGTTGCTGGATGGCGAGCGCGACGGCCTGCGTCGCTTCCTTCGCGTTCGGAAAACCGAGGTAGGAATTAACCGAATAATCCAGTCGCCGAACTCGACACGCGCGACGTCGCGCACCCTAACGACGCGCCCTTGGTCGCCGGTCTTGACGACGATCTCGCCAAATTGCGCGGGATCGTCGAGCCGGCCTAACGTATTCACGGAAAGCTGAAAAGCGTGGCCCGGGCCGACGGGCTGTTGTGCGATCACACCTGCGGCGACCTGCACGTTCTGCTCGCGCAACGCCGCCACCACGTCGCTCGCCGTGAGATTGACGGAAGAGAGTTTTTCCGGATCGAGCCAGACGCGCATGCTGTATTCGCGTCCGCCGAAGACGTTGACGGAACCGACTCCGTCGATGCGCCGAAGCACGTCGCGCACGTGCAAGCTGGCGTAGTTGCTGATGTAAAGTTGGTCGTAACGTTTGTCGGGCGAAAGCAGGTGCACGACGAGGAGAAGATCGGGCGAGCTTTTGTCAGTGGTAACGCCGACGCGCTGCACCTCCTCAGGCAGCCGCGGGATGGCGACGGCGACGCGGTTTTGCACGAGCACCTGCGCTTTATCGAGATCGGTCCCGAGCTTGAAGGTGATCGTTAGGGTCATCGCCCCATCGGTCGTGCATTGCGAGGTGAGGTAGAGCATGTCCTCGACGCCGTTGATCTCCTGCTCGAGCGGCGTCGCGACCGTCTCCGAGATGACCTCGGGATTGGCGCCTGGATAATTCGTCGTCACGACCACGGTCGGCGGGGCCACTTCGGGATATTGCGCGATCGGCAAAGTGAAATAGGCAATGCCGCCCACGATCATGATCACGATCGAGATGACTGCCGCGAAAATCGGGCGGCTGATGAAGAAGTGGGAAAACTTCACAATGCGGAAGTGGCCAATGCGGAATGCGGAATGCGGAATGAGGGAGTTGCGCGCTCATCGCGGGTGATTTTTCCGTGCGATTTTGATCGAGGCCTCGGTGATGGCGACCAACGCGTGCGCCTCTTTTTGGATCTCGGCCAAACGCGTTGCCGCGATCAGGCTCGACTCTTCAGTAGCTCCAGCCAAAACAATGTCTCGTCGACCTCCTCCTCCACGTCGCCCATTTTCGAAATAAAATCCGGCGTGGATTTGGCCCGACAAGCAGCTCGATAATTCGCCGCCACAGAAAGTGCCGGACCGCACCATCTGCGAAGCCAATGCACGCCCACCGGTCGTCTTCGGTAAGGCGTCAACCAGCTTAAGGATGCGCAAGGCGAAGCCCTTAGTCCGCACTTTCAGATCAGGTTCTGATGCGCTCATCCTCGGTTCCGCATTCCGAATTCCGCAATCCGCATTTACTTCGTTTGCTCTCCGCCGGTGACGAATTTTGAGGCCGGCTCTTCCTTGGCTTCGACCTTGATCCCCGGACGAACGCTCTGCAGGCCGAGCGCAACCACGCGGTCGTCAGGCTTCAAGCCTTCGCGGATAACGCGCAGGCCGTCGTTCAGCGGGCCCGGCGTGACCTTGCGATACTCCGCTCTGCCATCCGCGCTGACGACCCAGACGAATTTTTGCGATTGATCGGAGACCAGGGCCTGATCCGGAATCAAAATCGCTGGATGCGGCGGGCTGCCGAGCAATTCCAGCTAACGAACTGGCCCGGCGTCAAAACGAGATCGGCGTTGTCGAAAACCGCGCGGCCCTGAATCGTCGCCGTGTCCACGTCGATGCGGTTTTCCACGAAATTCATTCGGCCTTCGTGCGGAAAACCTTCTTCGTCGGCGAGCGCGAGTTTGACCGGGTTGGCGACGTCGCGAGAGCTGCGCCGTTCGCCCGATTTATCCATGCGGGTGTATTTCAAATAAGCGCTTTCGTCGGCGTCGAAATAGGCGTAGATCGGATCGACCGATACGATCGTAGTGAGCAGGGTCGCAGTCGCCGCACCCCCGCTGATGAGGTTGCCTTCGCTGACCACGTGCCGGTTGATCCGGCCGGCCACGGGCGCGCTAATCCGGGTGAAATCGAGATTCAGCTGCGCCCCTTTGACTTCGGCTTGCGCGACCTGATTTGCGGCCGCGGCTTCCAGCTGCTTGCTCCGCTGTTCGTCGAGATCCTGCGAGGCGACGACTTTTTTCGTCGCCAATTCCTGTGTCCGCTGCAAGTTGAGGTCGGCGAGCGAGAGCGCTGCTTCAGCCTGCTTCTGTTGCGCGAGCGCGCGATCGAGAACCGCTTGGTACGGGCGGGGATCGATCACGAAAAGGAGGTCGCCCTTTTTGACCATCTGGCCATCCTTGAAATGGATCGACTCCAGAGCCGCTCACCTGCGCACGGACCTCAACTTCATCCACCGCAGCCAACCGTCCGGTGTACTCATCCCATTCCGTGACCACCTTCTGCAAAGCCTTCGTCACCGTGACCGCGGCCGGCGGCGGGCCCGCCGGCTGCTTCGGGCCGCCGCACCCGGCGAGCACGAAGACGAGAAAAAAGGAAAGAAGAAAACGCCTCATCGGTTTGCCCCCGAGTCTGACGAGCGGCGCGGCGCTCACGCTCCGCTCTCCTCAAGAGCTGCGGCCGTTCGTGCAATTTTTTTCATGACGTGGTACCCTTTATCCGTATCAGAGATTGTTTCGGAAAGACAATTCTTCTAAGTGTAACGAACACAATTACAGATTAGCCGGTGGTCAATCAACAATTTACTTTTGCCGTGCACATTTTGACGGCCCTGGCCTTTGCCGAGGAGACGATGGATTCGCAGCATTTGGCCGCAAGCGTCAATACCAATCCCGTAGTCATTCGCCGCCTCCTCCTCGGTCTGCGCCGCGCCCACCTCGTCGAAACCTACACGGGGAAACACGGGGGCACGAAGTTAAGCAAAAGACCGGCGCAGATCTCGCTGCTCGAAGTTTACGACGCGGTGCAGCCACGGCCGGTCATCGCGATCAACGAGCGCAAGGCCCTCAAGCAGTGCCGGGTGAGCTGCAACATGCGGGAGATCATGAGCGGTGTCGCGGCCGGCGCGGAGGACGCGGTCCGGCAACATCTGCGCGGCATCACCTTGCAACAGCTGCTCCGCAAAGTGCGCCGTGCAGCCTAACGAGCGAGGGGTGATTTCCGGGCCTCGAGCGGAGAATGACGTGCCGGAACGCAACGCTCTCTCGGCGCGCGTCTGAAGCCGGCGCCAGATCCTCGCGCTCAGAGCAGCGCGCTCCCAGCACCGGACATCTTTGCTATAGTCCGCGACCATGACAAGTTCAGTCCCGGCGCCTTGCACGGATGCATCCATTCGCGCGGGCGTGGCGACAGACGGCTGCTCCAGAACGGCCGCGCCCTGGATCCTGGCGGCGACCATTCTCGGTTCCAGTCTCGCCTTCATCGACGGCACCGTCGTGAACATCGCGCTCCCGACGTTGCAGAAAAATTTCAACGCCACGGTGACCGATGTGCAGTGGGTTGTGGAGTCCTATTCGCTCCTCCTTGCCGGGCTTTTGCTCGTCGGCGGCTCGTTAGGC
>JBBSGS010000141.1:0-7132 GCA_038253875.1 Chthoniobacterales bacterium
CCCTCCCGGTAACTGCGCGCGAGAGTATTCGTATCCTCGCGATAGAGCTTTTGCTGGATGAAGTTTGCGGACCTGGTTGCCGCTTCCAAATACGCCGGCTCATCGAGCACTTCCGACGCGCGCGCGAAAGCCGATATCATCAGCCCATTCCATGCTGTCACGATCTTGTCATCACGGGCAGGGCGCGGACGTTTCGCGCGCGTGTCGAAAAGCAGTTTCCGGCTTTCCGCCAGCAGTTGTCCGGTCTTTTCACTCGTTAGGCCAAACTTCGTCGCAGTGCCAGCGACATCGTGGCGTTGGATGAGAATGTTTTTATTTTTGAATTCACCCTGCGGATCTTCCGGCGCATTGCCTTTCGGCTCGACGCCAAAGTGGTAATCAAAAACTTTTGCGCGTTCCGGCCCGAGCACGCGGTCGATTTCATCCTTGGACCAAACGTAAAACGCGCCCTCGGCGTGTTCCGGTTTCCCCGCCGCCAGCAAACTGTCGGCATCTTCGGCGGAATAAAAGCCACCCTCCTGATCGGTCATGTCACGACGGACGTAGTCGAGAATGTCACGCGCGGTTTTCTCAAACAACGGCTCGTGTGTGATCTGGAACGCGGTCAGGTAAGCAGCCGCGAGCTGCGCCTGGTCGTAGAGCATTTTCTCAAAGTGCGGCACGTGCCAAGACTTGTCGGTCGAATAACGATGAAAACCGCCGCCGATGTGATCGTGAATTCCGCCGGCCGCCATTTGGCGCAAAGTGAACAGCGCCATTTCCAGCGCGTGCTCTGCTTGTGGCGCAACTTTGGAATGGGTTCGCAAGTTAGAAACTTGCGCCACACTGCTACCGTGAAAATTGAAGAGGAAATTGAACGTAACCGGCCGCGGAAATTTCGGCGCATCACCAAACCCGCCGAACTTCGCGTCAAAAGCGGAAGCGAACTCGCGATACGCCTTTTCCCGAAGTCCCTCCTCCAGTTTACCGGAGCTATCTGATTGCTGAACAACCGAGCGCAGCTTCTCGAGAATGTTATCCGAGCTGGAAACGATCTTTGCCCGATCAGTTTTCCACGCCGTCGCGATCTTTTTCAGCACAGTAGTCAGCCCAGGTAATCCGTCGCGATCATGCGGCGGGAAGTAAGTGCCGCCGGCAAACGGTTTCAGCTCGGGCGTAAGCCACACATTCATCGGCCAGCCACCGATGCCGGTCGTCGCCTGGACGAAGGTCATGTAAACCTGATCGATGTCCGGCCGTTCTTCGCGATCGACTTTGATGGGAACGAAGTTGTCGTTGATCAGTTTCGCGATCTCCGGGTCTTCGAAGGACTCCCGCTCCATCACATGGCACCAGTGACAGGTCGAGTAACCGACGGAGAGAAAGATCGGCTTGTTCTCCTTCCTCGCTTTGTCGAAGGCCTCTTTTCCCCACGGATACCAATCGACCGGATTGTGCGCGTGCTGGAGAAGATAAGGTGACTTCTCGTGAATGAGGCGGTTGGTGTATTTCTCTTCCGCCGCGCTCGCGCCAATTGCTGAAATCAGCGCGACGATGACTCCCGTGCGCACGGACATGATCTTTCTCATATGGGATTAACGGATCAGCTCCGTCCATGCGAGACACCGCGAAAGAGGCGGCGACGAAGAGCCCGCCGGCGCGAGAATCTTCCCCGCGCTGAAAAGCGAATTCACGGGCTGATTTTCGGATCGCCGTTGCGCCTGAAATATCTGCCGATGAGCGCATCGAGCGAAAATATTCCCGGGCCAAAAACGAAAACGATGAGGGCGGCGAAGAGGAACTGAAATTCTGCCGCGCTCAAAAATTTGTCCGGATCGCTGAAGATGGCGCGCACCGCATCGATGTCGGCGGTGAGGTAGGCGACGGTGAGCAGAATTATGAGCGGGATGGAGACGAGTCGTGAGGCCAGCCCAAGGAGCAGAAGCAGGCCGCCGAAACATTCGGTGCAGCCGGCGATGGTTGCGGAAACGTGAGGGAAAGGAATGCCGAGGCCGGCGAAATATTGCGCCGGCTTGGACAGGTCCGTCAGCTTGCCTTTGCCGGTGAGGAAAAATTCCCGGCCCCAGTAGAGTCGAATGATCAGCAGCAGCGGGGACTGCAAGGTCTGCCCCACGGCAATCAGACCGCGATAAAATTTTTCCGGGAACGTGCTCATATCTGGTGTCGGCAAAACCAGCCCAGCGCTGACCAATCGTTAAACCAGGTCTTGATTCGAGCGGCCCAGTCGACCTTCTTGCGCGCCGAATTGGCAATGGCATCGGCACATGCTTTTTCCACCGTTTTGCCGCGCCTGAGCGACTGCAGAATGGCGAACGCTTCCGGGTCGAGTCGCTTGTAAAAGAGCGCGTTGTCGTAACGATGAACGGCCACGTGAACGCGTTCGCGTTTGGGCAGACGCCCCCTTTTTCTGCGCGGTTTTTTTGCGTCAGGCATTGCCTCGAACGTGTTGCTCGCCTCGTCGCGCAGCACGTCGGCGTCGCGCTTTTGCACGGTGACAAAAAACTTATCGACCGCGTAGTTCAACTCCAGGAGCGAGAGGTAGGGCTGCAAACCGAGCCGCAATTTGGCAGGGGGCGTGTCGAGGACATCATCGCTCGTGATTGCCGGCAGAGCGGCGTCATCGAACGCGACCACCTGCGCCCATTCGAAGCGAACCATATCGAGCGCGAGCTCTTCGTTCGGCGCGATCCACTGCGGTTCCTCGCGCAGAAACTTCTCCAGCCGCTCGCCGAGGTTGCGCAGAGTAAATGAGACCGACGGATATTTCGTCAGGTACGCAGTGGCGAGCTCCATGAACTTTTTTTCGCCGACGATCGCGCGCAGCCCCGGATAATCATCGTAGAGGCAATCGAGAACGCGGAACCAGTAAACGCGATTGTAAATCTCGAGCCGCTCAAAAGAACTGAGCCGGTCGTTCGGTTTGATGAAACGATCCGCCACCTGCGCCATGCTGCTGCCGTCAGTCCAGCGCGGTTGCATTCTGTCATCCGACGTTAGGGGGCGGAAAACCGCGGACGCCATGAGTCTTTGCAGCTCCTTCAGCTGCGGTCGCGAACCAACCCGCATCTTCTCAGGCGGTCGCGGTTTCAAAATGCTTTTCGACGAACTGGTTGGCTTTGAGCGCTTCATCATGGACCTCGTCGAAGGTCGGGATGCGATCGTCCCACTCCAACAGGGTGGCGGTTTTGCCTACGAGCTTGATGGCGTGCGCATACATCTTCCAGACCGGATCGAGCACGGGATGATCGTGGGTATCGAGGATGTATTTCTCGAATTTCGAGTGGCCGGCGATGTGAATCTGCCCGACGCGATGATGCGGCACGTTGTTGAGATATTCGTAGGGATCGAAATTGTGGTTCTTCGAGGAAACATAGATGTTGTTCACGTCGAGTAGAATTCCGCAGTCGACCAGCTCGGTCACTTCGGAAAGGAATTCCCACTCCGTCATTTCGGAAGCGTGAAACTCGGCGTAGCTACTCACGTTCTCGACGCAGATCGGCACTTCGAGAAAATCGCGCGCTTCGCGAATGTTGGCGGCGGTCGCGCGCGCGGAAGCGAACGTGTAAGGCATGGGCAAAAGATCGTGCGTGTAACGTCCATCGACGCTGCCCCAGCAAAGATGGTCGCTTAGCCAGGGCGTATTGGTACGTTTAATCAGACGCTTGAGTTTTTTCAAATGCTCGCGACTGAGCCGGTCGGCCGAGCCGAAATACATCGCCACGCCGTGCTGGACCACGCGGTATTGCTCGAGAATTTGATCGAGCACCTCAAGCGGACGTCCGCCGTCCACCATGAAATTTTCCGAGATGATCTCGAACCAATCGACTACCGGCTTCTCCGAGAGGATGTGCCGGTAATGCGGCACGCGCAGCCCGATGCCGATGCCGTATTCGGTGAAGTTGTTGAATGAATTCGCCGGCATAAGGAAGGTTCAGGAAGAGAATCGAAGGATGGAACTTCGGTTCTCCACCTCGCGCCCTGAAAGGCGTGAGCAGGTGCTAGGCAGGACTGGGCGAAGGATGGCTGCCGTCGGTCGCGCAGCCGCCTTTGCCTTTGCACGAGTTCTTACCTTTGCAGCCGTTGTCGCCGGTCTTGCAGCCGCCTTTGCCTTTACAGGAGTTCTCCCCTTTGCAGGAGTGAACATCCTTCTTTTCCTTGCTGCCCATTTGGCTGAGCGAGACGCCAGCCTTGCCAGTGAATTTGGCGGCGTGCGCCTGTACGGCGAACGAACCGCTCATTAAACCGGCCACTGCTGCGCCGGCGAGGATTGCTTTCGATGTCATGTGTTTCTTTCTTGTTTTTGGTTTTTAGCCGGAACCGGAAGTCCTCAATTGGAATCGAGGGCCGGCCCCGAGTAAATAGGTTGCTCTGTGGGAGCGCGTGGGATCACAAATATTCGCTAAAGAAAATCACAGTTTGCAACTGGGAGCCTATTGGGGCGGCAATATAATACCCGCGGTGGCGGGCAGATGCACGTTCGGCATTTTAGAAATCGATTTCTTTCGCGCAGACAGAGTTCACTCCCCCGAAATAATCGCCTGCCGTACCGTGGCCAGATGTGCGTCGTCATTTAGCACGACACCCCGTCCTCGCCGCCGTATGCCGAGCTCGCGCCAAAGAGTTTTCAGATCGACCGGATAAGGAGCGTCCCGCATTTTCGCATACAATTCCTGCAGGACGGGGACGCCGGTGGCGCGATCGCCGGTTTTGAGCGCCCGCTCCAAATCCCAATCGACCGAAATGGAACCGCCGGTATCCAGAATTCCGCGAAGAGCATCATCGAGGCCTTTCCGATTCGCCGTTCGTTGGTGAATCTCGACATCCGCGAGCAGACAAAAAAGCGCTCCGCCCCAATAAGTGCGGCCCCAGGTATGGGTAAAATCGAGACCGCGATCGCCCCTCTCGGGCAATCCCTGCCGCAGATCGCGAACGAGATCGCTCCAGACCTGCTCGGCCCGCAGCTCTCCGCTGCGGACGCGCGCGATCGGTTCCACATAAGTAGCGATGCCTTCCTCGAGCCAGTGATGCTGATCAGACACATTCGGAAACGCCAGATGCACCATCTCATGGGTCATGAGCCAATCCGCCGCGAAATGCGCCGGCGTCGTCGCGCGGCCCACCGCTATGCGAATGACACCGCCGTCATCGGTGCCAAATGTTTTCCCGGATTCAATCTTGTCGCCCTCAATCGATTCGACACGCACGACCGCATGCTTCACCGGATAGCGGCCATAATATTTTGTCACGGCACTCGCGGCCGTTTTGATCCAGGCGAGAAGCATTGTTTGCCCAACGCCGGTCTCCTTCGACTCGAAAACGACGTCAATTCGGCCTCCGCCCATCTCGATTTGCGCGCGCGCCGTGGAGATGCCGGACAACGCAAGAATCAACGAGAACAAGAACCGAGCTGCTGGCGTTTTCAACAAGTTGCTCATTTCTTTCATAATTGTGACGCGCGAGGTCCATTCGATACTTCCGGTCTGGAATAAAGGTCATTGCCGGTCGTCGCCTGGACGAAGGCCATATAAACCTGGTCGATATCCGGCCGCTCTTCCCGATCCACTTTGATGCTGCCAAAGTTATCGTTCAGGATTTTCGCGATCGCGGGATTTTCGTACGACTCGCGCTCCATCACATGGCACCAAGTGACTAGGTCGAGTAACCGATCGAAAGGAAGATGGGCTTGTTTTCCTTCTTCGCTTTCTCGAACGCCTTTTTCCCCCACGAATACCAATCCACCGCATTATGCGCGTGCTGGAGAAGGTAGGGCGATTTCTCGTGGATGAGCCGGTTGGTGTATTTCTCTTTGGCGTCCTCGCCGTGCTGGCATGCAGAAGCGGAAATAAAACGACGAGGAGAACGGAGATTCGCGTCAATGGTTTCTTCTTATTAAAAGACGCCTTCCGTGAACTATGCGCTGAGCGCGAGCAAACCTAGCACAACCTCGGTGAGCGACTGGCCGGTTACATCGGCCCGCTTCATCGCCGGCGAACAAATCGGCTGCGCCCGCGCGACGTAGCCATTGGTGAGACCCGCTCTCGCCGCGCCATTGATGTCCCAGTCATGCGCGGCGACGAGCGCCAGTTCCTCGGGTTTCACCCGCGCGATTTTGGCGGCGTGAAGATAGACCGCCGCCGCCGGCTTCCAATGCTTTACGGCGTCGATGGAAATGAACTGTTCCACCTGATCTTCGAGACCGCTGTTGGCAAACATCTTTTTCCTCGTCTCCGCGCTCCCGTTGGTTAATGCGAAGATCGGCAGGCCAGCGTCGCGCAGCATTCGGAAGGCCGGCGGCACATCAGGATGCGACGGAAGCTTTGCGAAAGCATTGATGACGTCGTCGATCCACGCTTTATCCGGTTCGATCTTGTTCTCGCGCAGCAGAACTTCGAGCGCGCCGCTTGCGGCTTCGGCGAACGTTTTGTATTGGCCGGCGACTCGAGCGCGAAGGCATCACGCAACACGCGCGGGAACCAGATTTTCAGCGATCCGTCCGGGAGACCCGCAGCTTTCAGTTTCTCCTCCAGCAATCGAGCGCGAAGAGCGTCCCAATCACATCGAACGCGAATGCTTTCGGCTTTTGTTTCATATCTTTGGTTTAAACTTGCGTCTTCGCCCGACTCTTCCGATTCATGCCATCCCATGCTTCCATCCGATTCTCACCATCCAAAGATTTACCGGATAGGTCAGCACCGCTCCCACAAAGAGTCCGAGTGCAGCAAATCCCCAGAACGCCGCCGTATCCGGGGAGGGTGGATGACATACAACTATCGGAGTTACAAAGCGCATCACCGATCCCATGCCGAGCATGACGGTGATCATGGAAAAGAACTCCGCGCGACCGCCATGCCACAAGGCTTGCGCAGGCGAGTCTCCCATCTTGCGCATCGCGATGTATTGGAAAATGAACCAACCGAAGGCAAACCCGACCGCATACTCAATCCAGAACTCAGTCCAGAAAGGCACGCCCAAAGCGCGCGTCACCACCATTGCACTGATGATCCCAAAGCCGTCGCCGCCGACGCAGTGAATGATGGAGCCGACCACCTTCTTCCATTCGGCTGAGACGTAATCGTGGTGTCGGCGCTCGGCGGCTTCACCACCTTCCTGGCCGATGCCGGGCGGCCGGCAA
>JBBSGS010000142.1:0-7101 GCA_038253875.1 Chthoniobacterales bacterium
CTGTTGCACGACCACCGGGTTGAGCGTCATGAGATCGGCGACGAGCCGCTCGCCAACGCGCGGGTCGGTCTGAAAATGCCTAACGAAATCGCCATGGGTGAAAATACCGAGAAGCTGCTCATCCGCCCCCGCCACGACCGCGGCGCCGGCCCGCAGCGCAGTCATGGTCTCCAGGACGGCGCGCACATTTTCTTCCGGCCTAACGAGCGCAAGGGCGGCGCGCGGACGCATGATCTGATGCACGCGCAGGAGCAGGCTACGCCCGACCATTCCGCCGGGGTGAAACTTGGCGAAGTCCTCTTTCTGAAAGCCGCGCGCCTCCAGCAAAACCATCGCGAGGGCATCGCCGAGGGCGAGCATCACAGTCGTGCTCGAAGTCGGCGCGAGATTCAGCGGACACGCTTCCTGCTCGACGTTGACATCGAGAAAGACGGCGCAGTTTTGCGCGAGCGTCGACTGCGGATCGCCGCAGATCGCGATTACTTGCACTTGGAAACGCGAGATCGCCGGGAGGATGCGCAGCAGTTCCTCAGTCTCACCGCTATAGCTGAGCGCGAGCACGACGTCGCCGTCCGCAACCACCCCGAGATCGCCGTGGAGAGCGTTGAGCGAATCGAGGACGACCGCCGGTGAGCCGGTGCTCGTCAGAGTGGCGGCTATTTTCCCGCCAATGTGTCCGGATTTTCCGACGCCGAGGACGATGATCTTCCCCCGCGCTTCAACCGTTTCCTTGATGAGATCGACCGCGCGCGCGAAGTCCGAGCCGAGCCGCTGCCGGAGCCGTTGTAGTTCGGAAATTTCCAAATCAAGCACACGTGCGGCCTTTTCAATGTAATCCATCGATTTATAATTGTGGGGCGAGGCGGGAGCGCGGGCAAGCAGTTGCGCTCCGGCCGCCCACGGGAGGAAATTATGAAAAAGATATTAGTCTTGAGTGCGCTCCTATTTGCCGCCTCGGCCAGCTGGAGCTTCGGGCAAGTCCTGAGCACGAACCTCGGCCATCCGCAGCTCACGATTCCGGCAAAACCATCTCCCACCCCTGCCATCACCCGGACAGCGCGGGGCGGAGTGATTCCGACGGCGGTGCGGAACGGAAATCCGCTCCAACTGCTCAATCCCAGAGCGCCGGCGCGTTACGGCAACTCACAAGAGCACGTGAGCTTCGATCCGAACGACCCAGGCAGACCCACGGGCGTCAAGCTCTTCGAGTGGACCTTTTAAGTCAGCGGCAGTAGCGCCAAGGCTACAAAGACAACCTGCGCGCAGTCGTTAGGCGAGTAATCGTTAGGCGTGCCTGCTGATCCGCGTCCGGTTGTCGCCTGTTATTGTGCGACGTTCCTGAAGCCGGAGATGCTCCACATCTATCGGCAGATTGCCGCGCTCGAGCGTTTTCGGCCGGTAGTCATCGCGCGGAAACGGGAGGAAGCGGAGCGGTTCCCCTTCAATCCAGTATTCGTTGTACCGCGCCCGCCGACACATTTTCTGCGACGCTTCTGGTTTCGCACGGTGCGAAATTCCCCATGGCGGATGTCGTCAAAAGAAACGGCGCGCCTCGAGCAGGTCCTCGCCGCGAACGACGCGAAATTGCTCCATATTTATTTCGGCCATATCGCGGTTCACTTGCTGCCGTTGATGCGGCGCTGGCCGAAACCCGTGGTGGTTTCCTTTCACGGCGCCGATGTGCTCGTCGATCTCGATAAGACAGGCTACCGAAGCGCGACACAGGAAATGCTGGCGGTCGCGCGCCTCGTGCTCGTTCGTTCGGAGTCGCTCGCCCGCGCGGTGGCTGCGCTCGGCTGCGCGCAAAACAAGATCCGCGTTCATCGCACCGGGATTCCGTTAGGCGAGATTTCCTTTCAGACGCGAGTCTGGCCTAACGACGGCGCGTGGCGCTTTCTGCAAGCTGGCCGTTTGATCGAGAAAAAAGGCCTAACGACAAGTCTGCGCGCTTTTGCGATCTTCCGAAAGCAGCATCCGCGGGCCAGATTCACGATCGCGGGGGAAGGCCCGCAGCTCGACGAATTGCAGTCGCTCGCGCGCGAGCTCGGTGTCGAAGAGGCAGTTCGTTTTTCGGGGTTTCTCTCACAGGCGGAATTGCGCAAGCAGTTCGCGGCCGCGCATATTTTTCTGCACCCGAGCCAGCTCGGCCGCGACGGTAACCAGGAGGGCGTGCCGAACGCCATGCTCGAAGCGATGGCGAGTGGGCTGCCGGTCTTTGCGAGCCGGCACGGAGGAATTCCCGAGGCAATCGAGGCTGGCATAAGTGGCGTCCTCGTGCCCGAGCGTGATCATGAGGCCCTTGCGCAGGCGTTGCTCGACGGGACGCGGCGCCCCGACGCCTTGACCCAATTGGCGCGCCGTGGCGCGGATTTGGTGGCCATGAATTTTGAGCAACAAACGCAAGCGCGGGCGCTGGAGGGATTCTATTTCGAAGCGCTTGGACGGCCGGGTGACACCTGAGCTTCCGACGCGTTCCAAGCGGTTACAGCGTGGCGGTCTGCCTGGGGGAGCACGGGCTGTTAGCCCGTCGTTCGGTGCGGTTCGCGCCGAACACTGGGACGTGGTGCGATACGCCACTTTCGCGCCACAAGTTGCGCTTCGCACAACAATGCATTGGGCGAGGCTCGCCCAATCCGACGGGCTAACAGCCCGTGCTCCCCAGGAGACCGCCACGACGCATCTTTGCCTAACGACCCAGCTGCCGAAAGAACTCGGCCAGCTCGCCGGCGATCACTTCGAAGCCGACGCGCGCGCGCGCTTCCCGCTCCGATTCAGCCACGATCTCGGCGTAAAACTGTGGGTCGCGCAGTAGCCGCCCGGCCAGTTCGCGCAGCTCGCCTAACGAGCGACCGAAGCCGCAAGTGCGCGCAAAGCCGAGCCGGTCGATCGCGCCATCGCCGCCGACACAAGGAACACGGCAGAGCAGAGCGTCGCCCGCAACCTGTCCCGGCACTGCGCTCCGGTCCGCCTGCAAGACAATTTTGTGGCGCGCCATTTCGGCGAGGTAATGGCGATAAGGCAGCCGTTTCGTGAGCAACCGCAGCAACCGCTCGTCGCCGCCCAGCGTTTTCCAAAGTTTGCGGCAACGCCGCGGATTGCGGTCGAAAACTGTGACCGTTTCGCCGAGTTCAAGCGCGAGAGTGAGCGCGGCGAGATGATTCCGTGAGGGCACATCCCACTCGCGGGTGCCGACAAAAATTCCAGCGCGCTCCGCCATCGGCCGCGAAAAATTCCAGCGGCCATCGGTGATCGGATAAGGGGTCGGGATGAATTTCCCTCGGCCGTAAAATTCGAGCGCTTCCGGTGTCGCGGCGACCGCATCGCCCGCCAGCTCCATAATCTCGCGAAAGAGCGCAGCCCGTTTCGGATCGGCAAGTTGCCGGGCGATCTGATGTAAACCCGTTTCTTTGAAGGCCACGGCAACGGCGAGATCGTGCTCCTGCAACTTGCCGAGTGCGCGCCGCGTTTCCCGAAAGTCGCCGCGCAAAAGCAGCAGCACTCGCAGACCCTCTGCGATCGCTGCCTTCGTCTCGCGATGAAAAACACCGCGAGTACAGGCGGCGTATCCGTGGAAGTTGACCGGCGCGTGGCCGCCATCGTTAGGCGAATTGACGCCCGCGGAAAAATCCTGCGGCGGATCGTGCCCGCCCGGATTCAAAACCGTCAGGCGAAAGGAATCTGGACGGCTAGGGATTGTTGCCGTCGTCGCCGTCACTGAAGTCGATCGAAGGGGGAGGTTCTGCTTGCAGCAGGGGCTCGCCGACTGCCTGGTCCATCGGCCGGACCGGTTCGGCACGGCGCACTTCCACCGGCGCCTGTACTTGCGGCACAACCGGGATGGCGCGCTTGATCGGCTTGTTTGGATCGAAGCTGGTCTCCGCGGTCGCCACGGCTTTCGGCTGAAAAGTTGAGCCGATGGCGTTGTAGGGGTCGTCGTGCCCAATGAGCGTCGGCGCTTTCATCGTCACCGGCGCGACCTCCTTGGTGTTGACGGCGAGGGCGGCTCGCGGCCACTGGCCTTCATCAAACTGTTTTACCAGCCGCGTACGGATCGCGTCGGTATGGACATCGCACGGATCGGTGGGCATCTGTTCGTCGCTTGCCAGTTCCAGATAGCTGGTCCGCCGCCTAACGAAATCCCCGCCGGCCGAATGCACGTTTTCGTAGCACTTGTCGGTCGCAAGCAGCCCCGAGGTCGTGCAGATTTCGACTTTATGCAAAGTGGGCGGCAGGGGAAACGGCTGCGGCTGGTAGCGGGCGGTGGACGCATTCATCAAGTCCACCCACACGGGCAGCGCCAGCGCGCTACCGAAAGCGCCCCGGTAAATTCTTTGCGGCTTATCGAAACCAGCCCAGACCACGCAGGTGATCGCCGAGTCGTAGCCGGCGAACAGGGCATCGGTAAAGTCGTAGGCCGTGCCTGTCTTTCCCGCCGCGGGAAATTTCTTCAGTCCATATTTCTGGTAAGCGGCTTCTCCTGTGCCCTCGGTAAGAGCATCCGTGAGGCAGGAAGTAATCTCGGAGGCGACCTCCGGTTTTAAAACCGGCGTGCGCGTCTGCGCGGCCTCCGCCTGCCAGACCACATGGCCCTCTCTGTCCTCTATGCGGTCGAGAATGTGCGGGGAGGCCGGTCGCCAGCCGTCGTTAGGGAAGATGGTGTAGGCGAGGGCCAGCTCGGCGAGGGAAATCTCGCTGCTTCCGAGAAAAGTCGAAGGATAAGGCCGCAGCTTCGTCTCCACTCCAGCGGTGTGGATCAACTGCGAGACGTTTTCGAGACCGGCGGAAGTGCCGATGCGCACGGCCGAACCGTTCTTCGATCTGGCAAGCGCCTGTCGCGCGGTGATCGGGCCCTCGTAGCGATTATCCTCCCGCTCTGGACCCCATTCGCCGAGGATGCCGGTGGTGCCGCCGATCATGACAGTGCGATTATCGAGCGCGGAATCCTCCACGATCGACCCCGGATACAGCCCCTTCTCGAAAGCGGCCGCGTAGACGAAGGGCGTGATCGCCGTGCCCGGAGGACGCCGCGCCTGCAACGCGCGATCGTATTCGTTATGCTCGAAATCGCGCCCGCCGACGAGCGCGAGGATGCCGCCGGTTTTGTTATCGAGCGCGATCAGGGCGCCTTGCAAATACTCGGGCGGCGGCGGAGCGGTCGCTTTCTCGTTAGGCGATTTGTTTGTGCGCGCTTCGCGCAGGAGGGCGGCGTATTGCTCGTAGGTTTGGTGAGCGTAGTCGGGATGCTGCTCCGCCTGGTCGAGGTGCGCCCGGAGCGATTTCTCGGCCGCATTTTGCAAATCCGAATCGACCGTCGTGCGAATGCGGAAGCCGTCGCTCATCGCCCGGTCCCAGCCGACCGCGGCGATGACCTGCTGCCGGATGTAATCGATCGCGTAATTCTGTCCGCGCGCGTTTTGCCGGTTGCCGATCATGAGATCTTCGCTCTGCGCGCTTTCGGACTGCTCGGCGGTGACAAAGCCCAGCTCGAGCATGCGGCTGAGGACGAAGTTACGCGCTTCGCGCGAGGCTGCGCGATCGCTCCAGGGCGATAATTTGTTAGGGCTTTTGATCAGGCCGGCGAGCGTGGCGCATTCCGCGAGCGACATATCCCGCGCCGGTTTATCGAAGTAGCCGCGCGCCGCTGCCTCCGCCCCGTAAAGCCCGCCGCCGAAATAAATCCGGTTCAGGTAGAGCTCCATGATTTTCTGTTTCGAGAAATTTTCCTCGATCCGCCGGGCGACGAACATCTCGAGCAATTTGCGGCGAAAGGTTTTGCCTTTGAGCTCGAAGCTGTTGCGCGCCAGTTGCTGCGTCACCGTGCTCGCCCCCTGCCGCACGTGACCCGCGGCCGTGTTCTTGAGCGCGGCGCGGGCGATCCCGAACAGGTCGTAGCCATGGTGCTGATAAAACTTGTTGTCCTCGGTCGCGATGATGGCGTTGACGAGATTTAGCGGGAGCTGGTCGTAAGGGACGGTCTCGCGATTCTCGACGTAGATCTGGCCGAAGATCTTGTTGTTGCGATCGACGATCACGCTGGCTGATTCCATCTTCTCGAGGTGCGAGAGATCGAGACTGGCGGCCTGTTGGTTGAGGGTGGCCGCGAGCGGCACAAAGGCGAGAAGCACCGCAAGCAGAACGACCACGAGCAGCCCCACCGGGATGTAAAACCAACGGCGGGCGTACCAGGCACGTTGCTCATACGAACGCTCCGTGGGCATGAAATAATCAACAGGCATGCGGCGTGTGGGCGAGAGCCCGGATTTTTGCGAACGCGCGCAACCTAGCGGCAAAAGCGGGTAAAATCCAAATGGGAGTGAAGAAGGCGCGGTTGAGAAGTGGAGGGATCGCGCGGTTAAGTAACGCAAGAATGACCGCCGCCCATCAAGATCTCGTGCTTTTCATCCGCGACACGATTCGCCGCGACGGGCCGGTTTCGTTCGCGTGGTTCATGGAACAGGCTCTCTATCATCCCGAGCGTGGCTATTACAGCTCGGGCCGCTGCGCCATCGGGCGCCACGGCGACTATTTCACGAGCGTGAGCGTAGGTCCGTTGTTCGGCCAGATGATGGCCGCGCAATTTGCGGAAATCTGGGAAACGCTTGCACGGCCTAACGATTTCGTGATCGTCGAGCAAGGAGCGCATCACGGGGAATTCGCAACCGATGTCATGAAAGCTTCGCGTGCTCAGGATCCGGAATTTTTCGCGGGGCTCCGCTATCGGATCGTCGAGCCGTTTGCCGTTATGAAGCGGCGTCAGCAAGCAGAGCTGCGGCTCTTTGCCGAGAAGACACAATGGTGCGGATCGCTCGAGGAGATGGAGCCATTTTGCGGCGTCTATTTTTCCAACGAACTGCTCGATGCCATGCCCGTGCATTTGGTCGTCGCGACTGGAGGATCCAACGCGCGCGTCTGGCGCGAGCATTTTGTGGACTGGACTTCCGAGGGCTTCGCTTTTGTCGGGCGCCCCGTGACGAACGAACGGTTGCGCCAGCGCCTGACGAAAATTCCGCCTCCGCCGCCCGGCGGTTACGAGACAGAATTCAATCTTGCGGCCCTCGACTGGGTCGAAACGCTCGCCCGGAGATTGCAGCGCGGGATCGC
>JBBSGS010000143.1:0-7061 GCA_038253875.1 Chthoniobacterales bacterium
CCTGGAGGAGGTTGCCGCGGTGAAGGAGGGCGGACAATGACGGCAATGATTTCCGAGAGTTGAAAGAGCATAGCCGCAGGTGGGGCAGGATTCCAAAGACATATGCACTTATCGCAGAATCTTACGAAAAAGCGAAAGATACTCTCGTTGTGGCATTCACTAAGCCGCTTCGCCAACCCGAAGAGCAGAGAGGGTGGCTTTCTGGGCGCTGGTAATTTTAGCGGCTGGAACACGACGCAGATCCCGGACGAGTCTTAACTTTGAAAGCGTCCAGATAACCCATTTGGTTGGGTCTATCTGCCAGGGTTTAACCCCGTTGCGATAGTCATGCTGAAACTCGTGGTGATAGTTATGATAACCTTCGCCGAAAGTGAACAAGGCGAGCAGGACTGAGTCGCGCGCACTGCACTTGGTCGAGTAAGGCTGTCGTCCGATGGTATGACAGGCGCTGTTGATGAGGAAAGTGCAGTGTTGCAACACGACGATGCGCGCCACTCCCGCGATCAGGAACGCGCCCAGAGCGCCGCGCCATCCATTCCAAAGAAAGCCAAGGATTGCCGGGAGACAGAGGCTGACCAGGACGGCGATCGATTGCACATGCCGGTCCTGCCAGCAAATGAGTTTGTCCTTCTGCAGGTCGGCCACGTTGTCGTATGGCTCTTCGGAGTCGAGTTTGAAAAGCAGCCAGCCGATGTGCGCAAAGAAGAAACCCTTCGAGATACAGTAGGGATCCTCGTCGTGGTCGACATGTTTATGATGGCGCCGATGCTCGCTCGCCCACATAAGGACCGAGTTCTCAAAGGCGCCCGCGCCGAAAACAAGAGTGAAAAGCCGGATCGGCCAACTTGCCCGGAAAGTCATGTGAGAAAAGAGCCGGTGGTAGCCGAGGGTGACGCTAAATCCGCAAACGAGCAGCATGGCACAAAAGAGCGCGACCTGAAACCAATCGAGCCCGAAAAACCAAAGATAGAGCGGGACCGCGGTCAAAGTAAGAGTCAGCGTGCCGATAAGAAAGGAACTGGTTATCCAATTGATGCGTTCCAGCGGCAGGCGAAAAAAGAGGCGCTTCAATGGGATGCTTCTCTCACTCCGGTCGGTGACATCCAGCTCCTCAGCGATTAAAGTTGTGTTATTCATTTGGTTTTTAGCCGCGCGATGTTTTGGAACTGATCGCTTTCCCAAATCCTCCGATCTTCAATTGAGGCTCGCGGTCATGCTGATATTCGTGTTGAGCAGCCGGCCTACGGGGCATTTTGTTTTAGCGAGAAGGGCGGCATCCATGAAAGCTGCCTGCGACGCATCGGGAACGGTGGCACGCACGTCGAGTTGAATCCGGGTAACCGTCCATCCCGCGGCAAGATCTTCCAGCGTGGCGGTCGCCGTGGTCTCAATGCGCTCCGGGTGCAACCCGGCGAGCCCAAGCTCATTGGAGAGAGCCATCGAAAAACACCCGCCCAACGAGGCGGCTATGAGCTCGTCCGGATTAGTGCCGCGGCCTCCGTCGAAACGGGTGCGAAAGGAGTACTGCGTCTCGGCAAGGACGCCGCTTTCGGTCGTCATCGTGCCGGCGCCCTCACGCAACGTGCCTTTCCAGATCACCGACGCTTTACGATCCATGCTACGATCGATTCTCCTGTGGAAGAGTCGAGTCGCCAGACACCGCGGAGGGGCCCGGTAAGTCCAGTGCGCTCCCCACGAGCGCGAGCCCCCATACCAGGAAAAGAAATCCCCAGCGGCAAACGGGCAGCTTGAGCCTGGTCCGTAGAGCCCGCAAGTAGCGTTTCTTTTTCACACCCTTCAATACCTTAACCGACGCCGCCGGCTAATACCTTGTTTCTTCAATCCTGATAGCCCGTGGCTATGTGAGGCGTGCGGGCATGACGCCTGATGCGCTCGCGCTGACAGAGCGGTGCGCTCCAGACTGCAGTCGCGCCGCGTCCGATATAGTCCGAGAGGCGTCCTATCCGCCGCGGTACGATTTCGATTTGATTCTCCCGAGCCAGTCTGCCTACCATGTCATGCTGGTTATGGAGCTTCGTCACTTACGGTATTTTGTGGCGGTCGCAGATGCGCTCAGCTTCACCAAAGGCGCGCAACAGTTGCACCTCGCCCAACCGTCGCTGACCCGGCAGATCAAGGACCTCGAGGAGGAACTCGGGGTGCGCCTCCTCGATCGCAGCAGGCGGGGCGTCCGCCTCACGCAGGAGGGCGCGTCGTTCCTGGTCGATGCAAAACGCGTCCTCGACCTGAGCGAGGAAATCGTGGAGTCCGTCCGCAGCGCGAGTCGTCACGGATCGCCGCCGCTCAATATCGGCTATGTCGCGAACCTCTTTTACGACCTCCTGCCGGTGACGTTGGCTGCTTTCCAGCGATCGTTTCCGACGATCCCGATCAATCTCTTCGATATGACGTGCGGCGATCAATTCCGCGCCCTTGAGGAGGGCAAAATTGATTTGGGATTTGTCGGGCTGCGAGCGCCTATTGAAGAGCGCGGCCTGCAATTCCGGCCGATCGCTTCTTATGAAACCGTCGCGGCCGTTCCAAGGAAAAATCCGCTGGCGAGGAAATCGGTTATCCGGCTCAAGGAACTCAAGCCGATGTTTTTCATCGGAATGTCCGAGAGTTATCCGGGCTATCGACGCTGGTTGACGCAGACCTGCCGCAAGGTCGGCTTCAGCCCTAAAGTGCTGCAAGACGCCGATATCGAGCGAACCCTCATTCGAGCGGTCGGAGCCGGCCTGGGCGTCGCTTTACTGCCGGATCAGGCGAAGAAACTTCCTCACGACAGCGTCGTCTTTGGCGAATTGCAGCCATCGGTCAAGAGCGAATCCTGCATTGCCTGGAAAGAAGATAATTCTTCCGTCGCCCTGCGAGCTTACCTCGACATCGTGAGCGATCGGGGCATTCGGATGCGCTGAGACGAACTGCGGCCGGCTTGCATCGACCTTACGCTCATGGCGCTGCGGCGAGCAAAAACTCCGCGCCGAAACCCGGCGCGGAGCTTTGCGAACTTTCGGTGCGAGAGCTACTCGAATCCCAGCTCGTACACTTCCACGAGAGCGATGGCCGTCGAGCCGTCGTCGTTCGTAACTATTGTGGTGTACGCACCCCGCTCCAGACGGACGAGCAGCGCCGACTCCAGTGCATCGGTCGGCGCGATAGTGCTTGCTGTAATCTGCGCCTCATTCGCGTTGGTCCCCCAATCGTCGTTCGACGCCAGCAACCGCCCGCCTGAGAACAACTGCAGCGACGGATTTGCGACCACCGGCGAGACTCCCGCGGCCGCCAGCGATGGACCGAGCGCGCGGATCATGACCATTTTCGGTCCCCCGGTGATAATGAACCCGCCAATCAACTGTCCCTGGCCTGGGCCGACCAGACCGCGCGTCGAGATGTTCGCCATGTGATTGGCGAGGGACTCCCTGAACGACGTGACTGTGTAGGTCCCCGCGCTCGTGGTAAAGCTGCCGCTGAACACCCCATCTACGATCGTGAAACTGCCGGTGATCGGGCTGGTACTGCCGATGGATTTAGTGAGAGTGAAGGTGAAGGCCGTCGCTGGTGCGACCGGCGCGGTCACCGTGCCGAAGCCACCGCTCCGGCCGGCGTCCGAGATCTGCACCATCACGATATGATTATTCGCGTTGAGGATAAACATCACCCTGCTATCCCCTGTCGGGCCGTGCGCGGTGCCGACGTAACGCCCGCCGATCGACGAGCCCGCGCCAAAGGGGTCCACATGCTCCGCGGTAAACGGTTCTCCGGCGAGAGTCACAGCGATGGCATCCTCGGTCGCGTTGCCGCTGATGGCCTGGCCGTTGGTCAGGGTCAGAGCAAAAGTCCCGTTCGTCAGCGTGCCTTCGGCGACACCGATCTCTTGCCCGGTAACGTCGAGCAGGTTGATCTGCACGTGGGTATTTGACTCGATGTAGAAAACCACGAGTGCGCCGGTCGAGGTCGTGCCTTGGTAGATTCCATGAAGACTCAAATCGCCATCGCCATCGTCGTTCCCCTGGTCGTCGTCGCCATCGTGATTGCCGTCGTGACCGGCTTCGTCGCCCGGCTCTGTGTGCGGTGTGGCGCTGGGTTCTTCGTGCGGCGTGGGGGAAGGCTCCGGTTCGGCGAAAGCCGGCAAAGAGGCCAGCGCGCTGGAACAGGTAAGTGCGAGGATTAGATTTCGAATCAATTTCATAAGTAGCTTCGGATTTTTTTTTGGGTGTTTGGCGCTCCAGCCGCACCTCATTATGGTAATTATAAGCATATAAGCACCTTTTGTTCCCCATTGGTGGCCTTTTCTTTCGAGCACGGGGAGCGCGCTCGACCCGGATTGGGAGGACTTTTTGTAGCACGATCGCGGGGTGGAGCATCGACGGCGGAAAATTCTCATTCGGCGCCGCGGAAACTGCTTGGGAAGTGACCGAGGTCGGATGAGTGTTAACGCCTTATGGGAAACAGCCAAGGCAGAGATAACGTTAGGAAACGCGCAGCCCGTCGCAAGAAGACCGAGCGGCTCGCGCTCGCAAAGGCGAACAAAAAAAAGGCGGGAAAATAACGACCTTCCGAGCGCTGCGATCGGTCCTTGTTGGAACGGCCAGCTTGGAAGCGGACGGCTGAGTCCCAAACAGCCGGGATCCGCGGCTTTTGCTCGCCATCCTCGTTTCCGTGTTCGACCGCCGGAGGAATTTTCCGGTCGCGCAGCCCGACGATCCATCCGTACCCTCCTCACGACACGAATCAAAGGCGTATCCATCCAACGAACAAGACAAGGACCTATATGAAAAAAACACTATTAGTTTTGGCATGCGCGGCAGTGGCGCCGCTGGCGTTTGCGCAGACCAGCAGTACGACGACTCAATCCACCTCGACCGATGCGGCAACGGGAGCGTCGCAAACCACAACCACCACGACTTCCACCGATGGCACGGTCTCAACCTTTGAGCCAGGGAAGACGATCGTGGTGCGCCGGGTCGGCGTGACGGATCCGATCAGTTATGCACTGGGCAAGACGGTGCATTACGTGAACAAAGCTGGGCGCGAGATCGAAGCCAACATGATCCGACCAGGTGCTCGGGTACACGTTTATTACGATCGCGACGGTGAGACGCAGATCGTGAACCGCGTTGTCGTCGACGACGACAACGATTGATTCCTAACGGGAACGCTAATTGAAGCCGCAGGATTCGGGAGGATCCTGCGGCTCTCTTTTTCCCGTTAGTTCATTCGCGACGACATGAGAAGAAAAGGCTCAGACGATTCCGCGCGCGCCCGGCTTTTGGTGCTGGTGGATGAATCGAATGTCGGAAGCTCCGTGCGCACCGCCGGGCGCGGGCTCGATTGGTTGCGACTACGCGAGTTTCTGGCCGGCGCGGAAACGGGGCGCGAGCTGATTGAGATGGTCGTATATGCGGGGCTGCCGCCGGCGATCCCGCTCTGGCAGGAGGAGCGGGATAAGAAGAACAAGTTTATTCATTGGCTGCGCTCGAACGGGTTCATGGTCATAACCAAGGACGGGGCCCCGGCGGAAGAGGGTCATTACAAAGCGAACGTGGATGTAATGATGGCAATCGACGCGCTGGAACTCTCCGCCGAGATGCGGCCGGAGGTAGTCATCCTTGTAACCGGCGATGCGGATTTCGCGTTTCTCGCGACGAAGCTGCGCCGGCGCGGGATCCGCGTGGAGGTAGCTTCGGTGACCCAGAATCTGGGGAACGTTTTAAAGTCAGCGGCCAATGCGGTGATCGACCTGGCGCCTTTGTTGCGGACGTTCGAGCTGCTGGCGCCAGCGGATTCAGCGGCGGCTCGACCGCCGAGGAAGCGCCTTTAAGCGGGGAAAGAACGCCGAGTTAATCGGGCGCAGACAATTTTTTCTGGCGCTTAAATCTCGCCCCGCTATAATGGTTGCATCAGAATTATTACCGCTCTCCTCCTGCTCATCGCGTGCCTTGGCGACACCTTGGCGGCTCCGGCACCCGAGAAGATTCGGACCGTCACCGAGATCCCTGGTTTCCCGCTAAGAGTGCTGAAAAGGACCATCAGTCCTACGCTCTACAAACATCTCCTTGCCTCTCCGGTCGAAGGATGGATCGCGGTGCGGGGGCGATTAAGTGGCGCGCATATTTTCGGAGCAAGAGTGATCCATTCCGATCTCGGCGGGGCCTACGATAAATACGCGCTGCAGCGTGCCCGGGATGCCAGGATCGCTGGATATAACTCGCTCGGCCACATCGATCCGACTACTTCCGTCGTCGTTAATGTGCTCATTTATCAGATCGCGGACGGGACCATGGCTCTCTCTTTCCCTTATATTGAAGTGGCCGGCGAGCAGTTGGAATACTACGGAGCGACCACCCTCGCGATCCAGCAAATTCACGGTCAATGGACTGATCTCAAACTCCCGCAAGGGCCGCTCGGCAAAGTCTGGGCTGTGCGCGAGGGCATCGCCAATAATTTCGCGCTTGAGATGAAACTGAACCAGATAGAACACCCATAGACATTCCCGGCGAACGGCGTCACCATTTTCCCCAATCCCGGCGTGGAGTTCTCCCTGGCCGAAGAAGTCATCCGACGCGATCGAGGTGTCTCTGTAGACGCTTCGCTCTGCGAAGGCGCGGCAGGAAGCGTTGTTTGCAAGCCTGCCTCGTTCCCGAGTAGCCCAGAGGGCGGCGTCTACAGAAAGGCGCTGCGATCCAACGTTCGTTAGGGAGAGACGCGGAAGCCGAAGCTGCCTTTGCTCACGTGCAAATCTTGGGCGACGGCACTCCAGCTGACTTTGTAAACGCCGGGGCGCAGATCCGCCGACAAGGAAAGGTGCACCAGAGTTGATTCCTCCTTATCGGGATGCAAGTCGCGCCGGTCGATTTGCTTCCCTGCCTCGTTCCGAACCTCGATGCTGCTCAGGCCGGCCTTAATCGGTTCAGTGAACCACATCCTTAGTTCGTTAGGCGAAACCTTTAAGACCGCGCCGTCCTTCGGCTCCGAGCGATCGAGCGTGGAATGCGCCAGCGCCGAGGCCTGCACCGCGAGCAAAAACAACGCGGCTCCGAGTGCGGAGAACCGGCTCA
>JBBSGS010000144.1:0-6895 GCA_038253875.1 Chthoniobacterales bacterium
TCGACCCGCGATTGGGCGTCGCAAATCCGGATCTCGAGCGTGTCGAAAAACGGATGGAGCCGGATATCCCACCAGATCTTTTTCGCATTATCGACGCAGCCGGTTTTGATGAGCAGCTTGAGAAAATCCTCGTACTCGGAAAGGCTCTCGAACGCGTCCGGTGTGCCGGTGCGGGGGAAGCGCTCGAACACTTTTAAGCGATAACCCTTCAAGCCGGTATTGCGGCCGACCCAGAAGGGCGAGTTGGTCGAGAGCGCGTAAAGGTGCGGCAAAAAATAACGGGTCTGATTCATCACATGGATCGCGGTGGAGCGATCGGGAATGCCAACGTGCACGTGCAGTCCGAAGATGAGGTTGGCCCGCGCGACCTGCTGCAAATCCCTTACGATGGTCGCGTAGCGTTCCCCTTCCGTGATGTGCTGGTCGAACCAGTGTGAGAACGGGTGCGTGCCGGCGGAAGCGATCTTCAGCCCGCTGCGTCCCGCCATCGCGGCGAGCTCGCTGCGCAAGCGGATGACCTGCTCGCGCGCGGCGTGAATGTCGACGCAGACATCGGTGCCGAGCTCGACGACCGATTGATGCATCTCCGGCTTGATCTGTTCTTTCAGCGTCACCTTGCCTTCGCCGAGAATTTGCTGGATGTGGGAACGCAATTCGCGCGTTTCCGGATCGATGATTTGGAATTCCTCTTCGATGCCGAGAGTGAAAACGTGATCGGCTGCGCTCATCGCCTAACAACAACCGCCAACTCAGCACAGGGCGCAAGCTGGAGACCGCATCCGCTCAGCGTATAGATCGTAGATGTATCGAACGCCGCTGCGAATCCTGAGTCGAGTCGTTTTGTTCCTGGTCGGCCTCTTCGGCTGGAGCGGTTGCGCGAATGCGCGCCACGCCCAGACCGCCGCGTTTTCGGTGGCGCAGCGTTCTTTCGCGAGCGGTGGTGAAAAGATTCGCGTTGATGTCTACTCTCCGGCCGCAGCCGGGCGGCACATCCCGATTCTGGTCCTTCACGGAGCGGGCGGAATGCTTTTCGACGGCCCGGAAATGACACGCGTCGCGCAACGACTCGCGACCGCCGGCTACGAGGCCTACGAGGTCCATTACTTCGATCGCACGCATACGTGGTTCGCGCGGCAGGCGGTGCTGCTCAAGCTCTTCCCGACCTGGCTCGGGACAGTGCAGGACGCGGTTAAGTGGGTGCATGCGCTGCGACCCGACGTGCCGAAGATCGGCATCTTTGGTTATTCGTTAGGCGCGTTTGCCGCCATCGAAACGGCGCGGCGCGACGGCTCGATCGGCGCGGTCGTGGCAGAAGCGGGCGGGTTCTGGCATGGACATCCGGAAGGGCCGACGCGAGAGCCCCTGCCGCCGCTACTGGTGATTCACGGCACCGCCGATGAGCGCGTGCCTAACGAGAAATACACGGAACCACTGCTCGCCTACCTCCGCGCGCATCACGACCCGTTTGAGAAGCAGTTTTATCCCGGCGAAGGCCATGATTTCAGCACCGCGGCGAACGAAAAAGTCCGGCAACAAGCGGTGGAGTTTTTCTCACGGCACTTGATGCTGTGACCGGAGGGACGCGCTTCTGCGTGTCCAGGCTCTCACTTTATTCCTACACTTTCACTTACACTTGCACTTCGGAATCGGGTGTAGGTGCAAGTGAATGTGCAAGGGCAAAGTAGAAACTGGACCTACGGAAGCAGGTGCCTCCGTCCGATCCGCTGGCGCGTGTGGAGCTAGATGCCGAAGGCCTCGTTGATCACGCATGCCTGTTCGCGCTTGTGCACGGCGAGCGCGCCGACCGCGGGACTCGCGCTCGCGTTCCGGCCGGCATAGGCGATCTCCCCGCCTAACAATACCCGCAGGCGCGGCTCGATGTAACTCCACGCGCCCATGTTTTGCGACTCTTCCTGGCACCAGACGAATTTTTGCGTCTGCGAAAAGGGCGCGAGGATCTGGCTCAGCTTCTCTTCTGCCAGCGGATAAAGCTGCTCCAGCCTAACAATGGCGGCGGTGGTGATTTTTTTCGTCTCCCGATGTGCGAGAAGGTCGTAATAAACTTTCCCGGAGCAAAAGATCACGCGCTCGACTTTTTCTGGCGGCCCCGCTTCCGGCGCACCGAGAATCTCCGCGAAAGCGCCTTTAGTGAAATCCTCCGTGCGCGACGTCGCCTGCTCGGAGCGGAGCAGGCTTTTCGGCGTCATGATGATGAGCGGTTTGATGAAGTCGCGCTTCATTTGCCGGCGCAGCACGTGAAAATACTGCGCCGAAGTCGTGAGGTTGCAGACCTGAATATTGTCTTCCGCGCACAATTGCAGGAAGCGCTCGAGGCGCGCGCTCGAATGTTCCGGGCCCTGGCCTTCGTAGCCGTGGGGCAGGAGGAGCACGATCCCGCTCGGTCGCTGCCATTTCGATTCCGCCGAGACGATGAATTGATCGATGATGGTCTGCGCGCCATTCGCGAAATCGCCGAACTGCGCTTCCCAAAGGCAGAGCATATTCGGGTAATCGAGCGCGTAGCCGTAGTCGAAGCCGAGCACCGCCGCCTCTGAAAGCAGGCTGTTGTAAATGCAAATGCGCGCCTGGTTCGGGCCGAGGTGCAGGAGAGGCAAATACGGCTTCCCGCTTTTCGCGTCGTAAAGAAAAGCGTGCCGATGGCTGAAGGTCCCGCGCCGGCTATCCTGACCGGAAAGCCGCACCGGAATTCCTTCGAGGAGGAGCGAACCGAAGGCGAGGGCCTCGGCAAATCCCCAGTCGTAGGGGCCGCCGGCCGCGTACACTTCGCGCTGCCGATCGATCGTGATGCGTTTCACTTTGGGGAGGACGTTGAAGTCTTCAGGCACGCGCGTGAGACCTTCGACGATTTGCTGCAACATCGTCGGCGTGATCGCGGTCGGCCCGGATTTGCCCGAATAACCGGGCTGAAAAACCGCGGTCGATTCGTTGAAACGATCCTTGCGGTCGCCAGGCATTTCTTCCTCTGCCTTCACTTCTTCGAGCGCGCCTTCGAGCCGGTCTTGCAAATCCTTTTCCAACTTCGCCGCCGCTTCAGCGCTGAGCACGTTGCTCTCGACCAGCTCCTTTTTGTAGAGCTGCGCAACCGAAGGCCGCTTCGCTATTTTCGCGTAGAGATCGGGCTGGGTGAAGAGGGGCTCGTCGCCCTCGTTATGTCCGTAACGCCGGTAGCAATACATATCGACGACGACGTCGCGCCCGAATTCCTGGCGGAAATCGAGCGCTGTCTCGGTGACGAAACGGACGGCGAGCGGGTCGTCTCCATTCACGTGAAAAATGGGCACCTCGATCATCTTCGCGATGTCGGTCGCATACATCGAGGAGCGCGCATCTTCCGGCAGAGTGGTGAAACCGATCTGGTTGTTCACGACCACGTGCACGGTCCCGCCGGTGCTGTAGCCATGCAGTTGCGACATGTTGAGGGTTTCCGCGACGATACCCTGACCGGCGAAAGCCGCGTCGCCATGCACGAGCAGCGGCAATACTTTCCGCCTATGCTCGGTGTCGCCGCGAATGCGCTGGCGCGCGCGCGCGATACCCTCGACGACCGGATCGACCGCTTCCAAATGACTCGGATTGGCCGCGAGCCGAATCTCGATTTCCACTCCGGAAGCGAGCTTGCGCACCGTGCGATAACCGAGGTGATACTTCACGTCGCCATCTCCCGCGACGAGGTCGGGCAGGTAGTTGGTGCTGAACTCGGTGAAGAGAAGCTTGAGCGATTTCTGGAGAAAATTCGCGAGCACATTGAGTCGGCCGCGATGCGCCATCCCCATGCAAATCTCCTCGATTCCGTCGCCCGGACAGCGATGCAGAATCGTGTCCAGAATCACCATGAGCGATTCCGCGCCCTGGAGCGAAAAGCGTTTCTGCCCGACGTAGCGCGTGTGCAAAAATATCTCGAACGCTTCCGACTCGAGGAGCAGCCGCAGGAGCGCGACTTCCACCTCGGTCGAAGCATGATGCTTCGTTGGCCGCGCCTCGATCCGGTCGCGCACCCAATTACGAATCCGTGGGTTCTGGATGTGCTGAAACTCCGTCCCGATCGCGTCCGCGTAAATTTCTTCGAGGTGCGCGATCATCTCCCGCAGGGTCATTTTTTTGTCGTCGAGAAAAAATTTGGACGAGACTTTGAGATCGAGATCCTTTTCGCTGAAGCCGAGCTCGCGCAGGGTGAGAAGCGGATTTTCCGGGCGCTTCTCGGCCAGGGGATTTACCCGCGCGATCGTGTGTCCGAGAGTGCGGTAGGCGTAGACCAGGCCGTCGATGCGCGTTTGCAGTGGGCTCTCTTTGGTTTCCTCGCGCGGGACAGTCGTCGCGGCGGCGCCGTTGCGATATGGCGTGTCGCCCAGCTCGAAGCCTTCAAAAAACGCGCCCCAGCTACCGTCGACAGAAGTGGGATCCTGCTGCCAAAGCCGGTAATTTTGCTCGATCAAATCGAGGTTTCCACGAATCGCGAACGAGGGACGCATCTCCCTTCAACTCTGCAAGCGTTTGGCTCGCGGGCAAGTTGACAGTCCGGGACGCGCCCGGATGTTCGCCTGCAAAATGAGTCGCCGAGCATGACAGCAGAGAGGTCTACGAATCCAGTGATACCGCCCGAAGTCGTTAGGCAACTTCGGGGATGAAAACCGTGAGAACCTTGATCGCAACCTCTAGACGCTTCGCTCTGCGAAGCGCGGGTTTCAGCGTCGGCCGCTCCTCATGTTCTATCGTCCCCCTCGCGTCGCCCAGAGGGCGGCGTCTACAACTCGCCGCCATTTCCATTGCGATCGCTGCGTCCGTTCAAGGCGAGAACCCTCCGCCGGACCCTGCTTCGGAACCGGCCGTTCTCGCCGTCGCCAAAGTCCTCCCCGCGGTCGTCAACATCAATACCGAGCGTGTCGTTAGGCGGCAGGTCCGCGATCCCTTCGATGATTTCGCGGCGCAATTCTTCGGCAACTATCGTAACCGCCGTCCGCGCGAGATCCGCCAGACCCTGCAAAGCCTCGGGAGCGGTTTTCTCGTCGATCCCGCCGGCTACATTGTCACGAACGAACACGTCGTCGAACGGGCCGCCGATCTCAAAATCGAGGTCATCACGAGCGACAACAAAAGCTTCAAAGCTCGCTACATCACCGGTGACGCGAAGAAAGACCTCGCCTTCATCAAAATCGATAGCGACAAGCCGCTTCCCTTCGTCAACCTGCACGACATCTCGCCGAATCTGCTCGGCCAGACTGTCATCGTCGTCGGTAACGCGCTCGGCTATGGCACCTCAATAAGCCGCGGCGTGCTCAGCGGAACGAAACGCGAGATCACGATCGAGGATATCGATTATCACGACCTCCTCCAAACCGATGCCGCGATCAATCCCGGGAACAGCGGCGGTCCGTTGATCGATCTCTCCGGCCGGCTCGTCGGGATCAGCTCCGCGAAAATGGCGTTCACTCCTCAAGGCATCCCCACTCAAGGGCTCGGCTTCGCCATCCCTGCCGATGTCGTTAGGCAAAACGTCGAGCAGTTCAAAAAAATCGCCGAAAAACAGCCGCCGCCCAAACCAGGCGCGACCGGCGAAGAAACCGGCTCGTCCAACGCCGATCGCCTCCTCGGCTTGCAGCTTCAGGATTTAACTCCTGAGCTGGCCGACGCCCTCAGTTATGTCGCAGGCCAGGGCGTTTTGGTCAGCGCCGTCGAGCCCGACAGCCCGGCCGATCAGGTCGGGATCGAGCGTGGCCTGGTAATCTATAAGATCGGAAAATCCCCGGTAAATTCAGTCAAGCAAGCCGAGAGCGTGCTTTCCAAAGCGGACACGGGATCGAGTGTCGACCTGGCGGTGGGGATCATTGGTCGCGACGGGCGCAGCCGGCGTGTCGAGACGGTAAATTTGCAGGCGCGCTGAAATATTTTTTGAAGAAACTGCCAACGCTTCGGGCGTTGGCGCTGTCAGTAAAAAACTCACCGCAAGATGATCAAGGTCCAAAATCTTACCAAGCGCTATGCCGGGCAAACCGCGATCGACGATCTGACTTTCGAGGTCGGCAAAGGAGAGATCATGGGCTTTCTCGGGCCTAACGGCGCCGGCAAAAGCACGACCATGCGCATCCTTTCGAGCTTCATGCCGCCCACCTCCGGCCGCGCTTCGGTCGCCGGTTTCGACATTTTCGAGAAGTCGCTCGAAGCCCGCGCCCACCTCGGCTACATGCCCGAAAACGTGCCCCTCTATAATGACATGCGGGTGACAGAGTATCTCGACTATCGCGCCACCTTGAAAGGCGTCGCGCATCGGCGGATCAAGGAACGCGTCGGCGACGTCAAGGAGCTGTGCGGCTTGAAAGACGTGGAGAAAAAGTTAATCGGCACGCTTTCCAAAGGCTACCGTCAACGCGTCGGTCTGGCGGACGCGCTCGTGCACGAACCGGATCTGCTCATTCTCGATGAGCCGACGAGCGGATTGGACCCGAACCAGATCCGGCAGGTGCGCGACCTGATCAAGAACCTTGGACGCCAGCACACCATTCTCCTTTCCACCCATATCTTGCCGGAGGTCGAGATGACTTGCAGCCGGGTCATCATCATCAACAAAGGTCGGATCGAAGCCTGCGACACGCCGGAGAATCTGCTCCACCAAATGCGCACCTCCAGCGGGATGGTGCTGGAGGCAAAGACCGGCTCGGACAGCGGCGTGGAAGAGTTGAAAAAGGTGGCAGGTGTGAAGGATGTCAGCCTAACGACTGAAGGCGATTGGAAAATTTTCTCCCTCCGGGTGGAAGCAGGCGCAGATGTACGGCCGGAAGTCTTTCAATTGGCGAGCGACCGAAAATGGGCGGTGCGGGAGTTATCGCAGCGCAAGGCCACCCTGGAGGATGTTTTCGTGGAGATCACTCATGCCGAGTAA